>NZ_JBSHBL010000019.1:0-145050 GCF_053611985.1 Streptomyces sp. NPDC054770
CGACAACCCGACAGGCCACCACTCCCACGGAACCACCACTCCTATCCCCGACCAGCGGAAACGCGTCGATCACGTCCTGAAAGACAACAACTTCTAAGCAGTCTCCCTGCTTTGATCGATCGCCTCGCCGCCGAGCGGCACGTGGGGAAGGACACACCAGCCGTCGCGATCCTGGCCTCCCAACCGGAGGCCAAGCGCCCCGAGCGAGTACCGCAGCCAGTATGGGACAGATTTCTCGGGAACGTCCTGCGGAGCAGTGGCCTGCTCATTGAACGCGCCGACAAGTTCGAGTTCCTGCATCAGACGCTGCTCGAGTATTGCGCCGTACGCCATGCCACCCGCAACGCCCAGGCTCTCGCCCGTACGCTTCACAACATGTTCCACCTCCGGTGGTACGGACGCTGGCGCTGGATCCACGTACGTCCCCTCAAAGAGCACATCTGGCGGAAGGAGATGGTCTGGAGACTCAGCCACGCGTCCTATCTCGGTTTCCTCCTCGAGGCCATACCTGATAGCCGTGAGGTAACCCGACTCCTCAAGCACGTGATCAGCATCGGAGGAGTCGAAGGATGCAATGTGGTCGCTCTGCAAGCAGAGCTGGGAACACGAATCCCTGTTCCGATCACCGAGACCGCCGTCTCCCTGCTCGATGACGTTGCCCGGGACGCCACCCGCGACAGCTGGCACCGCGTGAATGCGGCGCGGATCTTGTATCTCCTGGATGACGTGCGGGGTGGCGACCTTCTTGTTGCTCTGGCCGGCGACACTGCTGTCGGTCTCGATCCTGACCGTCTCGATGCCGAGTTCGAAGATGACGAGTCCCTCGCCGACATAAGCGACCAGCGCGTGTGGGCGGCCGAGTCTCTGGCGGAGCTCGGTGATGCCCGCGGTGCTGACCTCCTCTACCGGCTCGGTCTCGAACCCAGCCTGCACAGGGTATTCCGCAGGGAATGCGCAGACCGGCTGGCGGACCTCGGCGACGCCCGTACTACCGACCTCCTCGTTCGCCTCGCCTGGGACACCACCCTCGGCGCGTGCGACCGGGTGGGGGCGGCTGCGCGTCTTGCGCGTCTGGATCGCCCACGCGGTACCGCCCTGTTGCGTGACCTTGCCCGAGACCCCAGCGCTGACCGCCTGGGGGCAATCTGGTCTCTGTCGCGGCTCAGTGAAACGTGCTTCGCTGACCTTGCTGGCCTACTCGCCGACCTTGCCAACGACCTCAGCCTGCCGCCAAGCGACCGCATACAGGTAGAGCAATGGCTTGCGGTGCGCCGTGTGGGATTTCTTCACTGAGCAAGCTGTGCCGACTCTGGAACCACTCATAGAGGCCGCTCGCGCTCGTGCAGCGTCGGTAGCGCGCTGGCGCGCCGCTGCCAAGCCTCGGCGAAGGGTGTGGCGGCGTCGTGGTCCGCGTTTACGCCGGGGAGGGAGTGACCGAGGTCGGTTAGGTGGGCGGCGAGGCTGTCGGCCTCTTCGAGGGTGAGGGAGTGAGGGTCAGGGGGCGGGACGGAGTACGGAAGAAGGTCGCACGGACCTCGCCCGCATGCCAGCAGGCCGAAGATGGGGACGGCGCCATAGGTGCCGGCCCCGCGCGTACGCAGGGCCTCGGTCGCCGTCAGCGGGACGGTGTGAAGTATGGGACGCGAGCGCACGAAGTATCCGGCACGAGCGAGAAAGTCGCCGATATCTTCGGTGAGGTGCCAGCCATCTGGACTCATGCCCCATGATTCCGCGTGCTGTCGGCGTGCGCCCATGGTCTTCCGTTGGGAGAGGCGCGCGACCCCATCTGACGTCATCGACACATACTCGGAGGCCTACCTCACCGAGGGCCTGGCCCGGTCGTTGAGTCGGTCAGCGGAGTCTCAGACCGAGGCGGGCGCTCCTGGCCCCAACTCGCCGACGACGAAGTCGTCAAGGGACCTGTCGAGCCCCGACGCCACGACGCACCGAAGCCCTCCTCACAACAGGCCTCGTTCTGCTTGAAGTTAGCCGTTGCCGCCTCACTCGTACACACGCTCACATGGAACCGTCGGTCTCGACGCCCACAAGCCGTGCCAGTTCGCCCACGCTCAGCTCGATCCGGCGGCCGTCAGCCATCCGGGACCAGCCCAACGACGCCGCCTCAACGTCGTCGGCAGCCTCATCGTGCACGCGAATCTCCTCGCTGCTCAAGCCCGCTCCTCACTCTTCTCTCCACGTGGCCCTCGACCGGCCGCTCCCGCACCAGCTGAGCAGACCTCCGCTTCATTCCGCGCTGGACGGACAGCAGTCCTCGCACCCGCCGCAGTTCGCCCACGGCAGACGCACACTGCGGGCAACGACTGGAGACGCCGGCCAAGACCATGTCAACGTACGGGAGCCCGGAAAAGCAGCAGGTCAACGAAGGGTTCCCTGTTCGTGACGCTCACCACCACCGCCCCGTTCCAGCCCCCTGCAGAACCTCCTCGGCCGGCTCTCGGCGAGCGTGAGTGGCTCCTCGAATATCACCGCGCCCGACCCGTGACCGACCTTCTCAAGGACCAGGGATGGGACGTCGTCGCCGACGTGGACCGCAACGTCCACTACTCCAGCCCCGACCGCCGCGTCTACGTGGGCTTTCTCCCCGAACGCCGGCAGGCAGTACGCGGCGAGCTATGGCACATCCACGTCGCGGACAACGACGGAACCACTGCCTGGCGCCAGATCTTCGGACCAGACACCCCGGCACAGGCCGTCGCGGGATTCCTCGCCGCTCTGATCGCCTTCCCCACCCGCTACTGCACCTGGCTGTGACACCCGCTTCCGAACTCTCATCACCCAGGAGACTGTCTTGCGCTACAAGATCACTGTTGGCCAACTGGTCCGTCAGCTCCAGAACTTCGACCCTGACCTGCCTGTGTCCCTCGCCATCAATCCCGACTGGCCCTATGCCCACCACATCGGCCGCATTCTAGAGATAACTGGATCGAACGGAGCCGTCTATATCGCTGAAGACGGCCAGGAGTGCGTGCTGCCGCCCGCCGTCCGCAACCAGCTGGACTGGGCCAACGTATGACGTACCGCCCGCACGCACGACAGGTTGCTTCACCGATCAGCTCCCGCGACTTCTCGCAACGCCTGCTCCTCAGTGACCTGGTTCGTCACCCCATGCCGCAGTCCGCGCGTGGCGCTCTCCTCCGCCGCGTGCCTCCTCGTCCCACCCAACCGATCCACACGATGTGGATAACCAACCTCAACGCCGACCGCCTCCAACCCGGCTCCGTCCTCCTAAGCTGGGAGCCCCGCCTCGGAGACGGAATGGATGTGACCGCTCACCTCCGTCTGGCCTCGGCCGAAGTCCTCCTCGCCAGCTGGCCGGACCTCCACGGCGACTGGACCGCCGTCGTGCACCCTACGATTCACGAGGTCATCGGGCTTCACGCCGCCCTGTCCATCGCCACCGACGCGCTGCACCTCGCCAACCACCTGGCGACCCGCTGACTATCCGTTCACCGCGAACTTCCGAGGGCTGTCCCACGACTGGGGCAGCCCTCGTGGCCTGGGACATCACAGCCTTGTATCCGACAGCCGGGGTGCCTTCCTGATGCAAACCGCCGGTGCGCCCACGAGCGGACTAGCGTGTCCCGCTGTCGCCCAGGACGTCGGATGCCGCTACGCGAAGGTGCTTCACGGCCTGGTAGAGCAAGTGTTCCCGCTCGGCGGCGAGCGCGGTGTCCGCGGCCTTGGGGAGGTGTCTTCCGCGCGGGCGTCACGCACCATCCGCCGCACGACTTCGGCGAGGTCGTCGGACGCGTGAACGACGCCGTACCGCGCCCCCACTACAGAGGTCGGGCCCTCCAGGATGACAAGCTCGGCGGCCCTGTGGACACCGCGGGCCTGGGCGACGAAGTGCTCCATCTTCTCGTCGACATCCCGCAGGTCCGGCCGGTCAACCCGCAGCGCGTCGCGTACCACGTCCAAGGCGACATCACGGTCGTACAGCGCGCAAAGGTAGTTCGCGTAGGCGTCCCGGCGGTGCTGCCAATGCCACTGGCCGAACTGCGAGCGCGCCGCCGCACGTCCGGCGACCATCGCGGAGCCGAGGGTCGCGAGTGAGCCTACGGCGGCGCCGAGCAGCGCGGTGAGTCCAGCGTCCATCGCCCCATTCTGCCTACGCCCATACCAGCTAGAAGTTACGTGGAATCTGCCTGGGTGATCATGTAGCCCGGCTTCGTCCACGGACCTGGGGAATGGCCTGAGCAGTACATCGGCGTTGGTGGCCAGGTGGCCGGTACTGGCCCGGCATGAAGATGCGGCGACCTGGTTGCAGGCGTGGGAGGACCTCGGTCGTGCGCCGCGGACCTTGGACGCGTACGCACGGACGGCCGCTTCCCTGCCCCAGGACGCGCACGGGCCCAGGTGTGCGTGTTCCCCAGGTTCGCTCTTTGCCACGGATCTACGCAGCCAACGGGTTCTCAGACGGCAACCTTGAGGTCCTGGAGATGAGTCTGATTCGCTCTCACTGCTCGATGAGCTGCTATTCCAGCCCAACCCTTCCTCAAGGGGGTGATAGGGGGTGTGGCTCTATCAGTTCCTCCGGCACCGGTGAAGACGGGGCACGGGACGTGCGGTCGGGGTTCGGCCGGACCGCACGGTAGGGGCATGCTCTTCGCGGGGGCGCCGAGGCGGCGCTTACGGAGGGGAGCGGAAGCCATGGCCGAGCGAGTGATGAGCCGGGAAGAGTCGATCGAGTATCTGTTGCGGCGCTCGCAGCGGCGCTACGAAGAGTTCCCGATCCGTCAGGAGTTCGTCCGGACCCGCTTCAGGACCGAGTACGGGGAACCGACTTTCGGGCCGGGGCCCCTGTCCAAGCTTCTGCGAGCCCCACTCGCCCTGGAGCTGCTGCTGCTGGTCTATGCCGTCACGACCGGCGGCGACTTCGGCGTTACCGAGCGCTCGCAGCTGTGGGCGCGGGCAGCTGGCATCTACATGCGCCCCGACAAGGGGGCGAGCGTGGCCGTCTCCCGCCAGTGGCAGCACCTGGAGAAGCTGGGCCTGATCGACCGGGTACAGCACCGTCGCTACAAGCGAATCGTCAAGCGTCGGGAATGCGGCGGGCGGATCGGAGGGCTCGCGAGGCCCTACACCGTCCCCTCCGGTGCCGCGAACGATGTCTACTTCCGGGTTCCCTTCGCCTACTGGCGCGAGGGCCTGCACGAGAAGCTGGGGATGCCTGGCAAGGCCGTCCTGCTGGCGGCGATGAGCCGGCGGAAAGAGACCTTCACCCTCCCGCAGGACACCCGCGGCGCCATGACACTGGGCCTGAACCGCCACACGATGGCGCGCGGCATCGGCGAACTGCTGGACCTTCAGCTGCTGGTGAAGAGCGGGACCGACGAGGTGGAGAACGCGCTCACCCCGCGCGGCTTCCAGTGGGTGCACACCTACCAACTCGCTCCGCCGTTCAACGGGAACCTGAGCAACTCCGAGAGAGAGCGGCAGAAGGCCGAGCAGCTCAGGCAACCGGGATGACCGCCGACCATCAGCGACCGCGGGGCCGAGGACCGCCGGGCACGGCCGCCGCCCGAACCAAGCGATGAACAGGAAAGGAGGGATGAGAATGGCACTCCACCGTGAAGAACGACCGCGGTCGAAGGCCCGGCACGGCCAGCTCGTGCGCTGGTCGAGGACCGCGCGCGGCGCCTTCGCGTGGCACGCGCTGGACACCGTGCTGCTGGCCGTGCCGGTCGTGCTCAGTTGGTGGGCCGGCCGTTGAGGACGGACCGGCCCCTGGCTACCTGATCCGGGGGTCCGCGCTCGCTTTCGCAGGGCAGGGCGCGGGCCTCCGGCCTTGACGGCCGCCGTCGGCGGGGCCTGCCTGGTACTCGCCGCCCGGCAAGGGTAACCCCAGGCAACTGGGGAGGGCGAGGGCCGCGATGCCGTCGCTGGGGTCACCGAGGAGGGGCTGGAGGCCGCCCTCGACCTGATCGTGGTCACAGCAGCGAGTCTCTGACCGTCCCACGCCTGATTGACAAACCTGATTCCACAGAATTGACGTGTGTCCAGAGGCGAGACCTGGTCGTTCGCAAGGAACCTCGTGAGTCTGAGTGCATGGGTCAGCACGCGACGTCTGCGGCGCCCGGCCGCAGGGCTATTCGGGCCTGGGCTCAGTCAGATAGATGCCGACGAGTGTGCCGTCGTAGCCTGCGGCGTGGGCCGCGGCGTCCAGGCTCGGGTAGTCCTGGCCTCCGACGTCGATCATCGCCTCGTAGTCCGCGCTGGTCAGTTCGCGCTCGACCCACTGGTGTGCGCAACGGCAGCGGATGCTGATCTCGTCGCGGTCGCAGATCACCATCCAGTCGCGCCGGGCGCCGCACCGCGAGCACATCGCGGGGATCCCGGTGATGACGATTTCCTCGGGGTGGGTAGTGGCGCGGAGGCCGATGCTGCCGTCGCCGAGTTGCGTCTCCTGCTGGAGCCGCAGCAGAGGATCGTCGCCGAGGGCCGTCTCCGGCAGAACGGTTCTCTGAGTGTGGAGGCCTTCGTCGAGTATCTGCATTGTCTCCTTCTCCATATCAACCAGCCCTAACAGGCGCCGGCCGTCGGTGTCCAGCTCTTTGTGCTGCTCAGCGCTTTGGTCCCCGGTGGCGGGAGTCGACACGGCGGGTGTCGGCCGACCCATCGGGCGCTTGCGGCGGGGACGGGCGAGGGCGTGATCGGGTTGTCTGCGCGTTCGTACGGGCGCGTGGCGGGTCCATGGTGGCGGGGAGTTTGCCGATGCGTCGTACTCGCCAGACGAGGACGTCGGTGACGCTGTCCGCGGTGTCCAGTTCACGCCATTCGATGGCCTGCTGGAGCAGGGCATCGGGGTCGTGTCCTGCGCGCTCGGCCTGGTCCAGGGTGGCCACGAGTGCGTCCCAGCCGGGTTCGCGGCGTAGGGAGTCGGCATGCTCGGGCAGGACTGTTTCGAGAGTGCTGGCGTACCCCTCTCGTACGGGTTCGGGGAGGCGCCGGCCCTGCTCGCGCATCGCGATCATGGGAGCGGCGGCGGCCGAGCGGTAGGCGCCGCGCAGGTGTTGTGCGGCTCGTTGAGCGGCGGCTGCCTGCTGGGCGTGGCCGCGGGCGGAGTGCCAGCGCGCGGCGGCGATGGTGACGAGGACCATCGTGGACAGGACCATCGCGGTGGCGCCGCCGTCTTCGCCTTTGCCGAGGGCGTTGCCGGCGCGGATGATGCCGCGGGCGGCGGAGCGGACGGCTCGGTTGTCGGCGCGCTCGGCGCGGATGTGGGAGCGGGTGGCGCGTTCGAAGGCGTGGGCGGCCTCGGAGAGTTCCCCGCGGGTCGAGGGCGGGGCGGTCTGGGCGAGAGCGTCGAGGAGTTCGCCGGCGCCGACGAGTTGGGCGGCGGAGTCTTCGTCATCGTCCCCGTCGAGGATCGATACGGCTCGTTCGGCGACCGTGACCGCCTGGCGCCGTGCAGGGGCCGGGCGAGGTACTCGGTCATCTCCATGGTCCGTGATGGGCTCGCCATCGAGGCGCCCGGCCTCCAGGCGCTGGCGGATCCTGGGGAGGGAGAGGTCCGGGGCGAGTTTCGAGCCGGAGAACCAGACGGGTTCGGCGTCGCGGTTGCGGTCGCCTGGCAGGGCGACCTTGTATCCGAGTGCGTCGCCGGACGGGGCGATGCGTTGTTCGACGCGAAGGCCGGCTTCTGCGAGGCGGTGGAAGAACTCCTCCTCGCTGGCGGCTCCGGCCAGGGCGTGGCGGACGCTCTCCCGCAGGGACTCGCGGGGGGTCTCGGTCCGGCCGGTTCGCTCGGCCTTGGAGCGTTCGGCGCTGGTGGGGCGCTGGGCGGCGGTGCGATCGCCGCCGTTGAGGATCTGCAGGCCGAACTCCTTCTCGATCTTGCGGCATTCGGCCTGGGCGCGGATGCCGTCCTCGTGGCGGCGGGGGCGGCGGCCGTCTTCGCGGACCAGGGTGGCGACGAGGTGGATGTGGTCGTCGGCATGGCGTACGGCGATCCAACGGCAGGCCTTGTCGTCGCCATGTTCGGCGATGCCGGTGGCGTGGACGATGCGGCGGGCGACCTCGGCCCATTCGGCGTCGGTGAGGTGGCGGTCGCCGGGTGCCGTGCGCACGGGGCAGTGCCAGACGTGCCGGGCCGGGCGCAGGTCCTTCGGAAGGGCGAGGACGGGGAGGTCGAGCCGGTCAGCGAGTTGCTTGAGAGTGGCGGCCGGATCGCGTCCGGGGTCGTGGGCGAGTTCGGGCATCCAGGATGCGACGAGGTGCGGGTCTGTGTGCTCTTCGCGGCGGCCGGGTCCGTAGAGGTAGTTGAGGAGTCCGTACGTGCGGCTGCCGGTGGAGATGTCGGGGACCACCGTCAGCGCCGTGCGATGTCGATCGCGGCGGCCTCGACCCGGTCCGCGGCCCGCAGGACGCGGGCGACCGCGTCGTCCGCGTACTCCACCTGACCGCCGGAGTTGAGGATGCGGGCCACCTGGTTGAGGTTGTTGCCGGCGCGGGCGAGCTGTGCGCTGGCGGCCATCAGTTCTTCGACCCGGCCGCGCTGGTCCAACAGCCAAGGCTGCGGGCCTCCTTGGTCCCGGGCGACCGAGACCGCGGCGTCGGCGAGGAACCCGGCGGTCTTCAGGCCGACGGCTTCCGCGGCGTGCTTCACCAACGCGAGTTCGTCGGAGGTCAGTCGGACGCTGCGGACTTGGTCACGGTGCACGCTCTGACGCAGGCGAGGGCGCGTACGCGTAGTGGCGGGCGGGTTCGGGTCCTCTCCTGGCCGCGATCCGCCCTCGGTCGCGGCTTCCCAGCACGGCGCCCCCTGGTGCCGGGCTTCCGCCGCCCCTCCCGGGGCGGGGGCATGCGCTTCCGAAACTCCTCCGCGGCCCGTGGCCGCGGAGGAGTTTCGGAAGCTACAGCTTGCTCGGCCTCGTGCCGGGCAGTCACCTTGCCGCAGGTCAGAGGTTGTTTCGGGTGATTCGGAGCCTGCCATCAGTGCGTCCGGGCCTTCGTACGGCGCACGTCGCGGAGGATCTCGGCGACGAAGTCGAGCGCGAGGACCGGGTGATGCAGGGTGCGGGGCGTGCTGGCGGGGGTTCGCTGCACGGTCCAGGTTCCGTCCGGGCCGGGTTCGGCACGGTGCAGGTGGCCGTACCGCCGGAGCACGGTGATCCAGGCGTCCGCTTCGGCCGGGGTGGTCGGTGTGGTGCGCAATGTGTGTCTCCGGTGTGTGGAGGAGAGTTGGTGGGGTGCGGGCGGGCGGCCAAGTTGTGGCCGCTGGCCGCCCGCCTGTCCGGGCCGGTCGGTCAGCCGGTCCTGGTGGCCGACTTTTGGCTGCTCTCGGCGCGGAGTTGTCGCATCAGGGCGGTCAGTCGGTCGTTGGACAGCGTCTTGCCCTGTCCGCGGATGGCGTCCGCGACGACCTCGCGGGTGACCTTGCCCGCGTCGGCGACCGCCTGGCGGGCGATCGGCAGGAGGGTGTTCGCCGACGCGGCGGTGTCCGGGCCGCCGGTGTCCGAGGCCTCTGAGGCGGTGTCCCGGCTGGTCTCCGGCTCGGTGGCCGTGGGGGCGGCGAGCCGGAGACGGGTGATCGGGGCAGGTCTGCTGACCGGCTGTCCGCCCAGGTCAGTGGTGTCTCCGCCGTGCGTGGACTCCGGCTCCGGGACGCTCTGCGGGTGGTGTCCGGACGCCTCCTCCCGGTCAGCCATTCGCGGCACGTCCGGGCCGGAAGTGACCGCCGGACGGCCGTTGTCCGGCCGGGAGAGCGCGGCCGAGTGCCCGGAGGTGACCGGGACCGGCCGGTGTCCGTCCGCCGCCTGCGGAGTCTCCGGCCGGTCAGTGGTGATCCGGTCAGTGCGGACGGCGACGGTGTCCGGGTGTCCGTGGTGACCGGCCTCGGTGACCCGGCGGGCGATGAGGATGTACAGGTGGACGGCTCCGGCCAGGGCGAGCGGAGCGAGGGTGGACAGGGCGCCGACGGTGACGTCGCCGAGTCGGAGTCCGCCGCCTTCGGGATGCTGCTGGTTGAGGCGTACGGCGTGGAGGGCGTTGGCCCAGATGCTGGCGGTGGTCGCCGTGCCGAACAGCGCCCACACGTACAGGCGGGCGGCGAAGGCGGCGGTGCGCAGGACCAGGAGGGCGCGTACTCCGTAGGCGATGAAGCCGTCGATCACCAGGGGGAAGAGGAACGTGAGGGGTCCTCGGACGTGGATGGCGGTGGCCATCTGTTGCAGGGCGTCGTACGAGAGCGCGCATCCGGCGCTGCCGAGCGCGACGATCGCGGCCCGGTCCCAGCCGGTCATCCGCGCCGGTGTTGGGGCGTTGTGGCTCACGCGGCCGTCCCGAGGTCGCCACGTGCGGGGGTCTCGGCTGCGGGTGCCTTGAGCTTCGTGGTGGGGCTGGCCTTGGGCTTCTTCTTCCCCTCGTTCACCGTCTTCCTGTGGTCGACGGCGCGGTTGCGGATCTTCCGGCGGGTGCGTCGGTAGAGCTTCTCGGCGTGCTCCTCGGTGATTTTGAGCAGCCAGGCGAGCCGCTCGGCCGGCACCTTGGCGTGGTAGGCGGCTATGACGACGGCGTCGCGCTCGGCCTGTGTGAGGTGGATGTCGCGGCCGTCGAGTACGGCGTTGACTCGGGCGTAGTCGCAGCGGCGGTGGAGCTTGCGGTGCAGGGGGTCGCGTTCCTCTTCGGTCATGCCGCCCCGGATGCCGTCGCGGTCTCCGTTTTCGAGGGCGGCGTCCAGGCAGGTGGCACGGACGGGGCACTGCGCGCACAGGGCCTTGGCAGCGCGGATGCGGTCCATCTCGTCGGGCTCGGGGAAGAAGATGTCCGGATCGACCTGGTGATGGGTCGTCGAGCGGCAGGCGGCGCTGTCGTGCCAGGTGAGGTCGCCGAGGATGCGCGGCGTCTGGTTCTCGGTGCTGTGCATGTGGGTGTCTCCGGTCGCCCCGGGAGCGTTTTGGGCAGGCGCGTCCCAGGGGTTGGTGCGTGAAGGAGGCGGAGGTGGTGGCAGCCGGTCGCGGCGGGGATCAGACGGCGGGGATGCGGCGACGCTCGGCTGCGAGGGCTCGTCTGCGGTCGGGGCCGTCGAGGATGACCTTGTCGCTCATCTCGGTCAGCCGGGAGGCGACCCGGTCGCCGATGTGCTGACGCAGGTCGGCCATGCCGAGGTTGGTGGTGACCAGCGTCGGGAGCATCTCGTTGTAGCGGCGGTTGATCAGCCGCATCGTGATCTCCTCGGTCCACTCGCTGTTCTTGGCCGCGCCGAGGTCGTCGATGATCAGCAGGGGGCAGCGGGCGAGGTCCATCAGCTCCCGCTCGCCGTCGTGCCCGGGGCGGGGTCGCAGTTCGGCGTACAGGTCGGCGGCCGTGGTCGCCTTCCAGCGCAGCCGTACGCCGGCGATGAGCAGCGAGCGGATCGCGCCGTACGCCTGGTGGGTCTTGCCTGTGCCGGTGGTGCCGACGATCAGCAGCGAGCGGCCCTGCGCGATGCCCCGGGCTCCCTCGGGTCCGGGACGACCGGCCTCGGCGATCTCGCGGACCCAGGCGGCGACCGCCGGGTGGTCGGCGACGGCTGCCCGGTAGCGGGCCGGGATTCGGGCCTGTGCCGCCTGGAGGGCGGGGATCGGTTCGACCGGGTCGGTGAGTTGCGCGGCCGGGTCGATACCCCGTGAGGTGAGGATGTTGGCCAGGCGTCGGGCGATGCCGCCGACGGGCTGGGCGTCGTGATCGCGCATCACAGCTCCTCGGCGTAGGCGGCGGCAGGGTCGGCGGGATTGGCCCAGGCCCGGTGACCGGGCACGTTAGGCCGCGATTCCGTCCGCACCAAATTGGTGGGGGTGGCGTTCATGGCCTCGTGGACCAGGCTCGGCAGGGTGCTCGGGTGCAGCCCCTTCGCCCGGTGGCGGGCCAGACCGGCCCGGACGTGGTCCGGATCGATGCCCTCCGCGAGGAGCTTGGCGGTCTCCCGTCCGAGGTGACCGAGTACGCCGCTGGGCGGGCGGTGAGCACAGGCAGCGGCGTACTCGGCCATGAGCTGCTGAGTCGAGACGGTCTCCGGTGCGGGGGCGCCTGCGCCCCCCGAAGGAGAAGTAGTTCCTAGATCCAAGTTCCTAGGTCCTAGATCCGGACCGTGAGGGCTCATCGAGGGCTCACTGAGTCCTCCGTGAGCGCTCCGCGAGGGCTCACGAAGTGTGCTCTGAGCTGCAGTTTTGTGGGGGCTGGGGATCTCGTCCCGGGTACGTGAGCCCTCACTGAGTCCTCCGTGGGTCTTCACGGAGGACTCAGTGCCGTCTCCGTGAGTTCGCAGTGCGTCCGGAACGGGCTGCTCGACATCGTGGTGCGGGCAGGCCGGGAAGCGGACGCCGCTCGGCCGGTTGATCTTCTGGTGCTGGCGCCAGGTGACGATGTGCAGGTACCTCTTGCCGTCGTCGCCTCCATAGCGGCAGATCAGGTGGGCGGCGGCGAGCTGGGTCAGGTCGTCCTCGACGTCCACGGGTCCGTGCTCCGGGCGCAGCGACCACAGCAGTCCGGTGATCACGGCAGGCTGGTCGCGGAAGCGGCCGTGGTCGTCGGCCTGGGTGAGGAGGCCGAAGAAGGTCCGCTCGGCGGCGAGGGAGACGGCGGCGAGCGACTCGGACGCGAAGGCTTCGGGCTTGATAGTTCGGATCCGGGCCACGGGTCAGCGGCCCCCGACCGATGGAGCGCAGGCCCCCGCCGTGGGACGCAGGGACCCGGTGGTCAGGTCGAGGTCATGCGCCCCGTCCCAGTTCGCCCCGGGAAAGGCTCGGATCACCCAGCGGGCGGCGGCGGTTCGCTGGGTCCGGTTGAGAGGTATGGGTTGTCCCCACTCGTCGTACGCGCGGGTATAGGGACTCGGCCAGGTCTGGCCGGGCTGGCGCTGCGAGACGCGGATGATGCGGGCACCAGGCACCATGTCCGCCAGGAGGACAGCCAGGCGGTGCTGACGGATACCGTCCGTGGGTTCAACGGCCTTGGCAGGCCGGGCGGTGATCGCCCTTCCGATTCGGGACGCGGGCATGCGACAATTCCTCACTCGTAGGTGGGGTGGGACGGCCGTTCTCGTCGAAAAGGCCAGCCGACTCGCCCCGGTTATCAATCCGCACCCTCAGGGGTGGCGGGCTCGGCGCCCGGGAGCCGCTAACTCCTGGGCGCCGTCCTCATTTCCTGCTGGAAATCGCAGAGTTGACGCTGGGCGTGGTTTCGCTTTCCTCCATTACGGGGTCATCGCTCGGCGGTGCCGGCGTTGGACCAGCAACATATGCAACACGTGGTGAACACTCCAGCGGACAGCGGACACTGTGGGAAGCCGACGCCAACTCGACATATACCGCTGCATGAACGAGGTTCAGCAGGGGCGGGGACTGGCGCGGGGTCGGATATCCCCAGTTCCCGAGATCTCGATCCAGATGCAGTTTCTGACGTCCGTTCGACGCAGCAGAGACATGCGGCACTCCTCACGTGACAGCCACTCACAGGTCCCGTTCTAGGTAGGGAGTGGCCGAGGGGTGCGCCTTCCGCCCACTCAAGGCTCGAAGCCGCACACGTTCCAACGCCCGAGGGACGGAGCCCTCGGTACCGATTTCTCCTGGGAGCCCTCCGCGCATGGGATGCCGGGGTTGCACTCCAGCAACCCTGCCTCGGCCGGGAGCCTTGGCAGGGCAGAAGGCGAAGACCGAGCCGCGTGCAATGCCAGTCGCTCTTCGCTAAGCTGAAGCTATTCCCGGCTAGAGAAAAAGTCAACACACTGGATCGACTCCAGCTTGCATAAAAAACGAGGTCAGATGCCTGCCCGCCACTTCGACCGAAGCCGTCTGCGTGCGGTCCGGCGTGCCGCTGAGATCTACCAGGCCGCCGTGGGCGAGGCCCTGGGCGTCTCCGACTCCGCGGTCGCCAGCTGGGAGAGCGGTGCGCAAACTCCCGATCCGGAGAAGTTGCCCGCCCTGGCCCGCGCGCTCGGACGAGACCTGGACGAACTGTTCCCGCGGTCCGGTCCCCCCGATCTGACCGATCTGCGCTGCGACGCCGGCTACTACCAATACGAGACTGCCGAACTGATCGGAACCCGAAGCGCCGGTCCAGTAGCAGCGGCCGAACGCGGCGAACGACGCCTCAAGGACAAGTACGTCCCGGCGTTGGCGTCGGCGTACGGGGTCAGCAAGGAGGAGCTTCGGCGAGCTGAGGCCAAATCAATCGCCAAGGCACAGGGAGTGCATGTCGACAAACCCGAGTTGTCGGGAGAGAGTGCGGGCTCGCTTCCCGGTGGCCCTCCCGAGTCGCTGGCTGAGAAGATCACTCTACTCCTCGACAACTCGTACCCCAGCCCCCCTGGCCCTCCCTCCGACGCGGAAATGGCCAGCGCGGTGAACGCCCACGCCGGGGCTCAGATCATCACCGAGGAGGAGTTCCTGGACCTCCGTACCGGCGCCGCCGAATCCGCGCCACCTGCCGTATTGGACGCGCTGGCGGCGGTCGTCGGCGTCTCACGGATGTACTTCGAACCGGATGACACCGTGGCCGCCCAGGTCTACGAGGGTCTTCAGCTCCTGGCCGCCGCCAAGAAGGGAGCCGTGGGCCGGGTGAGGGCTCGTGGCCTCGGCGCACAGGGGCTATCTCCGAAAGCCATGGCGCTGGTCAACGAGTTGGTGGCGGAGCTGGAGGAGAAGGAGACAAACACAGGCGAGTGACACCGCACTGACTCAGGTCCCCTGTCGGTCGATCTTGATGAACTGGACGACGACATCCGTGATGGGGCGACCGTTATGGCCAGTAGGGATCTTCGCGATGGCGTCGACCACCTCTTGCCCCTGGATCACCTCGCCGATGATCGTGTGTCGGCCGTTGAACTGCGGCGCAGGCCTGAGGGTGATGAAGAACTGCGAGCCGACGGTGTCCGGCGCCGTGGTGGTCATGGCCACCATGTACGGCCGGTCGAAATTCACCGACGGGTCGATTTCGTCCGGGAACTCCCAGCCGGGTCCTCCGGTGCCATCGCCTTGCGGGTCGCCTCCCTGAATCATGAGGCCAGCGACCACCCGGTGGAAGATCGTTCCGCTGTAGAGCGGCCCGAAGCCCAGTTCGCCCGTCCGCGGATCTCGCCACGTCCAAGTCCCCCGGGCCAGGCCACTGAAGCTCGCGACCGTCTCCGGCGCGGACTCCGGAAACAGCCTCACGACGATCTGTCCCAGCGTCGTATCCAACGTGGCCGTCAGCTCTTGCACCATGGACTTCCGTCCCGTCATCCGTGTCCCCGCACATGGAACAGCACACCTGCGCAGGTCAGCGCGAGGACACGCCAGTCGTACGCCCGAACGTCAGGCCTGGCCGGACCCCCTCCGGAACAGCAGCGGCCGCTCCGAGCCGACGGACGGTGATCCGTGTCCCCGTCAGGGCCCTTCCATCTGGGGTCTGACTGCCTACGGGCTCGTCACCGAAGATCACGACGCTGACCACTCTCGCGCGGGCATCGGAGAACGAAGGCGTTTCCGCTTGGGCCGGGCCACCCTCCGTGAGTCGTTGCCCTCCTGAGGGGTTACCGCTGCTGAGTCCCAAAGCCCGGCTCGCGCATCTGTCCGGCGGCGATCACCGCACGGATCTCCTTGAGGGCATCGAGGTCGGTCAGCGGATCTCCGGAGACGACCAGCAGGTCGGCATAGAAGCCGGGGGCAATGCGGCCGACCGAGCTGCCGAGTCCCAGAGCATCGGCCGCGTGGGCGGTAGCCATGTCGATGATCCTGTCGTTCGTGATACCTAGGTGCGCGTAGAACGCGAGGGCGGGTACGAGCGACCCGTCGAACCCGGTCCGCTGCACTCCGGCGTCGGTGCCGGCGACGAGTTTGACTCCGGCTTCGGCCATCTCCCGGACCTGCCCGAAAAGGACCTTCGCCCGCTCCTCACCGAAGACACGCGGCACCATCTGCCAGTGGGGGCTGACAGCCGGGCAGACGGCGATGTCTCGATCGATGATCTTCTTGAGTACGTCGCGGCGTAGGCCGAAGCCGTCCTCCGTCATCCAGGAGCAGTGCTCGATGGTGTCCACACCCGCGTCCACGACCGCCGAGATGCCGTCCACCCCGTGCGCGTGCGCGGCCACGGGCACGCCGGCCTGATGCGCCTCGTCCACCAGAGCGCGAAGCTCGTCCCCCGAGAACTGGCTCTGCCAGCTCTTCGGCCCGTCCTTGGTCAGGCCGCCGCCGGTCGCCATGACCTTGATCACGCCGACACCCGCCGCCAGGTTGCGTCGCACCAAGTCGCGGACTGACGCCTCGCCGGAGACCTCGCCGCCCAGGAAGTGGCAGTGGCCTCCGGGCGTGGTCAACGGGGTGCCCGCGGACACGACACGAGGCCCAGCTGTGTCGCCGCGGCCGATCTCCTCGTTCAGACGCAGAGCCAGTTGATTGCGGTCGCCCAAGTCCCGAACCGTCGTCACACCGCTGCGAACGAGTTGCTCCGCTCGTCGGCGCATCTCCGACAGGAGGTGTTCGTCGTCCGAAGCGCGCAGAGCGGCCACCGGGTCGCTGCTTCCGTCGAACACCAGGTGGACGTGGGTGTCGATGAGCCCCGGAACGACCGTCGCGTCGGGAAACGCGAAGTGCGTCTCGTCCGCGCCAGCGCGGACGGCGAGCCGCGTGCGGGGTCCGACCGTGGTGATCGTGGCGCCTTCGACGAGGATGGCGCCGTCCTCCAGATACGTCCCGGAACCGGTCAGGATCCGGCCGGCCGTGATCAGCATGTCGTCTCGTCTCCTCGTTTTCTCGTGGTCACGCGGTCAGCCGGAGTACGTCCGACACCGCAATCAGCTGACGGACGTCCTCGTCCCGGTCGTCCCCCTTCGGCATCGCCAAAGCGACCGCCGGCCCCGGTGCCGGAACATCGTTCTTGATCATGTCGGCGGCGACGCGCAGACGCTGGGCCAGCTGAGCGGGCTCCAGGTCCAGGAGGTTCATGCCTTCCCCCCTGCCCACCACGTAGGGGCTGATGTCGACCAGGCCGTCCCGGCATTCCACTATCCGGCGGTGGTACCGGCGGTGGACGCCATGTGCCCGCCACCGGTCCCAGAATCCCAACGAAGCGGGCCGCAGGTGGTTCTGGGGATAGACCTCGATCAGGAGCTGCCACAGGGGGGCCAGCCGACGGTGATCGCGTCGCCGACGCAGCCACAGCCGCGTGGCGGTGGTCCTGGCGCGGGCAACCGAGTACGTGACGCCCGCGGCGAAGAGCAGGCTGGACACGACCAGCAAGAGCGACGCGTAGGTGTTGACCCGATACGGCACAGAACCACCGCTCCACCGGACGGTGACGAAGACCGCGCGGATCGCGGAGGCCGCAGCCATCGCAGCCAGTCCGATCGCGGTCATCCACAGGCCGGTGGCGTGCGGCCGCCGTGACATGCGCGCGTAGGCGGCCGACCACCATGCGGCGGCTCCGATCGAGTACATCAGGTACAGGCCGGCGACGGTGTAGAAGAGGAAGATCTGGGGGACCGTCATGTCCACGGTGACGTACGGCTTGCCGAGTTCGTCCCGTGGCACGGTCACGGCGGCCAGGGTGATCCCCACCGCGACCAGGGCCATGACGACGCCTTCCCACTGGGCACGACGACGCGCTCCCGGCCCGTCCGCCGAGTACAGGTAGAAGCACATCAGGAAGTAGACCGCCAGCAGCAGCAACAGGTTCTGGGCGAGCCGGGCCATACCGTGCCCGGCGAGGGTGTCGATGCCGCTGGCGCCTCCCGGCATGGCCGCTGGATACGACAGCCCCATGCACAGGAAGGCGAGTGCCACCGACCGCGTGGGAGCGTCGTGCGGAGCACGGAGCCACAGGTGGAGCCGCCATGCGACCGCGACAGCGATGATCAGCAGAAGGTACTTCGCCACGACCTACAACCACCCTCGGCGGTCGCCCAGAGCAGACTGAACCCGACGCACTCGCGGGTCCTCCGACAACGGAGGAAGTGCATCCACCACCGAGGACCACTCCAGGATGATCGTGGCCGCCAGCTCGACCGAGCACTCCTCCGCGTCCTCGTACGTGCATCGGGCGGCGACCCGCCGGATCAGCTTGGGGTCCAGGACGGGCATGAGGACTGACCACTCCTCGACGAACTCGTCCCGGGACACCTCGGTGGCCTCACGGCCCTCCTCCCACTCATCGACGAGGATGTGGAGGAGTTCGTGCAGGATGATCTGCCGCTGGTGCAACGGGGTCGTCTCCTCCTGGTAGAGGATCACGTCCGTCTCCGGCATCTCGACCCACAGTCCCGAAGGTCCGGGCTTCTCCAGCCCGAAGGGACGCAGGACCATCGGACGTCCACGCCGCTCTCCCAACGCCCTGACAAGCTCATCCATGTCCAGAGGCGGGACGATGCCGAGGCTGCGCAGCTCCTGCCGCAGGCGTCGGTGCAGGCCGCGCTCCACAGTGCGCTTCTCGGCCGTACGCCATCGCCCCAGCCGCCGCCATGCCCGCTCCCTCACGGGAACCGTAGATTCCGGCGCGCCACGGCGGCTCTCTCCCGGAGACATTGCGCAATCCTTTCGTACCGGCCGAACGGCTCGCGCTCGGAGCCGTGCGTCAGCCACCACGGGTCAAAAACTTTTCCGTCCCCGGGACGGCACTCATGAAGGTGATCGCAGGCATCGAGACCAGCACCGTCCGCATGGAGCGGACCAGCCGAAGCGATGAGGTTGCGAGGACGTCCGAGTCTCTTCTGTGCGCTTGGTCGCAAGAGCGAACGGAAGTCAACCGGCCGGAGCCTTTCGAGGTGACTCCCGGGAACCTCCCGGACCTTACGTGAGGCTCGCCCAGGACCAAGAACGTCAAGACTCTCCGTGCGAGCCAAAGGGGCTGAAAAACACCTCTTCGAAATGCATCGAATCAACCAACGCGGATGTCGATCAAGACCCTGAGCTGCCACTTTTCCTTACGTTCATATTGGTCGCCCCCACACCTCGCCTACATGGCTTCGTTATCTATTCGAGATATTCGGGGTAGCCGTTTCGTGGTGACAAGTGACCTTATGCACCAATCTCACGCCCAGTCTCTGAGGAGCTGCATCGAGCATGGGGTGGGCGAAATCCGCCCGAGCCGCTGGGCTATCCTCCTGATCATGCAGCGGACAAATTCAGCCAGAGACTCGGATACCCAGAGTCCTAGAGTGAGTACCGCTTGCACACACTGACCATCCTTCGTTCCGACGGCAGCCCGCATGCCGTACCCGTTGGCGTGACCATGGACACCGACGCAGGTGTCGCTCGCGTTACCAATCGCAAATACATCAAGAAGGGCGCCAACATTCAGGCGCCCCGGCCCGGTGAAGCAGATGTGTCTGTCTGTCAGGTCGACGGAGGACTCTGGGCCAGCCCGGAGGGAACGGCCGCGATCCTCACCGACGCTGCCGCGGCGGAAGGCGCCGTCCCCCACTACGCCGGCCGATAGGGACGGACCTCGGCCCCGGAGCGCGTTGTCATCGGGATCAGGATTACTGGGGCTTTGGGCCTGGCCAGTCTTCCCGGCCGACACCGTCAGAACACTGCCTGAAGCGAAGGGTTCCTGGTCCGGGCTAGACCGGCCATCCAAGCTACGTGACGGCACCACTTGATCGACGGTGCCGAATCAGCTTCCTGCGGCAGCAGAAGACGATGGGGACCAGCGCCGCGCACAGCGCGTGCGAGATCGTCGGCTTACCTGCCTGCAGCGGTGAGACTTGCACGCATAGCGGCTTGTAGGTCCTTGCAGGCTTGGTGGAAGCGTTCCAGTTCTTCGAGATACTGCGGCGACACCGGGGAGAGGTACTCACCGCCGCCCCGTCGTCGGTCTTGTGGGCAGAGGATCACACGGACCCCGTCGATCGAGTGAGACAACGACGAAAGGAAGATTCCGTACTATGGGAAACGTAGCCACCACAGGCCTCATGCCATGGAGTCGTCCGGCCCAAGAGGGATCCGGGCCACCTCTTTCCATGTCATGGTCTTCGACCTCTCGGTGGTCGTGGCCGTGACGTCGACGAGATAGATGGCGGAGATGTACAGAGGGGCGTGGCTTGGCCTAATACGACGCAAGCGGCGCTGTGCCTCATCCGAGTCGGCATGGTCGTAGGCGTACGCAGTGGACAAGTGCTGGACGCTCCACGGGTAGCGAGCCGCCTCATCGCCACACACCCTTCGGATGGTGTCGCGGGTGACGTCGTGGAGCGAAGCGAGACCTTCATCGGGATGTAGGTCGGCGATGACCCCCGTGTGATAGCTCAGGAGCGACCCAACGATCACCTCCAGCGGCTCGGCAGCCACCAACCGCTTCCGCAGGGCATCGACCAAAGCCTGCCGTTCTTCCTGCGGCACATCGGCAGCTGGACGCCCGCTGATTTGGTCGATGTTGATGTGAAGCCAGCGCGGCTCGACTGGGCACAGCGGGAACCCTTCGTCGATCAGCGCCTTGTTCGCCTCGGTGATGAGGTTGATCAAGGGCGCATGACGGGGGTCAGCGAGATCGACTACTGCATAGACATGCAAAACGCTCTCGGCCGTCCACGTCTCCGTCCCGTGCAAGAACGTCAAAGGCTGCACCTACGAACTCCGGAGTCAGAGGCTGATACCAAAACGGACGTGAAGCTCAAGTATCCCAGCAGTGTAGCCGCGGCTCATCCACGAGCAGGGGCCTTCCGTACACCGCCGAGCCGCCCGCCCGGGGGGACACCACGGGAGGGCAGCTCTGCCACATTCACGGCACCCACGCGTCCAGCCCGCCATCCTGCCACTCGGTCAACAACGACGAGAGGTTGGTGGTCAGTACGCAGCGGCTCCTACCTGTCCTTGGCGAGGCGGAGTAGCTCGGCAAAGAGGCCGCCGGCATGGACCAGGGACTCGTAGGGGCCTTGCTCGATCACGCGCCCGTGTTCCATCACGACGACACGGTCCGCGATGCGCGTGTTCTCCAACTGGTGGGTGCCGACGATGGTGATCCGATCAGCGGCAACGCGCTTGATCTCCTCGAAGATCTGATGTTCTCCACGCGGATCCATCTGGGAGGTGGGCTCATCGAGGATCAGGAGTTCGGGCAGGCGGTACAGCGCACGTGAGCACGCCAGCCGCTGCCACTGGCCGCCGGAGAGTTCTACACCGCCGAACACTTCCCGGGCGAGCAGCGTTTCCATCCCCTTGGGCAGGTCCTCGACCGCTTGGCGCATGCCGACTGCGTCGACGGCCTCCCACACAGGCCCGTCGTCCATAGTTCGGGGCTGCCCCAGTGTGACGTTCTCCCGGACCCTGAGAGGCCACTGGGCGAAGAGCTGGGGGACGAGCCCGGTGCATGCCCATACGGACTCTTGGTTCACACGGGACAGGTCCTCCCCGTTCCAGGTCACCTTCCCCTTGTCCGCCAAGTAGATCCCGGTGATCAAGCGGACCAGCGTCGACTTGCCTGATCCGTTCTCACCGACGACGGCGACGATCTCGCCCCGGCGGAACCGGAGTGATACCCCGTCGACGGCGGGGTGTTCCTTGCCCGGGTAGCGGTAGACCACTTCGTCGAGGCAGATCGACTCCACCGGCAGCGCGATCTGCGCCTCCCCTCGCTTCGGGGCTCGGTCGGCAGCGTCATCTAGAAAGGCCTGCATGTCGGTGAGGTAGAGGCTCGTGTGGAAGAGGGCTGCCCCGTTGATGACGACCTGGGACAGTGCCGCCAGGGTGGTCTGCACCGCGACGACGGCGGTGGCAGCGATGGCAAGGTTGATACGTCCCGTTGCCGCCAGCCAGGCCAGCGCGGCCCAGGTGAGGACGAGGAAGAGGCCACCGACCAGGGAGGAGACCAATGCGATCTTCAGTGTCCGTGGGGCGCCCGCGCGAAGCCGCAGGTCGATGCGTTCCGACAACGCGCGGTACCAGAACAGAAGGTAGCTGGTCATGCCGTTGGCCCGAACCTCGTCGCCGTGCTTGGGCGTTGTCGCCCACCACCGCATCATGTGCCGCACGTTGCGATCACCGACATTCGAGTAGTGCAGCTCGTAGTCGACTCGCGCGGACAGAACAGCACCGACGCCGGCCGGCAGCAAGGCCAGCATGAGCAACGGCACCATCAGCGGGTGCAAGATGGACAGCACGCTGCTGGCCGCGATCATCCTGATCAGAGCTGCCATGAACCGTTGGGCGTCGTTGACCATCACGTGGGTACGGAGCACCCCCATCTCCGCCGCCTCCTAAAGCCGTCCTGCGCGTAGGCGGCGCTTTCGACTTGGCACACCGCCGCTACCAGGGCCGTGTCGGCGTGCGTGGTCAGCGGCGGCGTCATTCTCTCGTCGGTATACGAAGACACCGCGCTCGCAAGGCGGCCGCAGGCAGCCGCGCCCGCCACGACGAGCAGAGCAGGTACCGCCTGGTGAAGCCGGTCCGCGACCGGGCCACGGCCCAGGATCGGCTGCATCGCATGACCGGTGGCGGCAAGCAGGACTGCCGCGGCCACGCCCGCGACCGCCTGACAGACCAGGAGCATGACCACGGCTGAGCGGTCGAGCCTCCAGGCCATCCGGGTGATGCGCCGAAGCACCGACGGCAACCTGGTACACATCTGCCTGAAAGAGACGTTGTCGAGCGGATTGGTCGAGTACTCGCCGCTGTAGACAATCTCGGCGGGTGGCGGCGGAGGGATCTCGGCTGGTACGTCCATGGCGTCAACGGATGTCAACTGCACTCCCATGCACGGTTGTTGTGTACGAACTGGCGATGCACGGGTCAACGAGCGGCACCGCGATATCGAACACACGTTTTTGAGACGATGCGGATTCCGCGCGGTCGCGCAGTGCACACGTCGTGGCTGATGCATCGACCCTTGGCGCGCACGAATCGGGTTCGGTACGAGGTTGGCCGAATCGCCGAGGTCCACGCGAAACGTCGACGCTCCCGCACGGCGGAGGAGCGGGAGGACTTCGTAACGCCGCTCGACCGTGACCTCGCCGGGCCGAATGGCGCACATCGCCGAGCCTCGGGGCGTACGGCGCCCTGCCCATGCGCCCCGACGACAAGTTCGAGGATTTCGAAATAACGGTCGCCATTTCCGTATACGCTTTCGAGTTTTGAACCTTCTTATGGGCTTTTCGATTTTATGGGGTTTCTGGGCACACGTGTAGCCTGACCGGTGATCGTTCTTCGGCTGCCGGTCGGTGCATCTGTCGCCCTTGCTGTGCCACCTGTGCCAAATGACCTCGCGGTCGTACAACTCTAGGAACTGGGTGACATTGTGACCGTTTCGGTGAATATTGCCGAGAAGGTGTCGGACTTCTACTGCGACGAAGCGCTGTCCGGGAAGACGCCCATCAAGGTGGTGGAGGAGACAGACACAGTGCTCGCCTTCGAGCACACCAGGCCGAGCTACCCCGTGCACATCGTGGTGGTCCCGAAACAGCACATCCCGTCCTTGGTGAATCTCGGCGACGGCGGCGAGGAGTTGCTCATGGACGTCCTGCGGGTGGTCCGGCGGGTTGCCGGGCAGGTACGCGAAGAGCATGGGGCTGCCTGCGTAGTGACGAACGAGGGCGAGTACCAGGAGTCGAAGCACATGCACTGGCACGTGCTGTTCCGGGGGGAATTGCCGGAGGGGCGGGTCTGACTGGACAGCTCCGGCTAGGTCAGGTCCTACGACGTCCGTGAGGGCGAGTCAGCCGTAGGGTTCGGGCGGCGATGTCCCGCGCGACGCGGTGGATCATGTCCGGGTCAGGTGGCGGCCCACCGCCTTGGACTCGCGGAAGCAGTTGCTCGCAGGCGGCCACGATCGGCCGTCCGTCAGCGAGCAGTTCGTCGTCCGGTACAACAACGCAGGTTCCGCGTCGCGCATAGGCGGTGGCGTTGTCCAACTGATCGCCTCGGCTGACTGAGGCTGGAAGCGGGATCAGTACAGCGGGCTTCCGCAGCGCCTCCAGCTCGGCGAGGGTGGTCGCGCCGGCCCGGCCGATCACGAGGTCGGCCAGCCAGAGGGCGTCGACCATCTCGCCGTGCAGGTACTCCAGCTGCCAGTATCCGGGGACCTGGCTGAGGGAAGGCTCGAGGTTGCCTGGTCCGCTGATGTGCAGGACGGCGAACCGGGCAGTCAGGGCAGGCAGCTGGCGGCGGATCGCGTCGTTGATGCGGGTGCTGCCGCTGCTGCCACAGAAGATCAGCAGGACGGGCAGGTGGGACGGGATGCCGAGGTGGGCCTGCAGTTTCTCCGGCCGGCCGTGGGCGAGATCGTCACGCAGCGGAAGGCCGGTGACCACCGTCTTGCGTCCCAGCCAACGGGGCAAGTTCTGTCCCGGTTCGGCAAGGCAGACGGTGCGGGCGAAGCGGGCCAGTATCCGGTTGGCCAGTCCGAGGGAGTGATCGGATTCGTGGATGGCCAGCGGCACCCGGTTCAGCCAGGCCGCTACCCCAACGGGCACGGAGACGAAGCTCCCCTTGCTGAAGACGACGTCCGGCCGCTCGCGGCGCATCGCTCGCCAGGCGGCGAACACCCCGTGCATCACGGTGAGCGGCATGACGGCGTTCCGCCAGGACCGATAGCGCTGCAGACCCGCTGAGGGGACAGGGACGAGCCGGATGCCCGCCTTCTCCGCAAGGTCGGCTTCGATGCTGTCGGCCCGGCCGAAGTAGACCAGGTCTTCGACTCCGGCCCGGCGCAGTTCGGCGGCGACGGCCAGTGCAGGGACGACGTGTCCGGCGCTCGCACCGCCGGTAATCCCGACTTTCAACATCCTTGGAGCACGGTAGGCGGGTTCTGATTGTTGCCGGATTTCCACTCGGGGGCCTTCCTGTATCTCTGCGTATTATCGTGTGGTGCTTAGCGGGACGAGGTGTCCTTCGGACCATATCCAAGCCAGGTCGAGCAATTACAGGGCTTGGCGAATCTGTTCAGACGGCGTCGAAGACGACTCGGAATCCAAGGTTTACGTTCCGGTCGTCTGAGAAGGAGAAGTGTCGGTTGTCGCAGCGGCCGTACCATTCCGGATAGGAGTACGAACCGCCTCGGATGACGCGTCCGGCGGGCAGGGTTCGTCCTTTCCATAGCGTCGTGGTGGGCTCGGCCTCGGGTCCGTCTGGGTCGGTGGCATCGGGAGCGTCGGGGTATGGGGCGTACCAGTCAGAACACCACTGCCAGAGCACTCCGGTGAGACCGTGGATGCCGTGCGGATTCGCCGTCTCGGTGGCGGCGTTCCAGCAGGCCAGGAACGCCTCGGGCCACGTGCGGCTGGTGTGCTGACGGTGGGAAACTGAGCTGAAGTCGCAGGTTGCAGTGCAGAAGCACTTGGCGCGTACGGCGTACTCGAACTCGGCTTCGGTGGGGAGCCGGTAGGCGCGGCCCTCGCGTCGGCTGAGCCAGGCGATGGCGCCGAGGGCGTCGTTGTAGGAGACGCCGACGACCGGCACGTCACTGCCGTGGACGTTGGCGTCGCTGAACAGTGGGCCGGGTTTCCAGACGTCGTCCCAGATCTCCAGTTCCGGGTCGATGGTGATACCGAGGGCGTCGCGGTAGGCCTGGTAGAGGCCAACGCTGAAGGGGGTGGTCTGCCATTGGACGGTCTTGGTGATGTGTACGGTCTGGAGCCGGCCGTCGGGCAGGCGCCGCTGATAGGCGCCGGGCGGGACGGGGGCAAAGGCCACGGTGGTGCTGGACACGCTTTCCTCCCGACGAGGGTGGTGGTGCGGGTGGCCGGCGGGCGGCCCGCTGCGGGGTAAGGGTCAGGTACGAACGGCGGCGACGGCTCGGGCAGTCAGCGTGGCGAGCAGATCGGCCGTGGTGGTGATGTCGTAGCGGCGGGCGTTGTCCAGACCGGCTCGTGCGAGGGCGTCGCGCCAGTGGGTGTCGTGGGCCATCTGGTCGATCGCGGCGGCGAGACTGGCCGGGTCACCGGGGGTGTATGGGATTCCGGCCTGGCCGAGGGTGGTGTTCATGCCGGGCAGGTTGGAGTAGATGACGGGCAGGCCGTGAGCCTGCGCCTCGATGGCGACGAGACCGAACGCCTCCAGTTCGGCGGTGGTGAACACGAAGGTGTCGAAGTCGCGGAAGCGCCGCCACAGTTCCTCGCGGGGCAGGAACGGTTCGAAGGCGACGCGGTCGTGCACACCGAGGTCGTGGGCTCTGTTGATGAGTTGGCTCAGTTCGGGGCCGCTGCCGATGACGGCGAGCCGGTGGGGCTGGCTGGTGAGGGCGACGGCTTCGATAGCGGTGATGGTCGACTTGTTCTCGTCCAGGCGGCCGGCGTGGAGCAGGGACAGAGGGCCGGTGCCACTGTGCGGGCGATGGCGCACCAGAGCTTGGGCGACCGGGATTCCCCAGGGGACGACGGTGAGCCGGTCGGTGTACCGGCGCCCGGTGAGTCGGTCAATGTGCTGCGCGAGCGTGCTGTTCGGCGCGATGACGAAGGCACTGGCCGCGACGACCTCGGTCATGGCATCGCGGGCCTGTTCCACATGGTCTGCGGCGATCACGTCGGTGCCGTGCGCGATGCTGATGACCGGGATGCGGCCGGCGGCACGGGAGAACGCGGGGCTGAGCCCGAAGCCCAGATGCTGAGCGTGGATCACGTCCGGCCGGTGCCGGTTGATCAGGTCTTCCACCTCTGTGGTCAGGTCGGCGACGTAGGTGTCGAACGCCGGGCTGCCGTAGGGCTGCTTGGCCGTGCCGAGCGCGATCAGCCGGTCGAAGGGGTGGTGCCAGGCCCGGTCTATGGGCGGCATGGTCAGGAAGGTCGTGTCCATCTCGGGCATGGCGTGGTAGGCGTCGGCTGCCAGGATCATGCTGCCGCAGGACGGCGCGGCGGGGAGGTCGATGCCGGTCAGGATCCGTGTCGTGCTCATACGGGCACTCCGTTCGGACGGGAGCGGAAGGTAGTGAGTCCGTCGAGGAGCAGGTCTCGCAGACCGGCCCAGCCGAGGTTGCAGGCGGCGTCGACGACCGAAAGGGCGGGGGCGAAGCCCTGGCGGGCCCAGGTCTGCGGGTAGACCGGGTGGCGGGGGTAGTACTCGTTCCAGACTGCAGTGATGCCAGCGCGCTGGAGGGCCGCGGTGTCGAGGTAGCTGCGGGTGCCCGAGCCGGCCCACAGGACGGACTGCCCCGTGTGTTCGCAGACCCGGACGATCCGTTCGATCCGTCCCTCGGCGGGCAGTGGCATCTGCGAGGTGAGGCGGATGGTGCATCCGGCATCGAGCGCGTCCCGGATGCGGTGCAGCGTGTCCGCGTTGAGTTCGGCCAGGAAACGGTGTCCTGCGCTCAGCGGCGGGGTGAGAACGTCCATCGCCTCGTCGAAGAACTCGGTCCGGCCGTAGGCCATGCGCAGGGTGCGCACGAAGGTGTCCGCGGCGAAGGTATCGGCGATGCAGGTCTCGTGGATCAGCTGGCCGTGCCTCTTGGTCACGGGCACGGTGATCCACTGGGTGCCGGTCTTGGTCTTGATCCTGTTGCGGTTCTGCCAGCCGCCGTCCTCGAACTGCACGTCGTCGTAGAGCGCCACCGTGTCGCAGGCCAGCAGTGCCTCGCAGAATCCGAGCCAGGGGAGGAAGGCGGGTTGCTCGATGTAGATCACGGCCGCCGCTCCGGTCGGTCGTCGAGGAGGACCAGGGACGGCACCAGGGCTTCGAACGAGCGTCCTTCGGCGGCTTGGTGTGGCAGGCGGTCCCAGCCTGCGGCGGCCGCTCGATGCCGAGTGAAGGGTTCACCGAGGTAGTAGCGGCCGGACTGGGTCCCGTGTGCCTGAAGGGCCTTCACCTTGGCTTCAAGGTGGTCGGTGATGTCCACCAGCACGGTCGGGGTGACGCTTTGGTGCGGGCCGAACGGCTGGCCGTGGAGGATCGTGGTGCACAGGGGTGCCCGGGCCGCGGCGTTCAGTGCCGCCCGGGACACCGCGTGGTGGTCCTGGTGGTCGCGTCCGTCGTGTACCGGGTGTGTGAGCAGTACGGTGCACTCAAGGCGGACCAAAGCCGCTTCGATCTGGGAGATCAGGTGCCGGTCCGGCTGGAGCGAGCCGTCCGGCAAGTCCAGGCATTCGAGGTCGATGCCGGTGCCCTCGTAGGAGGCGGCGGACTCCGCCGGCCGGGTCCAGGCGTCCAACCACGCTCCGCTGGCCCGATCAGCGAGGGAGACGCCGTTCGCACCGTTGGTGACGATCACGACCGTCACGTCGGCGCCGGCCTCGCACCAGCGGCGCAATGTGCCGAAGAACAGGATCTCTGCGTCGTCCGGGTGGGCGACGACCGCGACCACCCGGTCCGAGGGCGAGAACAGCAGCGGCATCAGGTCACCCGCTCGAAGTCGCGGTAGACCTGCGAGGGCATGGGAAGGGTGGAGCCCTGGTACTTGCCGGCGTAGAGCTCGATCTCGCCGAGCGGGCGCCAGAAGGTGACCTGGCCTATGCGCATGCCGGGATAGATCTTCACGGGCTGGACGGCGTGCAGTTGGAGCGTCCACCGGTTGATCGACCCGATGTCGATCAGGTCTGCGGTGACGTGGACGAACAGGCCGAGGCGGGCGATGGAGGAGCGGGCCCGGATGATCGGCACGAAGTGCTCGCTGCCCATGGTTTCCGCTGTGGAGACCAGGTAGATCCGGTCGGGCTCCAGCAGCATCCCCTCCTCCGGGATGGTGCCGCGCTCGAAGGAGTTCTCAGCCCGGCAGTCCAACACCTCGTCGGTGTACCAGCCGATGTCCTTGCTGAGGTGGAAGTCGTAGCTGTTGGGGCTCACACAGGCGAGGTCGAACGGCTCGATGGTGATCTCGTCGTTCTTGACACGATGCGTGATCTCGGGGCCGGTGAGGATCATGCCGTCATCTCCAGGGCATGGGTCGGGTTGCCGAGCGCGGCGTGCGGGTGGCAGGGAACGGCTTCGCTGATGTGCCCGTAGTAGCCCTGGTAGGGCTGCCGCTGCCCCTCGTGCGCCCAGAAGGACACCTGGCCGATCTTCATCCCGGCGTAGACCCGCAGCGGCTGGACGGCAACTAACTCCAAGGTCCAGCTGTGGCAGGCGCCCAGCTGGCCGAGATCGGCACTGATCTGCAAGAACAACCCGAGGCGGCCGATTGAGGAACGGCCGATCAGGCTGGGCACGTAGAGTGGGCTTCCGATCACCTCGACCGTAGTGCTGAGGTAAACCGTGCGCGGCTTAAGCACGTACCCGCCCGCAGGGATCTCGATCTCCTCGCAGGGAGTGTCCATGCGGGCGTCCGTGACCTCCGCGGTCGGCACCTTCAGGGTGCGGCCGAGACGGTAGTTGTAGGAGTTGGGGTTGACCATCGCCTCGTCGAACGGGCTGATGATGATCTCCCCACGGAGGACTGCCTCTGTGATGGCCTTGCCGGTGAGGATCACGGGGCGATCCTCTCGGCGACGTAGGTCTGGCGGAGCAGACGCCGGCGGTCCTCGGGCAGTCCCGCCTGACCTTCGCCCAACGGCATGCGGCCGTGGGCGTATCGCTGCTGATCCCACACCAGGACCTGACCGGGCTCCAGCCGGTGGGTGGTGCGCACGGCGTAGACGGCCTCGGCGAGGCGGGAGAACGCGCCTGCGGCCTGGTCGGCAGAAACCAGGTCGGTGTCCACCAGCTCGCCCTTCTCCAGATGCGGTCCCATCTTGCTGGTGAAGCGCACCGGGAAGCCCCCGGCCAGCTCCCGGGGCACGATCGGGAATCGCTCCAGGGAGCAGCCGACGCCGTGCACGCCCTCGTCGGTCCAGTACTGGTACGCCGGCTGCTTCAAGGCCTCGCGGTTCCCGTCGCTCAGCGAGTCGACGGCGGCCCACATGTCCGCCAGCGCAGAGGCGCCACCGCCCTGCGGATCGTCACGCACGCAGTACACGGCGATGATCCGGGGGGTGAGGTCCCGGTCGACCATGTCGATGTGGAGCCGGTTCTCGCCCACTCCGTGGGTGCGACCGGGGTCGGCGTCAGTGCGTACGGTCAGGTCGCTCCACGGGCCGAGGCCCGGGTAGACGCTCAGTACCGTGCCGAGAGCGGACAACAGCCCCAGCGTCCAGTCCTGGTTGCGCTGGTGGTCGGCTGGGTCGGTGGAGACGATCAGCGCCCGGCCGGCACCGGGCCCGTAGAACAGCTCTGCGAAGTGACGGTGGCCGTCGTGCCCTTCGAACACTTCAAGGGCGTTCAGAGTGAGCAGGTCGTTCATTCGCGGCTCCCTAAGAGAGAGATGACGATGGAGCGGAGAGTGAGGTGCGGAAGGACGGGGATGTGGGGCACGCCCAGCCGACCCGCCAGGTAGGCGGTAGTGGCCACGCTCCCGCGGCCGTGAGCGAGCACGGAGGCGCTTACCGGTTCCTCGCCGATGGCCAGCGCCTGCTGGACGACGGCGCCGATGTCGTGCTCGCCGGTCAACTGCACCAGCGTCGTATCGAAGGGAACGGCGTCGGCCAACGCGCGACGGGTCACCGTCTCGGGCAGGCCGCTGCGCAACGTCGGCAGATTCAGGAGGAAGGCGTCGGCGCCGCTGCTCGTCCGAGCATGCTCAGCCACCAGTCGGGCGAGGACCGCCCGGTCGGGGACCGTGGTGGTGAGGGTGCCGAGCACTCCGGCACCCCACTCCTCGTACGCGGAGAGGGAGTCCGTGCCCGGTCCGGTAGGAGTGCCCTTCGGAGGGTGGTACTCGGTGGTGAAGGTGCGGGCACCGGCGACGTCAAGGTCGATACGCAGCAGCCCGGCGCCCAACTCCGGAGCCTTGACGACATGCCGCCCACCGGACGACCAGTGGTAGTCCTCGCTGTGGCAGTGGCCGGCCACGATGAGGTCGAACGGGCTCATCCCGCACTGCTGTAGGACGACATCCCGCTGGAAACCGCTGTGGCTCACTCCGATGACGATGTCGGCGCCCAGGCCGAGCAGCCGGTCGCGTTCCGCAGTCAGCAGTCCGGCGGTCGCAGGGGTGAAGGTGAACCCGGCCCGTTCCTCCAACGGAACCGCCTCGTACGCCTGGGCCCCGATGAATCCGACAACACCAACGCACAGGTCCCGTTCCGGCAGAAGGAGACTCTTCTCCCAACGACCGGCGAAGGAGGCCGGAGGGGTGAGGTTGCAGCAGACCACGGGAGGGAACAGTTGCGGGTGCCGGATGCGCATGAGATCGGCCAGGTCGTGGTTGCCAGGAACCACGGCATCGTAGAGCTCGCGCAAAATCCGCTCTTCGGCCTCGCCTCGTGAGAACTCGTGGAAGGCATTGCCGCCAAAGAAGTCACCGGCGTCGATCACCAGGGCGCCAGCCGTGCGCCTGCTGGCGATGGCAGCCACGGAGGAATGCCCGTCCGGGACGCTGGAATGGAAGTCGCATGTGGCAATGACCGTCGTAGGCATGCAGCCTCTTCGTAGTTGTAACCCAGGGTCTCTTTCGGAAAGCTGCAGTCTCGCGTAAGCGAGGCTGTACGGAAGGTGTCCCGCGGCGGGGAGGGTGGGTCGGGGACCACGAGGCCGCCGCATGGGGCCTAAGCGGCCGTTGGATCGGGGCGGGCCCAGGCGGCTTCGGCGGCCAGCCGCTCGGACCACTCGATCTCGGTCTCGCCCAGAGCGGTCTTGGCCAGGTGGATCCGCTGGAACTCACCGGTCCCGGCGGGCGGGTAGGTGTACTGGATGTCACGGAAGAGGCGTTGGAGCGGGTAGTCGCCGTCCAGGGCCCGGGCGCCGTGCAGTTCCATGGCGTCTCGTGCGGTTGCCGAGGCGAGTTCGTGCCCGGTGTGCTTGGCGCCGATCAGGTGGGAGTCGCAGGGCAGGCCGCGGTCGAGGAGGTGGACGGCGTGATAGGCCATGGCCAGGGCGTTTTGGAGGCGTGCCTGAATGGCGCCGAGGCGGTCCCGTAGGACGGGCAGGTCGGACAGGTGCCCGTCGTAGCGAGGGCGCCTCGACAGCCACTGGGCGGTGGTCTCGACCAGGGCTTCGTGGATGCCGAGGCTGACGGCCGTCAGGTTGGGGCGGCCGTAGAGGATGCTGCTGCTCTGCGCGACGAACAGGCCCTGGCCTACGTCCCCGAGCACGTTGGCCTCGGGTATACGGACCCGGTCCAGCCGCAGCAGGCCGGCGGTGAAACCGTGCAGGCCCAGACCGGGCCGGTGCCGGTCCACACTCAGCCCCTTGCGGTCGTGCTCGACCAGAAAGGCGGTCAGGGCCTGGGAGGCGGGGACGTCGTTCGGCGCGGTACGAGCGACAACGACGTGGAGACCGGCCAAGTGGCTGTTGCCGATGTGGACCTTGCTGCCGGTGATCACCCACCAGCCGCCGTCGGGTTCGGCTACGGTCTCGATGCCTCCGATATGGCCGCCCGCCTCTGGTTCGGTGACCGCGATTGAGAGGAGGAGCGTCCCGGCCGCCGCCTGCGGGAGCCACCGCATCTTCTGCTCGATGCTTCCCCAGTGTTGCACCGCGCCGACTGGGATCTGGCTCGCCTGAAGCTGGGCTGCCGCGGCTGCGGACACCACGCCGGTCCGGTGGATGAGCACCGTCTTGGCAACGTGTCCGGCCGCCATCCCGCCGTACTGCGTGGGGATGGTCACCCCGAACCAGCCCTGCTCGGCCATGAGCTGGGCAGTCCTGCGCTCCACCTTGTGGGGGGACGTCTCCATGCGCGGCACGCGGGGCGCGACGTGCTCGGCGGCGAAGGCATCGGCCTCGTGCCACAGCTGGTGGTGGTCGCGTGTGAGGTAGGGGGTGAGTGCGGTCGGTGGGGTGGTGGGCATGGTCGTCTCCCTCTCCCTATGCGGGGTCGCAAGGCGGAGTGCGGCCGAATTCCCGGTTCGGGGCCGCCAAGTGGGGGGTGGCGAGGCGGATTTCAGCGGGCAGGAGTGCGGCTCGTCAGGGCGTCCAGAACCAAGACGCCGCTCCCCTTCACGGCTTCCAGAAGGCGTCGGGCGTCGGTGCGCGGGCGGGCTTCGGGATCGATCCCGCACACCGTGCCCAGCACGATCCCCTCGTAGATCAGCGGGGCGCCGAAGTAGGAGCGGATGCCGACCATGTCCACCACGAGGTTGCCGGAGAAGCGCGGGCTGGCGTGGACGTCGAACAACGGCAGGGCCCTCTTCCGCTTGACCACCGCTGGGCACCAACCGTGCTCCAGGCTCATGGTGCGGCCGAGGATCAGGTGGCCCGAGTCGGGAGGCGGGTTGTGAAGGCCGACGAATGTCTGCTCGGCGCGGAAGATGTTGACGAAGCCGTAGAGCAGGCCAGTTGTCTCGGCGATGTGGTCCGCGAACTGGTCCATCAGGTCATCCGGCCCGGTGGGCACGCCGAGGCGCATGAGGAGTTCCTCCCGGGCCTGCCTCTCGGTGATCTCCTCGGCCTGGGCCGCGCTGACCAGTTCCTGGCCCAAGTGGATTGCCCCAGGCAGCGGGACGATTGCTTCCTGCTGGCCGGGGGCGGGGCGTAAGTCGGTCCCGGTCCTGCGGGCGAGCGAGGGCATGTAGGGGGTGTTGTGATCTGTCATCAGGCATCCAGGGAGGTGGAAGAGGCCGGGAAGAAAGTCAGGGCGTGGTCGACAAGGCGAAGCAGGACTCCGGCGACCGACGTGGGATCGCGGGCATCGCAGGTCACTATGGGAATGTGGGTCGCCAGTTCGAAGGCCTGCCGGATCTCACCGAGGGGGTAGCGGTGGGCGTTGTCGAACTGGTTCACGGCCACGACAAACGGCAAGCGGGTGCGCTCGCAGAAGGTGACGGCCGTGAAGCTCGACTCCAGCCGGCGCGTGTCGGCGAGGACCACGATGCCCACCGCGCCACGGGCCAGGTCGTACCACAGGTCCACGAAACGGTCCTGACCGGGCGTGCCGAACAGCATGAGTTCGATCGGCATGGGCAGGTCGAAGCCGACGCGGCCGAAGTCGAAGGCAACGGTGGTGCGGCGCTTCGCCTCCACGCCGGCGAGGCTGTCGGTGGTAGTACTGGCATCGGTCAGGTACTCCTCGGTGGAGATCGGTTCGATCTCGCTGACGGCGCCGACCGCAGTCGTCTTGCCCACCCCGAACCCTCCAGTGACGAGGATCTTCAGCACGGCCGGGCCGCCTACAGCCTGGACCACGGCTTCCTGGCCTGCGTGGTCAACAGGCCCTGGCTTCGGCGTCGGACCACTTACGTGTGAGACCGGCACGGAGTGCCTCCAAGAGCTGTTGGGTCGGGCGGTCCCCGACCTGGGAGTCGGGAGAGTCAGCGGGTGTGTAGGCGGCAGTGACGGAGAGCACCAGAACGCGGGCGTCGACGAGATCCGAGATCAGCACCCGGACCGCGGTGAGCGGCAGACGGACGGTGCCTGCCAGCTCCGCGACCGACCGATGCCTTTGACGGCACAGCTGCACGATCTGCTGGTACTCCTCCTCGGACAGTCTCGGGCCGGCTCTCCCGTCCCCGGCTACCAGTACGGTCTCCGGACTGAGCCAGTGGCGGGGGCGAGTACGGCCCCCGGTCGCGAGGTAAGGCCGTACGAAGGCGCCGCCCGTGCCTTCCTGCACCTCCGGCGGTATCTGTCGGCGAGGCCCGTTCATCAGGCGCTGCGGACGGCCGCGACCATGTACGGGGCGAACCGGTCTACGAGCTCACCCATTTCGTAGCCCACCGTGTTCGCATTGGAGCTCGGTTCGGCGATCACAGCCAGCACGGTGTCAACCTCCCCTGCCGTATTGCCCGGGCGGTTCGGAAACACGGCGCTGGTCCCGGCGATCGACACGAAGATCAACGCGTCCTCGCGCTCGACCACGGCCATCTGCAGACCGCCCCTGCCGCCCTGCGGGCCCGGGATGTTCTCGCACAACGACGCCAGCGTGCCGAACGTGGCCGCCCACTTGTCGGCTTCGGTCTGAGGCATCCCGCTGTTCACCAGCTTGAGTCCGTCACGGGAGACCAGCAGCGCATGCGCGACCCCCGGGACGGCCTTGACGAACTCCTCCAGCAACCCGGCCAACTGCTCCCGGGCCTTCTGCCCGGACGCGGTGGCCGTCACGGTGTCGCCACCGTTGTCGTAGGTCATCAGAAATCGCTCCTGCGGTTCGGACCAGCCGCCATCACGCGGCGGCCTCGGGTGGGGGGACTAGGGCTGTGCGGTCGGCGGCACGGTTCCGGTCGGGTCCGGCCCGGCGGAGAGCGGCCTGCTCTGCGAACGGACAGCGTCGACGCCGTCCTTGAACGCACCGGCCAGGCCATATCGCGGCCGGGCAGATGCGGTCCTGAGCCGGGCTGTTTGGGGTACTTCCGTCTGCTCGGTCACCACGCGCCGAGGTAGGGGTGGGGCCGAGGCAGCTTGCCCGGCCGTGGAGTGTGGACCTGGCCCCGGCCGGCGCGCCGCGAGGGCGGGCTGCACACGCGATGGCGGCGTCGGCTGTGGAGCAGAGGCGAAGTGAGGCGCCAACGACACCAGCAGCCTGTCCGGGACAACAACCAGCGCGGTCGTCCCCCCGGTGGGATTCTCCGTCAGCTGAACGGATATGCGATGGCGGCGGGCGATCCGCGACGCCGTGAGCAAGCCCAGCCGTCCCGCGTTGACCAAGGCGCTCACGTCGACTTGATCGGGTTCGGCCAGCAGGCGGTTCCACTGCTCCCGGTCGTCCGACCTCATGGGGATGGCGACGCGGTCCTCGATCTCGATCGCCAGGCCCCTGGCCACTTGCTGGGCCCGCACGTGCACCTTGGTGGCAGGGTCGGAGAACTGCGTTGCGTTTTCAATGAGTTCAGCCAGCAGATGTGTTAGGTCGGGCCCCACATGCCGGGGAAGGCCCACTTCGGCTCCTACCGTGCTGGCGGCCACGGTCACCCTGGCGTAGTGCAGGATCTCCTGGTTCGCGCCCCGCAGCACCTGCAGCACGCTCACCGGTTCACGGGCGCTGCGCAACGACTCCCCGGCGACCACGGCCTTGCTCTCGACCCAGCGCCGCAACCGTGTCACCAGGTGGTCGAGTGTGAACAGCACCTCCAGCTGGTCAGGGTCCTCGGTCCCTTCCTGCAAGAGGTCTAGCTTCTCCAACGCCCGAGCCACCAGGGCGTGCTCGCGCTTGGCGAACTGGTGGAGCATCGACAGCAACACCGCCGACTGCGATTCGTCGTGCACCCGCATCAAGCCGGCGACCGCCTGGACCTGAAGCTCAGCCAGCAGAGCCACCGCTTCGTCCGCGGTCCCGGCCTCTTCAAACGGCGGAAGGCTTTCAGGGAGGGCTACCTTTCCGCCCCTGCACAGCTCCTCCGTCGACCAGGCCACGAGCTTGTCCACAGCGGTCGCTGCTTCAACGACCCGTTGAAGCTGTGCCGCATGCGCCCTTTCCACGGCCGTGGCCGCCGCTCTTGCTCGTACAGCCCCCACTCCTGCAGCCGTCAGGAGCCCTGCGGCTAACGCAGTCAGAAGCAGGCCGGTGGAGATCGAAACCGTTCGCCAGACGACGACGGCACCGCCCAGCGCGGACATGACGATCACCAATGGTGCAACAACCGCGGCGCGGATCTCTGCGAGCAGGAAGCGATCCACCGCATCGCGGCGCTTTCTCCTGCGCCGGCCGCGGGGGGCTGGTCGGGCAGAGGGCTGGAGGGCAGGCATGGGGTCCTCAGATTCGGGTCCAGCAGGGGGACGGCGGGCTGGTAGTACGTGTCAGTCGACGGGGAGGACGGCCTGCACGGTCTTGCCGTCCTCGTCCGTCTTCACGTCCCACGAGAGACAGCCCTTGTCGTGGGTGACCCACCGCAGGCCGCGGGGCTTGCCCTCGCCTTCGATGCCTTGATTGGCGACCTCAGCGAAGCCGGGGAAGTCGGGGAGCGCGTCATCTACTTCGACGAGCAGTCCACGGGTTTGGGCATCCACGATCAGGCGCAGGGTGATGGTGCCATCGGGGAAGGGCTCGCCGTGCTTGACGGCGTTGTCAACGAGCTTGTCGGCGACGCGAGCCGCGACATCGACGTTGCCCTCCCAGTTCCCGATCGTCAACCACGGCCGCATTCGCTGCCGCACAAGAAGGCCCGCAGCCACACTGGCGATGATCGACACGCCCCACTCGAAGGCAGGCTCGGCCTCCGGTCTCAGGGGCAAGGGCGTGACATCGCTGTAGGTGCCGGCACACGGCTGCTGGGACTCACTCATGGCCGAGTCAGCGAGGGAAGACGTGGGGGCGGATATCCAGTCGGTCACGACTGCCCCTCCGTCGGCGGTACTTCGAGACGGCACCAGGTCTCGGCACCGGCTTCTCTCGTGCCCCAGGCCCCGCCGTGTTCCATAGCAATGGCATCGACCAGGTGAAGGCCCCGCCCTGATTCCGTGGTCGCGTCCGTCGGTTTGAGCGACGCTTCACCTGGCATTCCGTCCACGACGACGATGAGCAGGCAGCCCTCACGAGTGGTCATGATCACCCGTCCTTCGACCGCGCCGCTGTGTCTGAGCGCATTGGTCACCAGCTCCGACACGACCAGTTGCACCGCGTCGATCAGGGCGCCCAGGCCGTAAAACCTGAGCCGAGCCGCCGCGATCCGGCGCATGATGCCAACCCGGGCGGCGGCTTCGTGACTCGGTTGGGGACTGGGGCCGGGCGGACCGATTGCGAATCGCTCGTCCATCAGTTCCTGGTCACGGGTCAGGACCACCACGGGCCTTCGTACGGCTGTCGTCGTCATCACGTCCTCTTGGGGGAGCGTGGGGCCGACCGGACAGCGCGCTTCGGGCGTGGCCGCAATGCGGTAGGGGCGTGAGAATACGTACCTGAAGGGGCTTCAGCGGGTGCGCGTCGACGGGTGCGCTGCTGGGCCGGGTCATGCTTCGTCGTCATGGTCGGCTCCATGTCGAAGTGGCCAGTGACGACATGGTGCAAGCACGACTAGGCCCTAACTATCACGAGCTGATGATAGTTAGGGCCAAAGCATTACCGTGCGGGACTAACGGCTGGTCAACCACGAGCCGTAGGAGAGGAAACTCTCCGGAAGCCGACGGTGCGCGGCCTCCAAACCGCTGTACGTCTCCCGTACCGTCGGGTGGTACTTCGCCTGTTGTGGCGCCGTCTTGCGAGCCTTGAGAAGGCTCTGGAAGGACGCTTCGAGCTTCCCAGTCCACATCTGCGCGCGAGCAACCTCCGCGTAGTGGTGACTCGTACGAGACTTCGGCCAGTCCTGCGGGATGGTGAGGCCACCGGTGGCCTCCACTGCCTCACCGTACCTGTCGAGCTCAGCCAGGACGGAGACCCGGTGCACCTTGACGTTGGTGGGACCGAAGGTCAAGTAGTGCACCTTGACCGCTTCTCCAGTCGCGTCCGCGATCCGTTCCGCCTGTTCGAGGTGGGACAGGGCCTTGCCCGAGTCGTGAGCTCGGCCGGCCATCACGGCACCACCGAGGTGGAGCTGCCCGGTGACAACGTCGCGTTCGTGGGACTGCTCTGCCTGCTGGAGTGTGGACAGCCCCTTGTTCACAAGGCGCTGCCCGATCTCGAACTTCCCCTCACGCAGGTAGGTCAGGGCGCGGAGGTACTGGTACATGCCACCGAGGACCGCGTCAGAGCCCCGTTCCGCGGCCCAGTCCATGCGCGCAAGCGAGAGCTGCGCAAGATCGGGGAAGCCAAGCTTGGCCGCGACGTCGTAGGCCGTGCGGTAGAAGGACGCGAGCGTCAGCCAGCCCTCCGTGCTGTTCAACGCGTGGGCCGCGGTGGTGCCCTCCTCGATGAGTCCAGCAACGTTACTGGCCGCCTTCTTGATCTCACCGGCACGGACAGCGACCAGGAGCGCGTCGGCGTCGCTCTTGAGTTCGTCGAGGCCTCGCGGCCGAACGTCGGAATCGCCCCCGAGGTCGTAGACGTCCAGAGCTTCCCTGATCGGCCTTATCAGGATGTCGAGTTCGTCGGTCCGCAACTCATCCGTGTAAGGCTGGCCGACGACCGTGGCGACCTCGATCCGCAGGCCGCGGGCAAAGGCAGCGACGACGTGCGGCGTGGCCGCGATGACACCCTGCTCGGTCTTCGTGTAGGTGCTGTACGGGATCCCGGTCAGGTCTGCGACCGCCCTCTGAGTGAGGTGGCGTTCGCGACGCAACCGGGCCATCCGCACACCGGTGTGGTCTTCGGGCAGAGCGTGCATACTGGCTCCTGTTCTGCTTCGACACCAGAACAGTACCTGCGGTCGGCGCTGCAGGGCACGGACGAGCCACTCCGCCTAAGTTGGCCAGAAACCCACAAAATGGGTCCGCATTGATCCACCGTCAGAGGGGCATGGCACCGACCTGATCGCCGGCCGAGTCGCTGAGGTGGTCGCCGTCTACGGCACTGGCCGACAACCCGCGCGCCTACGGGGTGCCTGCAACCGCCTTCCTCCTCCCCAATGCGCTGCCCCACCGCCTCGGCAGCCCGGCCGTTTACGGCTTCGCCGGATGCAACGGCCGCACCCTGACGGACAACGCGGTCAACGTGATGTTCAGCCTCGCCGCCAACACCCCGTTCGACATCGGCCTGACCAAGGACTGCGTCACCGCCCTCCCCACCGACGCCTTCCCCTACGTCGCACCGGCCGCCTGACCGACCACAGCCCCGGGTGTAGGTCCCGGCTCCTCGCTGCACGGAGCAATGCCGCCGTGCAGCGAGGACGCGTCGGGTCGGTGATCTGGTCGGGCAGGCGCGACGAGGTCAAAGCGGAGCGGACAGCACGGTCAGGGTCCATGGCGCTCGAGAGCACAGCCTGCGCGGCATCGACGGGGAGTCACCCGCCACCGGATGCGGTGTTTAGAGGGGGCTCGGGCTCAACAGCTCGACACGTGACAAGCCCACTTTACGAGATCATGAGCACGCGCCGCCTTGGCCGGGCTGTCTCCGTAGCCGATCGGCAACTCGTCGCGCGGCCAGGATGTGGGGGCAGGTTCTCCGGCACTGAGATCAGGGCAGTCCGGCGCAGCCGGCGTTGAGCAGTTCCATGAGCCGCGGCCGGTGCAGGCCGACGATGTTCTCCAACAGGTCGGAGTGGCGCAGCAAAGGCGCGGCTTCGATGTCCCACTCCCCCGGGTCGGTCAGCCGTCGCAGGTCGTCGGCGGTGGAGTGCTCGCTCGCGGCGTCGGTTCGGTGGCTGGCGTGCGCGGCCAGGGCGGGGCCAGGAGGCAGGCCGCCCAGCTGACGACGGTTTCGTCTACCCAGGTCCGCCAGGCAGTGTCGCCGCTGCCGTCGTGCTGTGGCTGGCATCCGGTGAGCCGGTCCACTCGGTGGGATCCGCTGGGGGCGAGCAGGTGGAGTAGCTGCACGTCGAGGGTGGTGGACTGGCGCAGGGTGACGGCCTGCCGGGCCTGGGCCTCGGCCAGCGCGCGGCTGAGCGGTGCAACGGGGTGCATCGCATCACCGTCCCGCGCTGGGTGCGAGAGGCCGTCGGCCTGCTGGCTGCCCGTGCCCCGCGCCTGGACCGCGCGCTAAAGAAGATCGCCTGGCGATATCGGTCCCCGCGGCCCTGGCGAAGACGTGACAGCCTCTCCTCCATCTGCTCCAGCGGGAAGGTGCGTGCGACCGGCCGTCCGATCGGCAACCGACCGCACGCAGCCATCCGCAGCAGGGGCGGTGCGGGAGGGGTGTCCACCAGGCTGATGGTGGTTGGCCACGATCTTGATCCACAGGTATTCGAAATACGGTATGCCCCGTTTGCGGTGCACCCCCAAGTTGGCCAGGTGCCCGCCGAGGGGTCCGTGCGGGTGCACGGCCCGCAGCTCCGCTGCATGCCGACCACCACCATCAGCACGTCCGCACCGAGCCCGTCGGCCAGGTCGCCGACCGGCTCGCAAGGCGCCTCATACACTTCCGCGAGCACGTCGACGGCCGGCCGGTATGCGGCCTCCGGTCGGGCCGGCTGGGAGGTCCACCGCGGTGATCCGCTCGGGCGGGAACAGGTGCGCCGTGACGATCGCGGCGCGGGCGACGCGTCGGACGCCCACGGTGGCGACAGTGTCCCCAGGGCGCACGTATTTGTCTGCCCCCAGTGCCATTCGCACAGCGCCGAGACACCGGAGGTCCCGGGGCCATCGGTCAGGCGCCCGCAGCGCCAGGTCGCGCAGGCGGTCAGGACTCCGCAGCTGGGACGACCAAACCGGATCGGCCGGCCAGTCGAGCCAGCGGCGGGCCGAGCGGAAAAATATCACAAAAGCTATTGACTTTGACTGCATCATGTGCATTGTGGTGAATAGCCCACAACACCGAAAGAGTCGCAAAGTCGGCGAGGACGTCCAGTCGGCGGAGCGTACTTGGACAGGATGTGGTTCAGGCCCCCGGCAAGCCGGCGCGACACCGAAGCGACAGTGACGACTGAAGCCCCAGGACACGCGCAGCACTACCGGGGACTGTCTTGCTCTCGGAGCCTTCGCCCCCTGACCTCGGCACGAAGGCCCTCTCGCGCCTCCCGGCAGTGCGGAGACCTGGCGCCAGTCACGCAAGCGATCGATATCCTGATATTGGTGGTCGAGGACGCCTGCGCCACCCAGATATCGCGCACGATGACTGCCAGCACCGAAAATCAACGCGCTGGCACCCGCAACTCACCGCCGCTGGCGTTCCGAGGGCCGATTCCTACGCCAAGAAGGCCCGTCTGAAGGCTCCACAAACCACAGTTGAGGGACAGGGCCCTCCCGGGCGTGGCGCGTCCTGAGTTGCGCCCGGGTAGGTGGCACCGCCGCCCTGCCCACCCCAATCGCCAGGGGCGTCGGCTCGCCGAAGCGCGTCCTCCCACCGCGTCCGTGCCGTGCCGGTGCGAGTCGCAGACCGGGGATCCGCCGCTCATGATGGAGAGCGAGAGTCACACGGCTTTTCGAGTTCACTTCGCGGAGGTGAGCCTCATGACTCTGCCCGCACGACACCGGCACGGCGGCCTGCTGGAGCGGACCTACCCGCCGATAACCGCCGAGTTCGACGAATTCTTCGAGCGGATGAACCGGTTCCTGGAGTCCACCGCGCCATCCTGGACGGAGTCCATGGCCTGGGCGCCGTTGGCCGACCTGAGCGAGACCGACGAGGCGTACAAGGTCGAGTGCGAACTGCCCGGTATCAAGCGCGAGGACATCGACGTGGAGGTCAGCGGTCGGGAACTGCACATCGCGGGGGAGCTGAAGGAACGCGAACGGGAAGGCGTCCTGCGCCGCGCCACACGCCGCACCGGGCAATTCGAATACCGGGCGCTGCTGCCCACCGAGGTGAAGGCCGAGGACGTGCACGCCACCCTTGCCGACGGCATCCTTACCGTCGCCGTCCCCAAGGCTCAGGCGGCCAAGCCCCATCACGTCGAGATCGAGGGCTGAAACCCCCGCTCCCGCAGGGGCACGATCGACGGGTGCGGACGGCCGACCCTCCATCCGCACCCGCGCGACCGCGGGGGGTGACCAGCCCCAAAGAGTGCAGCACATCCCATCCCGACGTCCCGACGCGGTCCCGCCCCCTGGCGCAGCGAGGCCGGAGGTGCCCTTAGTTCCCCCAACTTCGCGGTCGTCCCCGCAGGCTCCTGGCAGACCCGGCAACCCCTCAGTCCGGCGCCATGTAGGGGCGGCGGAAGACCGGGGCCTGCCCCGTGCCGCACGGCCTTATGGCCGTCAGCGCCTGCGCTACCGCGGACTCCAACGGGCCGCTGGTGTCGACCGGTATGGCTTCGGGCCACGGCGGTTCCAAGGCCGCCATGGCGGCGGCGATGTCGGGGCCGGCGTCGGACGGGCCAGGAGGGCGCGTGCTCAGACGGGCCGCCGAGACGTCGCCCGGAACGTGGCAGTGGAGGGCCACCAGGTCGGCGCTGGCGTGTTCGGCCGTGCGCCGTGCGGCCTCGCGCTGTGCCGCGTCGGACCACGTGGCGTCCAGCACGACGGACTCGCCCAAGGAGAGCAGGACGCCCGCGCGGTCGAGCAGTGCGGCGTAGGTCGTGGCCGTCCACCGGGGCGTGTACAGGCCCTCGCCGTAGTCTGCTGCCGCGGACTGCTCCGCCGGGATGCCCGCCAGCTCCTTGCGGATGCGGTCGCTGCTGAGCAGGGTGACGCCGAGCCGGTCGGCCAGGGCTCCGGAGAGGGTGGACTTCCCGCTGCCCGGGAGTCCGCCGACGAGGACGAGGCAGACGGTGGAGGCACGCAGATGGCGCAGGGTCATGGAAGCAAGTCGGCGGGACGCCGCTTCCGCGCCGGGCGCGCCCTGGCGGGCCTGGATCACCGAGACCTTGGCACGGACGAAGGCGCGGTAGGCGACGTAGTGGTGCCACAGGGAAGGGGGCGCGGGATCCCCGGAGTGCTCGCCGTACCGGGCGAGGAAGAACGCCGCGGCCTCCGGGGCGCCGAGCTGTTCCAGGTCCATGGCGAGAAACGCGGCGTCGTCCAGGCCGTCGACGTAGCGGAGACGGTCGTCGAACTCCAGGCAGTCCAGGACGCGGGGGCCGTCGTCGAGGCAGAAGACGTCCTCGGCGAGCAGGTCGCCATGGCCGTCGACCACGCGCCCCTGCTCGATACGGGCGTCGAACAACCGCTCGCGCCCGGCGAGATAGCGGCGCACCAGCCGCTCGGCCTCCGGCACCTCGTCGAGCCCGAAGCCGTCGTCGGCCATCGTGCGGACCTGCGTGAAACTGGCCTCCCAGCGCGCTGACAACGCGTCCCGCGTGCCCTGTTCGTCCACGTCCCGGCCGCGGGGCGCCACCGCGTGCCACGCGGCGAGTTGCCGGGCGACGGCCCGCAGGACGTCGTCGACGGCGGCCCCCTGCCGTACCCGCCGGGACAGGCGGCGGTCCGCCGGCATGCGGCGCATCACCACGAGCGGTTCGGGCACCGTCGCGTCGGGGCTGCGGAACTCGCCAAGACCCAGGTAGACGTCCGGGGCGAAGCGGCGGTTCAGAGCGACTTCACGCTCGCACGCGACCCGTCGGGCCTCGACGGTGGTGTAGTCCAAGAACCCCGGATCCACCGGCTTCTTGAGCTTGTAGGCGCGGTCGCCGGCGAAGAACACGATCGCGGTGTGGGTCTCGCACACCTCCGCGCGCGGCGGCGGCTCGCCGTCGTTCCGGGCACCGCACCGGAGCACGGACACATCCGGCGGTGGCGCCGACGGCACCGTTTCCCCGCGGGGGCCCGGCTCAGCCATGGGGAACGACCGCGACGGGGCAGTGCCCGTGATGGATGGCGGCCTGCACCACCGGACCCAGGTGGGGCGCCAGACCATGACGGTGTTCGCGGCGGCCGACTACCAGCAGCGCGGCGCCTTCGGCCGCTTGTACGACGGCCTTGGCCGGGCTTTCGAGACCGATGCCGTCGGCCACCTCCACGAGCGGGTACTTCTCGCGCCAGGGATAGAGCGCCTTGCTCAACCGCTGCTGCACGTCCCGCCTGATCTCTTCGGCGACGTCGTGGTCCACACCCCAGGGCACACGGGCATGGATCGGCACGCTTCGGCCGTGGACGGCCAGCAGAGGAAGGCCCCTGGCCGCGGCGGAGTGAAAGGCGAAGTCGAGCAGGTCGTCGCAGGCCCTGTGCAGTTTCAGGGCCACGACCACGCGCCCCGGGACGGCCGAGGGCGGTCCTTCATCCCGGCTCTCGGCGCGGACCAGCACCACCGGCCGCTCGGCCCGTGCCACGACTGGCATGCTGACGTCACCAAGGAAGTAGCTCTGGACGGACTCCAGCCCCCGCGAACCGAGCACGGTCATCTCCGACTCCGCCGCCGCGTGAAGCAGGGCGTTCTGGGCGTCGTCGGCGACCAGGCTCCCGACGACGGACAGGCCCGGATGGCGTGCCTGGAGCTCCGCCCGCGCGGTGTGGACGAGACGCCTCGCCCAGTAGTTCTGGTCGACTTCCGCGGGGACACGAGCCGGTTCCGGCGCCAGCAGTGGCCACGCGTGCAGCAGGCGCAGGGTGAGCTTGCGTTTCTCGGCCTCGTCGGCGGCCCAGCGGGCAGCGGCAAGGCTCTCGGACGAGCCGTCGAGGCCCACGGTGACGACTGGTTTCATGGCGGCGGCCTCCGTCTCGTAAGAAGCTGGAATAGACGGTGAACGGGTCCCACGGAGTGGCTGGTCCGGACGTCGCCTGCAGGCCGGGCGTACTGCGTTCTCTCCATCGAGGGTCCACCCGATCCCCTTCCCACCGCACGCGGAGGAACGGCCGGCAGCGTGGAACCGGCACGAGAGGAGGCAGGGCGGTGACGATTCCGGCTCGGGGACCCCTCCGGCCTGCTCCTGGGCCCGGTGGGCCTCTCCGGAGCCGCACGACCCGTCTCCCCCGCCGGTCCAGGTTCCACATGTCACCTGCGCGCAGGAGGAACGGCATGCTTGAGAGAGCCCAGGACGCGCCGCCAGGGGTAGACGTGGTCAAGGCGAGCGGGACGGTCTCCAAGGACGACTACAAGGCGGTGATCGAGCCGCTCATCGACGACGCCCGCAGGGAAGGCCGCCGCATCCGGCTCCTGTGGGAGTGCGGCCCGGGGTTCCGCACCTTCAACCCGGCCGCCGGATGGGAGGACCTGAAAGTCGGGACCGGCGCCATGCGCCTGTTCGAGGGATGCGCCGTCGTCACCGGCGTCCGCTGGATCCGGGACTCGACCCGGCTCGCGAGTTTCCTGATGCCCTGTCCCGTACGGTCTTCGGCAGCCAGGATCGCGAGGAGGCCCTGCGCTGGGTCGCGTCACTGCCCGAGGAGCCCGGCGTGTCCCACCGGCTTCTGGTCGAGTCCAGGGTGCTCGTGGTCGAGGTTGAGCAGCCCCTGCGCACCCAGGACTTCGACGCACTGGCACAGACCGCCGACAGCTGGCTCGAAACCCACGACGCCCTGTCCGGTGTCGTGGTGCACGCTCGCGACTTCCCAGGATGGGAGAACATCGGAAGCCTGCTGCGGCATGTGCGTTTCGTCCGTGACCACCATCGCAGGATCAGGAGGATCGCGCTGGCGGCCGACAGCAGGCTCGCCGGGCTCGTGCCTCACTTCGCGAACCACTTCGTCCAGGCCGAGGTGAGGCAGTTCGGATACGCCGAACTCGACGACGCCGTCGCATGGGCCGCGAGTCCGCCCGCCCCCGGCCCCGCCGACGCGGGTTGACACGGCGTCGACAACCATACGGAGTCGTCATGTTCAGCAACCCGCACATCGTCAGCGATGTCATGACCCACCCGGTCGCCTCCGTCGGCCTGTCGGCCTCGTTCAAGGACGTGGTGGGCATGATGCAGGAGTGGCGGGTCAGCGCCCTGCCCGTGCTGGCAGGCGAGGGGCGGGTCGTGGGAGTGGTCTCCGAGGCCGACCTGCTGCCCACGGAGCAACTCCGGGACAGCCCCGAGAAGGGCTACGCGCTGCCGCGCCCCGGCGACGTAGCGAAGGCCGGCGCGCTGACCGCCGGGGACCTGATGTCGTCACCCGCCGTCACCGTCCGGGCGAACACCACGCTGGCCGAGGCCGCGCGCATCATGGCCCGCGAGAAGGTCAAGCGGTTGCCCGTGGTCGACGACGCCGGGCTGCTCGTGGGTGTGGTCAGCCGCGCCGACCTGCTCAAGGTCTTCCTGCGCGGGGACGAGGCCATCGCCGAGGAGGTCCGGCGCGAAATCGTGTCGTACCTCTTCCCGCTACCAGGCTCCACCGTCCACGTGGACGTGCACGACGGGGTCGTCACGCTGGCGGGCCGGGTCCGCGACACTTCCCTGGTCCCCGTGGCCGCACGGCTGGTGCGGGCCGTCGAGGGAGTGGTGGACGTGGAGTTCGACCTCGTGCCCGGCGGCGATCCGCGCCGGGCGGACGGGCTATCGTCGCCGACCGACCAGGGCCTGGTGTGACGAGGGCCGACCGGCCCTGGTGCGTCCGGCGCCCGCAAGTCCCCTTTCGTCCGGCCCGCCGCGTGGTCAGACTGGTGACCAGGGGACGACCTCATCCGGCGGCGATCACCATGTCCGACGTCACCACCACCGACCTCTACGAAGTGACCATGGCCCTGTCCTACCTCCGGGAGGACATGCGGGACCCGGCCACCTTCAGCCTCTTCGTCCGCGACCTCCCGCCCGGACGGGGCTTCCTCGTCGCGGCGGGTCTGGAACCCGCGCTCGACTTCCTCGCCGGCTACCGCGTGGAACGGGCCGACGTCGAGGATTTCGCGGCCGCCCTGCACCGCCCCGTACCGGACCTCGAACCGCTCCTCGGCCTCGCCTTCGACGGCGAGGTACGCGCCGTACCGGAGGGCCGTACGGTATTCGCCGACGAGCCACTGCTGGAGGTGACCGCCCCGCTGCCGCAGGCCCAGCTCGTCGAGACGTACCTGCTGAACCAGGTCTGCCACCAGACGGCGGTGGCGTCCAAGGCGGCGCGCTGCGTCCTGGCCGCGCCGGGCCGCTCCCTGGTGGACTTCTCGCTGCGCCGCACCCACGGCCCGCCGGCCGGCCGTCAGGCCGCCCGTCTCGGCGCCATGGTGGGCTTCGCCGGCACCAGCAACGTCGCCGCCGCCACCGCCCTGGGCATCCCGGCCTCGGGCACCATGGCCCACTCCTACATCGAGGCGTTCGCCGACGAGGAGGCGGCGTTCCACGCCTTCGCGCGCGCCCATCCCGGGCCCGTCACCTTCCTCGTCGACACCTACGACACCGAGGAAGGCGTGCGCATCGCCGCGCGGGTCCTGAACGATCTACAGCGGGGCCCGGGCTGCGCCATCCGCCTGGACAGCGGCGACCTCGGCGCACTCGCCCGCAGGGCCCGCGCCGTCCTGGACGCCGCCGGGCTGGCCGACGTGCGCATCGTGGCCAGCGGCGGGCTGGACGAGTACGGCGTGGAACGGCTGGTGCGCGCCGGTGCGCCGATCGACGTGTACGCCGTGGGCACCCGGGTGGGCGTGGCCGCGGACGCCCCCTACCTGGACGCCGCCTACAAGCTCGTCGAATACGACGGCCGCCCCGTGATGAAGCTGTCCTCGGCGAAAGTCACGGCACCGGGCCGCAAACAGGTCTTCCGCCGCGCCGGTCGGCCCGACGTCATAGCCCTGTGCGGAGAGGACCCGCCGGACTCCGCCCGGCCCCTGCTGCAGACGGTCATGCGGGACGGTCGGCGAACCGGATCGCCGGACCGGTGGCAGGACGCCCGCGAGCGCTTCCGCGGGGACATCGCCGATCTGCCCGCACCCGCCCGCCGGGTCCGCGACCCCGAACCCCTCAGGCCGGTCCGCTCCCGAGCCCTTGAGGCGCTGACCGCATCGGTGCGCGCCGACATCGAAGCCCGACTGGGCCCCGAGCATCGCGCCGGCTCCACGGGCCCGGCGGTCTCCCGCGCCCCGGCGCTCTCCGACCGCGCCCAGTGATCGGCCCCGGGCACGGCGGGGCCACCAGGCCCATCCCAGGAGCCGAACGGCCACTGACAGATCATCCTTACCGCGGCACTCAATGGAATCGGCGGCGCTGTCCGCGTCGCCGCAGGAAGGAGGCGAGGGCGATGTCCGTTCCCGCACCGGTAAAGAAGGGCGACCGGGCCGTGCCCGGTTCCGGCCCCGAGGAGATCGGCACGTCGATGCGCGCCCGTGTCGGTGACGAGGTCGTCGTACGCGGCACCGCGGCCGGAGTCGTCGCACGAGACGGCGAGGTCGTCGGAGTCCACCACCCGGACGGCAGCCCGCCGTACGACGTGCGCTGGGCCGAGGACGGACGGGTGACTCTGCACTTCCCCGGGCCCGACGCCTGCATCAGGCATCTGACGTCCGCACCTCACCCCGTCGGCATGTCCGCACGGGCATCGTCGGCTCCCGGCGAGCCCATGACCGGAGGCGGCCATGTCACGGCCCGGTGACCGTCGTCCGATCGTGGTGGGTGTGGATCCCGATCCCGCTCACCGGATGGCGCTGGAGTGGGCGGCCGACGAGGCTGTTCGTCGTCGGCTGCCGTTGCGTCCGGTCCACGTCGAGGGTGTCCCGACCAGGGGCTTTCGTCGAGGGCCGGAGATCCCTCCGTCGTGGGAGGAATGGAACGAGGCGCTGCACCAGGCCGGGAAACGGGTGCTGGAAGAGGCCGCGGACTTCGTCACGAGCCGGCACCCGCAGCTCGACGTGGAGCCGCTGCTCTCGGAAGGCGACCCCGTGTGGGTAATGCGGGAGCAGAGTCGCGACGCCACGGCCGTCGTGCTGGGCTCGCGACATCTGAGCCGGGCCCAGGAGGTGTTCGGGTCCGCCTCGGTCGCCGTGCCCGTCATGGCCCACGCGCGGTGCCCCGTGGTCGTCGTACCCGAACCGGCGCACGTCACGCAGGACCCCTCGTACTACGTCGTCGGCGTCGACGGCAGCGAACACTCCGCCGCCGCGGTCGACGTGGCCTTCGAGGAGGCGTCCCTGCGCGGTGCCGCCCTGCGGGCGCTCTTCGTCTGGCAGGCCGGGCCGCTGAGGATCTTCGACGAGCACGAGCCGCAGCAGGAGTGCCGACGGCTGCTCTCCGAGATCGTGGCCGGCCGCCGGGCCCGCTACCCCGAGGTGGACCTGCGCCACGAACTGGTCATCGGGCATCCCGTGCGGGTACTCACCGACGCCTCGGCCCACGCGCTGGGCCTGGTGGTGGGCACCCGGGGTCGCGGAGGCTTCACCGGCATGCTGCTGGGCTCGGTCAGCCAGGGAGTGCTGCACCACGCGCGCTGCCCCGTCATCGCGGTTCCGTCCGCGCCTGCGTAAGCCGCGGCAGCCCTCGGACTCGTGTGCCGGAGGTCCCCATGGCCGTGCCGGGGGCAGGGCACTCGTACGAGGCGCGGATGGCCCACGCGGTCCCACGTGAGGCTCGTACAATCCTGCCCTCGTCGCGCCCGTCGCGGTTCGAAACGGGCAGCCGCGCCGTCCCGTGCGACGGCAGGCGGGCACCGCAGCGGGCGCACTGGGTTCGCGGGACGACTCGGGTGCGCCTTGCTCATCGTCCGTCCGCCCTCGGGTCCCGCCCTTCGGCACCGACCACGACAGTCAGCGGCAAGGATCCGGAGTCGGGGAGCAAAGCCTGGAAGCACTCAGTGACTCTGCGGTACGACCGCGACCGGGCACTGGCTGTGGTGCAGCAGGGCATGGCTCACGCGACCGAGCTGGAGGCCGAAGTGGCCCTTCCTGTGGCGCGTCCCGACGATCACGAGGTCGGCGGCCGCCGACCGGTGCACGAGGACCTTGCCGGCAGGGCCCTCAGGCGTCGTTCGACACGTTCGGACGTGCGGATGCTCGGCGATGGCGGCTTCGAGTTGGGCGTCGAGCAGGGCCGAGGCTCCCTCCTCGTATCCGTCTGCCGGTCCCCCGGCCCGTACCCGCTCGCCGCGCCTGTCGAAGGCCGGCCTGCGCCAGGCGCGTACCACGTCCAGGGTGCAGTCACGCAGCTCGGCCTCGCGGAAGGCGAACCGCACGGCATCCGTGCTCGTGCCGGCTTCGCCCAGGCCGAGCAGGATCCGCTCGTGCCGACCCGCCAGGCCCACCCGATCGCCCCGGACCACGACCACCGGGCAGTGCGCCCGGCCCGCCACGGCCAGGCCGACGGACCCGAGAAGCATCCCCTTCAGCTCACCGCGGCCGCGTGATCCCGTCACCACTGCGAACGCCTCGTCGCCCTCGCGTACGAGAGCGTCCGCGGCGTCCTCAGGGACGATGTCGGTGGTGACCTTGACATCGGGGCTGCGCCGTTCGGCGCGTTCGGCCGCGGAGGCCACGACGTGCTCCGCCAGCAGCTGCTCGGACGGGGGCCCCTGACTCACCGACGGAAGGCCCGCCTCGTAGCGCGCCCACAGGGAGGCGTGAACCAGCCGTAGCGGCAGTCCGTGGCGTTCGGCCTCGTCCACCGCCCAGTCGACCGCGAGCAGACACGAGTCCGATCCGTCGACGCCCACCACCAGAGGAAGTGTCATCCTGCCCACCGCCTTTCACCGGGCTGCCATCTCGTGCAGCGCATGGGGGTGAACTCCACCGTGGCACTCCGCTCCGGGAGTGGCGAGGGGCGCTTCGGCCCGCACAGGAGGACCTTCGGTCCTCTGAAACCGACCGTGCCAGTGGTTCCGTTCGCGTGCCTGTCGCACGGAGGCGACGGGGCAGATGCCGCAGATATGGGAGGTGATGTCAGGGTCTCGGTGCGGCCCCGGCCGGTCGGGGAGACCGGGCAGGGGTGCGGCGGGCCCCTTTCTGACCGCGAGACGGTCTGTTCGGCCCTGGTGGCCGAGCCGTGACGGGTCTGTACTGGGAGGAAGGAGGGCGAACGGCAGCGCCCGGCGCCGGACCCGGCAGTGTGGGCCGTACGCCGTGCCCGGCCCGTCGCTACGGCCCGGTGGGCTGGGCCCCGGTCAGGTGACGCTGCCTGCTGGTCTTCGACTCACGACCGGCTGAGACGGCAGGAAAGGAAGGGCGACGATGAGCATCAGCGGGGACTGGTACAACGAGATCGGCTCGCACATGCGGATCACGGCCGACCCGACCGGGTGTGTCAAGGGCACCTACTTCTCGGCGACCGGCCACGCGGTGGGCGGATACCCGCTGGTCGGACGTTATGAGTCGGCTGCCGCCCCGGACCGCGGGACCCCGCTCGGCTGGACGGTGGCCTGGCGCAACGAGCGGACCGACGCCGAGTCGGTGACCAGCTGGAGTGGTCAGTACCACGAGGACGGCGAGGAGCTGATCTGCGCCACCTGGCTGCTCACGGTGTCCGCGATCGCGGCCAACACCTGGGAGGCCACAGCCGTCGGGCAGGACGTCTTCACCCGTCAGGCGCCCTCCCCGGAAGATGCCGAGCGGCGCCTGCGGCACGCCGGGCCACCTCGCGCCCCCGCCCGGTCGGCGCGGGTGAGGTGACAGCGGTCTGAGGGACGCCGGAGCCGGTACCGGCGGGTCGCGCCCGCCGTCCGGGCGTCGATTGCCGGTCAGGGCATCGATTCCTGGGCGCCGACGCCGGGCCTCCGGCCACCGCTTGGTCAGGCGACGCTGACGCTGTCGTCGAGGTAGACGTCCTGGACGGCGTGCAGGAGTTCGATGCCTTCGGCGGTGGGGCGCTGGAAGGCTTTGCGGCCGGTGATGAGGCCGGTGCCGCCGGCCCGTTTGTTGATCACCGCGGTGCGTACCGCCTGGGCCAGGTCCCCCTGTCCGGCCGAGGCTCCGCCGCTGTTGATCAGGCCGACGCGGCCCATGTAGCAGTTGGCGACCTGCCAGCGGGTGAGGTCGATCGGGTGGTCGGTGGTGAGCCTGTCGTACAGCAGCGGGTGGGTCTTGCCGAAGCCCAGTGCGCGGTAGCCGCCGTTGTTCTCCGCCTGCTTCTGCTTGACGATGTCGGCCTCGATCGTCACGCCGAGGTGGTTGGCCTGGCCGGTGAGGTCGGCGGAGAGCGCGTAGTCCACGCCGTCCTTCTTGAACGCGGAGTTGCGCAGGTAGCACCACAGCACCGTGAACATGCCCAGTTCGTGGGCCCGGGCGAAGACCTCGCTCGCCTCCCGCAGTTGGCGGTCCGACTGTTCCGAACCGAAGTAGACAGTGGCGCCGACGCCTGCCGCGCCGAGGTCGAAGCACTGCTGGACGTCACCGAACATGATCTGGTCGTAGTGGTTCGGGTAGGTCAGCAACTCGTTGTGGTTGAGCTTGACGATGAAGGGGATCCGGTGTGCGTACCGCCGCGACACGGCGCCGAGCACACCGAGTGTGCTGGCCACCGCGTTGCAGCCGCCGTCGACGGCGAGTTCGACGATGTTCGCGGGGTCGAGGTAGCGCGGGTTCGGGGCGAACGCCGACGCCGCGGAGTGCTCGATTCCCTGGTCGACCGGCAGGATCGAGAGGTATCCGGTGCCGGCCAGCCTGCCGTGGTCGAAGAGTGACTGCAGATTGCGCAGCACCCGGGGCGAGCGGTCGGTCCCGGACACCACCCGGTCGACGAAGTCGGGGCCGGGCAGCACCAGGTCGGTCCCCGGGATCCCCTGGGCGGAATAGGTGAGCAGGTCCTTGGCCTCGTCGCCCAGCAGCTCGTGGATGTCGGTCATGGTCTCCGCCTCTCCTGTCCTGCGGAATGCCGATGGAGACGGCCGCACACGTACCGGCAGCAGGACGTGCCACCGTCCGTGCGGCCGCGTCGCGGGTTCCCTGTCCATCATCCGCGCGGGCGGCCCGTCCGGCAGAGCCGGTCGGGTCCTTCACCGGGGCCGAACGGCCCACGAGCGGGCGAACCTGTCACCTACCGGGACTGCCGAGGGCACCGCCGTGGAACAGCGGAGGAGGGCGTGAACGGGCCCGGTGGCGAAGGAGGAAGCGATGAGTCACGCCGTGCTGGCGGGTGTCGACGGATCCGGGCACAGCCTCGCCGCGGCCGAGTGGGCAGCGCGGGAAGCGGTGCTGCGAGGTGTCCCCCTGCGTCTCGTGCACGCCGCTCCACCGCTTCCCGGGGGTACGGTTCCCCACCAGGCCGGGGAAACGCTGCGCCGCGTGGGCGAACGCATCGTCCAAGGAGTGATCGCCGACCTTGCCGCCCGCTATCCGGATCTGCGGCTGGACGGCTCCCAGCGCGCCGAAGCCCCGGCTGAGGCTCTCCTGTCCGCAGCATGCGATGCCGGGCTGCTCGTCGTCGGTGCACGGGGCTCGGGCGGCTTCAACGGCCTCGCGGTCGGCTCGGTGGCGCTCCGGGTGGCGGCCGCAGGCGACTGTCCCGTCGTCGTGGTACCCGGTCAGCGGCCCGGCGGCTTCGGGAACGGCGCCCGCCCGGCGGGGACCGCCCCTCAGGTGGTGGTGGGTTTCGACGCGCACCACCCGGTGGACGAGGTGGCGGACTTCGCGTTCGGGGAAGCCCGGACGCGCGGCGCGGTGCTCAGGGCCGTGCGGTCATGGGCGTTTCCCGCCGAGGCCGTGTCGCCCCGGACGCTGTTCGTGACCGAGGAGGACCGCGCCACCTGGGAGGACCAGGAGGTCCTGCGACTGGCCGACGCCCTGCGTACCCGGCAGGAGAAGTACCCGGAGGTGACGGTCCGTGCGGATGTCGTCCTCCTCCATCCCGCGGAGGCACTCCTGAACACGTCCCGCGGATCCGATCTGCTGGTCGTGGGGCGCCGCGCCGGCCGGGGCGGCGGCGAGGGCCGGCTGGGGCCGGTCACGCACGCGGTACTGCACCACGCCGGCTGCCCGGTGGCGGTCGTACCGTATGACGGCTGACGCCGACGGCACCCCGACAAGTCACGGCACTCCTCGGGCGTCAGCCGAAGAACACGCCGAACTCGTCGTACAGCGACGCATCCACCATCTTGGTCTTCGCCTCGGCGCCGGGGATCGGGACCCGTACGATCCGGGTGCCGTCGAGGGCGACCATGGTCCCGAAGTCGCCGTCCCTGACCGCGTCGACGGCGTGCAGTCCGAAGCGCGTGGCCAGCCACCGGTCGAAGGCGCTCGGCGTGCCGCCGCGCTGCACGTGCCCGAGAACCGTCGTGCGGGCGTCCGTGCCGGTGCGCTGCGAGATCTCCCGGGCCAGCCACTCGCCGATCCCGGACAGCCGCACATGGCCGTACTCGTCCAGCGACCGGTCCTTGAGGACCATCTGCCCCTCCTTGGGCACGGCCCCCTCGGCGGCGACGACGATCGGCGCGTAGTGGAACTCGAAGCGGCTCCGCACCCACGCGCACACCTGGTCGATGTCGAAGGGGCGCTCCGGGATGAGAATCACGTTGGCGCCTCCCGCGACACCGGCGTGCAGCGCGATCCAGCCGGAGTGCCGCCCCATCACCTCCACCACCAGGGTCCGCATGTGCGACTCGGCGGTGGTGTGCAGACGGTCGATGGCCTCGGTCGCGATGCCCACGGCCGTGTCGAAGCCGAAGGTGTAGTCGGTGCCGGGCACGTCGTTGTCGATCGTCTTCGGCACGCCGACGATCGAGATCCCCTGGCGGCTCAGTTCGGCCGCCGCGCCCAGCGTGTCCTCGCCGCCGATCACGACGAGGGCGTCGATGCCGTGCGCGGCGAGGGTGTCCTGGATGCGGCGTACGCCGTCCTCGTGCTTGAACGGGTTGGTGCGGGACGACCCGAGGATGGTTCCGCCGCGTGGCAGGATCCCCCGCACCTCGGGGACACCCAGCGGCATCACGTCGCCGCTGAGCGCGCCTAGCCAGCCGTCCCGAAGGCCAGCGAACTCGAAGCCGTACTCCTGGACACCCTTGCGTACGACGCTGCGGATCACGGCGTTGAGACCGGGACAGTCACCGCCGCCGGTCAGAACTCCTACCTTCATGGTTCCCTCCCCCTCTGGGCATGGGTGAGGTTCTCTGTCGGTCGTGAGATCCATTCTGTGCGACGGCGCTCCCGTCGGCGACTCGCTCCGGGGCCGGATGCCGGAGCGCGCCCTGCCGGTCCGTCCCACCGCGAGGTGTGCCTGCGGGACGCGGGGCGGCAACCTCGCACGACGGGTACCCGCCCACGAGCCCACCGGGTGTGGTCCGGGCGGCGCCTTTCCGGTGCTGCGGGAGCGCACGCCGCCGATACCGCAGGTGGCCGCTGCTGCGGCGCCGCGCACGCGGGCCGGAGAGCCCCCCGTACCGGCCGGTGGTGCCGGGCCGCAGATGCGCTCAGGCTGGAGATGTCCGCCCCGCTGAAGGGAGCCTGTGCGATGGCGTCCGCGACCACTATGACGAAGGCTCTTGAGTCCGTGCACCGCGAGCGGCTGATGCGGCTCGCCCGTGAGGTCTCCTTCGCGGCCGGGACCCGGCTGTTCGAGGAGGGCGTGCGCGCCGACCGTTTCTGGGTCGTGCGCACCGGGACCGTCGCCCTGGACCTCCATGTGCCGGGTCGGCGTCCTGCCGTCATCGAGACCCTCGGGCCGGGGGAACTCGTCGGCTGGTCCTGGCACTTCCCGCCGTACCTGTGGCATCTGGGGGCCGAGGCGATGAGCCCGGTGCGGGCCTGGGAGTTCGACGCGGGGGCGGTCCTGGAGGCGTGTGCCCAGGACGCCGGGTTCGGCCGGGCGATCGCGGTCTGGGTCGGACAGGTGCTCGCCCAGCGGCTGCACGCCTCCCGGGTCCGCCTCCTCGACCTGTACGCCCCCTACGGGAGCGGCGGACTGACCTGACCGTGCGGAGCGAACGCCCCTACGGCCCATGACCGTGCTCGTACGCCCGTCGTACGGAAGCGGCCACTCGGTCGGTCAGTTCGGGCAGAGCCGAGCGCACCGCGTCGCTCAGACCTTCGCCGAGTCCCACGTCGGCCACCTCCACGGCGTGCACCACGAGTCGCGGTGGCAGCCGGTCGAGCGCCTCTGCCAGGGCCAGGCACTCTCCCAGGCCGAAGCTGTGCGTGCTCGCCGTGGCCCGTGCGTGCCCGGCGGCCTCCGCCGAGGTCAGGGTGTGCAACTCACCGGGCCGGGCCGGGTGGGCACGGAGGGCTTCCACGACGATCACGGTGTCCGCGTCGCGCCACAGGTCGAGCAGCCTCGCGGGTTCGCCGTCGCTGACCGCCAGCACGGTGCCGTCGGGAACCCGCCCCCGCAGCGTCTCCACCGCCGCCGGGCCGATCCCGTCGTCGCGGCGCAGAGGATTGCCCACGCCGACCACCACGACCCGGCCGCTCACGGACGTTCCACGGTCACGTCGAGGAAGTGGGCGGCGCAGGAGATGCAGGGGTCGTGGTTGCGGATGGCCCGTTCGCACAGGTGGGTGAGTTCGTCGTCAGCAGCGGGTCCGTCGCGGTCCAGGCGTGCCTGGACCGCCCTGCGGACGTCCTCCTCGATGGCCGTCTGGTTCTGGGCGGTGGGCGGGATGATGCGGGCCCCGGTGAGTGTGCCGTCTCCGGTGAGGGCGTAACGGTGGTACAGCAGGCCGCGGGGCGCCTCGGTGGCTCCCACGCCGGTCCCCTCGCGCGGCGGGACCTCGACGGCGGGCCGGGCAGGCCGCTCGTAGCCGTCGATGATCAGCAGGGCTTCCTCGACGGCCTGTACGACCTCCACGGCACGCACGACGATGCTCCGAAAGGGGTTGTCGCAGACCCCGCCCGCGGCCGGATCGCCCAGCCCGGCGTCCCGCGCCGCCTCGGCCGCCACGGGATGCAACCAACGGCCGTTGATCGCGTACCGCGCCAGCGGGCCGGTGAGGAAACGGCGGCCGTCCAGGGTGGCGGTGAGCGCGGTGGAGTGCGGTACCTGCTCTTCCCGGACGTGCTCCTCGAAGTCGGACAGGGGGAACTCGCGCGGCGCCGGATCCATGACCGTGGGCGTACCGGAGTCGATGGCGTACCGGCCGGGGTCGCGCAGGGCGAGCAGGTCGTGGTCGCACACGGCGTCGGGAAAGTCGAAGGCCCCCACCCAGCGGACGGTTTCCAGCGCATCGTGCCGGGCCTGCCGCAGCCGGTCCGCCAGGGGGCGGAGTTCGTCCGGTGCCGGGGTCCGGTGGAAGCCGCCGATCCGGACGTTGACCGGGTGGACGGGCCGGCCGCCGAGCTGTGTGAGGATCGCGTTGCCGGCCTGCTTGATCCGCAGGCCGCGTTCGACGGCCGTTCGCTGGTCGCGGGCGAGTTCCACCACGTCCGCGCAGCCGAGGAAGTCCGGGGCGTGCAGGAAGTAGATGTGAAGGGCGTGGCTCTCGATCCACTCGCCGCAGTACAGCAGGCGGCGCAGGTCCGCGAGAGGGCCGTCCACTGTGACTCCGCAGGTGTCCTCGATCGCCTGGCAGGCGCTCATCTGATAGGCGACCGGGCAGATGCCGCAGATACGGGAGGTGATGTCGGGGGGCTCGGTGTGGCCCCGGCCGGTCAGGAGAGCCTCGAAGAACCGCGGCGGTTCGTAGATGCGCAGCCGTGTCCCGGTGACCGAACCGTCCTGGACGCGCAGGTGGACGGCCGCCTCGCCCTCCACCCTGGCCAGTGCGTCCAGCCGCAGGACACGGGTTCCGCGAGAATTCATGCGGGCCTTTCCGGGCGGGCTTGCGAGTCGGTCCGCGAGCTGTGCCGCTCGGAGGCCGCGAGTTCGGGTACGGGGGCATGTTCCGGCGCGGTGGCGTTGAAGGTGTGGAAGACACGCAGGATGTCCCGCTCGCTCACCCCGTCGCGGTGCAACTGGGCGACCATGGACCGCAGATTGGGCTGCTTCGACGGTCCGAAGCAGCCGTAGCAGCCGCGTCCGAAGGCGGGACAGATCGCGCCGCATCCGGCATGCGTGACCGGGCCCAGACAGGGGGTGCCGTGGGCCACCGTGATGCACGTGGTGCCGCGCCTCTTGCACTCGAAGCAGACGCTGTAGCTCGGGATCCTGGGTCTGCGGCCGGCCAGGTAGGCGGTGATGACCTCGAGGAGCTGGCGGCGGTCAATGGGGCAGCCGCGCAGTTCGAAGTCGACCGGGACATGGGCGGAGATCGGCGTCGAGGTCTCCAGCGTGGAGATGTACTCCGGGCGGGCGTAGACCGCGGCGAGGAAGTCGTCGACGTCGGCGAAGTCGCGCAGGGCCTGGATGCCCCCGGCGGTGGCGCAGGCCCCGATGGTCACCAGGGACCGGGAGACCCGGCGGACGTGCTGGATGCGCTCGGCGTCCTCGGCGGTGGTGATCGACCCTTCGACCAGGGAGAGGTCGTACGGCCCCCGGCCCGCCAGCCGGGCGCGCTCCCCACCCGAGCCGCCCTCGACAGGGGTCATCTCCAGGAAGTGGTCGATCCGTACCCGCTCGCTGAGGTCGAGGAGTTCGTCCTCGCAGTCGAGCAGGGTCAGCTGGCAGCCGTCGCAGGAGGCGAACTTCCACACGGCGAGCGTGGGCCGGGGGTCCGGAGCCGCTCCGAGTTGGGGTTGGGGCTGGGGTTCGGTGGCCATGTCACAACTCCCTCACCAGGAGCAGGTGTGCCACGCGGTCGTAGCCGACGACCGGACCGTCCCGGCACAGCAGGAGCGGGCCGAGCTGGCAGTGGCCGCAATGGCCGGTGGCGCAGCGCATGTTCCGTTCCAGGGACACCTGGACGCGGTCCGGGGCCAGGCCCCGGGCCACGAGGTCGCGGGCGGTGTGACGCATCATCACCTCGGGCCCGCACACCAGCGCGCAGGTCTGTTCGGGGCGCAGGTCGAGGCGGTCCAGGAGCGTGGTGACCACGCCCACCGCGCCGCGCCAGCCGGCGCCCGGCCGGTCGACGGTCACCGCCACCCGCGCCGGTCCGCGCCAGCCGGCGATCTCGTCCCGGTAGACCAGATCGGCCGGGGTACGGGCGCCCACCAGGACCGTGAGCCGACCGTAGCCGTCCCGCCGTTCCAGGGCGGCGTGCACGACCGGCCGCAACGGGGCCAGTCCGATGCCTCCGGCGATCACCAGCAGGTCCTGCCCGGCCGCCGCCGCCAGGTCCCAGCCGGTACCGTACGGCCCGCCGAGCGCGACGGTGTCCCCCGCTTGCAGCCGGTACAGCGCGGACGAGACCGCGCCCACGGCCCGCACGGTGTGCACGAGGCCGCCGTGCGGGCCGCGCAGGGCGCTGACCGAGACGGGCACCTCACCGACCCCGAAGGCGTAGATCATCGCGAACTGTCCCGGTGCGAACGGCGGGAGTCCGCGTCCGGCCGGCACCAGCTCGATGGACCGGGTGTCTGCGGTCTCCTCCCACGTGCCCGCTACCCGGTACGGCAGCGGAGGCGCCACGGTGGTCACGGCGGCCCGCTTTCCTCTCCCGGTGCCCCGGAGCGTGTCCAGTCGCGCAGGGCGGCGGCTTCCTCGGTGATGTCGATGCCGACCGGGCACCAGACGATGCAGCGGCCGCAGCCCACACAGCCGGACGAGCCGAACTGGTCGTACCAGGTGCCGAGTTTGTGGGTCATCCACTGCCGGTAGCGGGCGCGGGAGGAGGCCCGGACCGGGCCGCCGTGCAGCTGGGAGAAGTCCAGGTCGAAGCACGAGTCCCACAGCCGCCAGCGCTCGGCGTGGTCGCCGGTGAGGTCGGTGACGTCCTCGGTGGTGGTGCAGAAGCAGGTGGGGCACACCATGGTGCAGTTGCCGCAGGTCAGGCAGCGTCCGGCGACGTCGTCCCAGCGGGGTGCGTCGAGCGTTCCCGCCATCAGCTCCCGCAGGTCGGCCTCGGGCATGGTGCGGCCCATGCGGTCCGCGGCGGTCGCGACACCCGCGCGGGCCGTCTCACGGGTCTGCGGGTCGGCCGGCTGGGTCGGCAGTTCGGCCAGGATCGCGGCGCCTTCGGGACTGCCGCTGCGGATCCAGAAACGGTGCCGGTCCCCGTCGAGCACCTCGGTCATGACCAGGTCGTGGCCGGGGCCGGCGGCGGGTCCGGTGCCCATCGAGACGCAGAAGCAGGTGGCGCCGGGCTCCGTGCACTCCACCACGATCAGCAGTGCCCCGGTGCGCCGTCCCTCGTAACCGGGGTCGCAGTACGCCCCGCCGGTCAGCACCCGGTCCTGAACTGCGATGGCACGCAGGTCGCAGGGGCGCACACCGAGGAAGGCGTAGCGCGGGGGCACGGACGGGTCGGCGGTGAGGACGAGCTGCCCGTCCACCCGGTCGGCGCTCCACTCCCGCACCCGCGGCCGGTGCAGGAACGGCTTCCAGGACTGCGGGCCCGCCGCATGCGCGAAGGCCGCACCGTCGGACCGCTCGACCAGCCGGTACCGCCCGGCCTCCAGCTCGACGCCCCAGCCATACGGCAGCTCATCGGCCGACCGCAGCTCCGCGAGGACGATCGCACCGTCCCGCACCGTGGGTCCCACGACCGTGAACCCGCGTCTGATCAGCACGTCCACCAGCGCTGCCATGCCGTCCTTGCCCATGACAAGGCCGTCGGACGCGCGGTCCGGCGGGGCGTTCACATCGGGGTCGACGGTCATGACCGGCCTCCTTCGGCACGGCGGACGGCGGCACGGAGTCCTCCCGCTGTCTCCGGTCCGCGGGCAGCGGTTCCGGCCTTCGACGGGCGGGACGAGACGTACATGTGCAAGCGCAGGCCCGGTCGGCTTCCGGCCGCAGCCAGGGGGCCGGACCAGCATGCCGCGTCATGCGCCGGCGCGGCCCTTCCATGGCGGTCCTCCGGCCATCGTCTCAAGTGGTCGGCGACCGTGCCACCGAGCCGTACGGCCAGATGGAATCGCGCCCTTGCCCCTGGTCAGGAGAGGCACGTCACTGGGTCACCACACCACTACGGCCGCCGAGCCGTCTCGTACGCGTCGACGACGATGTGCGCGTCGCCCTGCGCACCTCCCGCAGCTCCACGTCGAGCGTGCGCGGATGCCGTACTCGCGGATCCTCACGGTCCCGAACACGTGCGCCTGCCCGGGTTGCCGCTCCTGGCCGGCTTCACCGTTCGGCCGTACGAGTGGCGTCCGCACCCCAGGAGGGAGAGTGGCCGACGTGGGTGACATGGCCGGGACTTCTCCGGCTGCGTCGACCTGCGACACGCGGGAGGATGGCCGCTGAGGGGGGTGACCACGCGGCCGGGGTCCGGAAACCCTGACCTCGACGCGGTTGAGCGAAGTGGTGTCCACATGTCCGAACCATCACAGCACCCTGCCTGGCGGCGGATACCCGAGGACGTGGCCGGCGCAGCGGTCACGGTGGCACGGGCCGCCGGGCGCGCGGTCCGCCATCCGAAGTCCACGGTCGAGCGCGCACGCCAGCTGCCGGACCTCGTGCCCGCGCTGGGCCAGGCGGTGAAACCGATCCTGACCGGGCGCATGGACGACTGGCGCGGCGAGTACGCCTACACACTGGGCGAGCAGGCGTTCGTCTACGGATTCCCGTATATCTACAACGCCAAGCTGAGGCACGACTGGGTGACGCAGCCGCGGAACCCCTCGACGGTTCCGTACGCGCCCGTCAACCACTTCTGGCACGCCGAGCGGCTTCTCGACGCGACCTACCGCGACGGCGGCTGCCCCAACAACGACACCGTGTACTCGGTGGCCTGGGTGGACCTCAGCAGCGAGCCGGTCGTCCTCTCCCACCCGGACATGGGCGACCGGTACTTCACCTTCGAACTGGTGGGGATCACGTCCGACAACTTCGACTACGTCGGTCAGCGCACCACCGGCTCGGGCGCGGGTAGCTTCGCCCTCGTCGGCCCAGAATGGTGGGGCAGCCTCCCGGCCGGGGTGCGACAGCTGAAGAAAGCCCCAAGCCCCTGGGTCCTCGTCCTCGGCCGCACCCTGGTCAGCGGCCCGGACGACGTGCCACGCGTCCGGGAACTCCAGGAGCAGTACCGGCTCACCCCGCTCAGCCTGTTCGGCGAGCCGGACGCGAAGGTCCCCGAGAGCCGTGACGTCCTGGCGCCGATCCCGGCGGAGGAGGATCCCCTGGGACCGTGGAAGACTCTGAACGCGATGCTGGCCGAAAACCCTCCGCCCGCCCATCACCAGGTCCTTCTCCAGCAGTTCGCCCAGATCGGTATCGGCCCCGGCCTCGACGTCGAGGCCCAGCCGGACACCGTGAAACGAAGCCTGATCCGGGCCGCCGCCGTCGGCGTGCCCCTGCTCAGACAGCAGATCCTCAGTGGCGACTGGGCCCACCTCGTCCACGGCTGGCGCTACCCTCCCCCGCAGATGGGACGCTTCGGCGACGATTTCCTCAAGCGCGCCGCCGACCAGTCGCTGATCGGCGTCACCGCCAACGACCCGGCCGAAGCCGTCTACCTGCTCAACTTCGACGACGCGGACGGCAACAAGCTGGCCCCCGAAGGCCGGTACGAACTGCACTTCCCCAACGGCTCGCTGCCACCGGTCGACGCCTTCTGGTCGCTGACCGCCTATGGGGAGGACATGAACCTCATCCCCAACCCGGCCGACCGCTACTCGGTGGGCGACCGCAGCGCCGGCCTCCGGCGGGACGCGGACGGCGGACTCACCCTTCACCTGCAGAACGAGCCGCCCGGCGAGGACAGAGAAGCCAACTGGCTGCCCACCGCGAAGGAAGGCACCTGGTTCGTGGCCCTGCGCATGTACCGGCCCCGCCCCGAGGTGATCGACGCGACCTGGGAGTGCCCTCCACTGACCCGCGTCGCCTGACGTCCCGGCACGCCGGCGGAGCTGTCGCCGCCCCGCCGATCGCGCGGGGCGGTTGCCCCACCGAACGCACAGGAGTCCGTATCGACGAGGAGGACTATCGGGAACTCACCACCTTGGCGGATGCCAGCAGGTTCCTGGTCGACAGATCCACGGACGCGGCCGGTTCCGCTCCGTGAGGCCCGGAGCACGCGGTAGGTGGACGCGGAGTCAGGCGCCGGAGGGAGAGGGCCGGGCGTCGTCCCTCCGCCAGGTCAGGTCCCCGGCGACCGAGACCACGCCGTCCACGCCCCGGCACAGCTGTTCCACGACGGGAACCAGACTCCGGTACTCCACGGTGCCGCTGAGTTCGACCCGCCCGTCACGCACCTCCACGGCCACGTCCGCTGGTTCGAGCCCCAGCGTGCGGTGCAGCAGGTCCCGGGTGATCTCCTCGCGGATGGCGTCGTCACCGCGCAGGAAGATCCGGAGGAGATCACCACGGCTGACGATCCCCAACAGCCGGTCCGCCTCGTCCACCACGGGCAGCCGCTTGACACGCTGGGTCTCCATGAGGCGGGCCGCCTCCACCACGCTCCACTCCGGACGCGCGCACACCGCGGGCGCCGACATCAGCTCCTCGGCCCGGGACCCCTCGGCCTTCGCCCGTTCCCAGGCTTCCAGGTGCGGGATGGGGGTCCTGCCCGACGGGTCGGCCTGATCGGCGCTCTTGCGCAGCAGGTCGGCCTCGGACACCACCCCCATGGGGCGCCCCACATCGTCCACCACGGGCACGGCGGTGACGTCGTTCTCCGCCAGCAGCCTGACCAGTTCCTTGAACGGGGTGTCCGGCCGTGCCCGGACGACGGGCCGCGTCATGAGCTCCTCGACCGTTCGGTGGTGCATGGTGCCTCCCGGATGCGAGCCCCCCACCGCGCGGTCGGGGCGCTCTCGCCCGTGCCACAGTGGGCCCCGCGTGGCGGGTCTGGTACAGCACCATTCTGCGGAGCGGACGGCGAGCATGCGAGCTCACCTGGGCGACCGGCTGGTCGTCGAAAGGCCGCCCGACCGGCGCTGCCGGGCGCGACGACGGGTTCGCGGGACGGGCGGACGGCCGTCCCGACGCACAAGACCAAGCCCGTCGGCGTCAACCGAACAGACTCCGCACGCGAATCGTCTCGACGTGCCGCCATGTGCCGTCGGTCAGCAGCAGCCAGTCGGGCTCCGTCCCACGCCGGCGGACGGAACCGGCCGTCGGCCCTGCGGCCCGTCGACGGGCCGGGCTCGCCGACGGCAACCGGGCGCCGGAGCGCGCACGCACGGCCCGCCCGGCACCACGAGTGCGCTTGCTCATCGTCGCTCCGTCCGCCCGCAGAGCCGTCGCTTCCGCGCCCTGCCGAGACAGGCACCCGGCCGGCGCAGACGAGTCGAGCCTGCCCGCACGGCCAGGACGCTCAGCGTCACACACATTCCAGCATCCCTCCCGGGTGCCCCGCCCGATGGGGCCGAACGGCACACGCGAGGACCGTGCGGCCCCTACCCGGGGGGTCGGCGGCGTAGGACGGTGGGGCGTACGACGATTGCGAAGCGGAGGGCCGTGCCATGCGGACACCGCGTCTTCCCGCCCACCGGCGCCCGTCCGGCCCGCCCGGCAAGCGGGCGCGGCACGGGGGCGATGTCGGTCCGGGCTCACTGGAACGGCCGGTGGACCGGCTGGAACGCAGGCTCAAGGTCCTCCTGGCGATCGTCGTCCTGGTGGCTGTGCCGCTCGTGGCATGGGGCGTCGGGAACACCGTGTACAACCACTTCACGCTGGTCAGGCAGACGGCGCTGGCGCGATTGCACCCGGTGACGGCAACCCTGCTGACGGAAGCGCGGTCGAGCGCCGACCGCCCCGGTGCGCAGTCCGGATTTCACGCGCTCGTGCGCTGGAACGACCGGAACGGCAGCCACACGGGCGTTGCGCCGGTGCGGGCCTGGCTCCACCGCGGAGCCGACACGACCGTGTGGCTGGACGCGCACGGTGCTGTCGCCACGCCGCCCCCGGACCGGGACTTCGCAGCGACCGCGGGTGTGGCGATGGGGTGCGCGACCGTGTTCGGTGGCGTGGCCACCGCCTGCGGCGTGCGGTGGGCCCTGGGCAGGAGCATGGACCGCCGCCGGCTCACCCAGTGGGCCCGGGCATGGGAACGCGTGGAACCCGATTGGGTGACGCGCTACGGCCGCTGAGTCCGGTCCTCTCGGGAAGCCGAAGGAGAGGTGGGGCACATGGAACCGGATGTCTCCGCGCCGAAGGTGGTGGTCGGTGTCGACGGGTCGCCGTCCTCGTACGACGCCCTCCGCTGGGCCGTGCGGTACGCGGGGCTGGTGCACGGGACTGTGGACGCGGTCGCGGTGTGGCAGCTGCCCGGCTTGTACGGCTGGTCGGCACCGGCCGTGGACATCGACGTCGACGAGGAAGAGGCCCGGCAGGGGGTGCGCAAGGAGCTCACCGATGCGCTGGGCGCGGACGCGGCCTCGGTCCGCACCCGTCTGGTGCACGGCGACCCCACCGACGTCATGTTGCGGGCCGCCGAAGGCGCCGAGGTCCTGGTCGTCGGCAGCCGGGGCCGGGGTGGGTTCGCGCGCGCTCTGCTCGGCTCGGTCGGCCTGCACGTGTCGCAGCACGCGTCCTGCCCGGTCGTGATCGTGCGGTCGGGGACGGGATGACCGGTAGATCCACACCTCGGGCGGTGCGGCGGCATCGAGGACGGTGCGCGCCCTGCGCAAGGCGGGTCGCGCAGCCGGGCCGCGTCGCAGGTGGACAGAACACCATGGCGGGCGGGCCGCGGCATGGGGCCGGACACCGATCCCGGTCACCGGGCGCCGCGGGCGGCGGCCCAGCGGCGTCGTACCGCCTCTTCGTGCTCGGCCTCCTCCAGGGCCAGTTCCGCCGCCGCGAGTTGCCCGCGCAGCTGGGGGATCCAGTGCCGGCGCAGGGCGCGGACCCGCTGCCGGGTGCGTACGGCTTCGGCGGCGAGCAGGTCCGCGGCGGCCCGGTGGGCGGCATGCTCCGCGGCGGCCCGGACCGCCGCGCGGTACGCGGTCCCGGCGTGCGCGAGTGCGGTGTTGGGCGGGGTCGGCTCCTCGGGTATGCGCACGGGATCCGTCCAGGAGACGGTCGCGGGATGCCGTACGCCCATGAGCGCGGCCCATCCGACGTCGACCCGGGCGCGGTCCGCCGGTACCGCCTCGGCCAGCGCCGCCTCGCCACCGAGCAGCACTCCGCGCACCAGCCAGGTGTCCGCTTCGGCCAGCCGCTGCCGCCACACCGCGCCGGCCTCCTCCGCCGCGCGGCGTGCCACCCGCTCCCGGTCGAGCAGCAGCCGGAGTTTGCGTTCGAGCAGATCCGCTCCGCGCAGGGCGGTGGCGAGGCTGCGGCGCAGTCGCAGCCGCCCGGCCCGCCCGGCTGGCACCCGGCTTCCCTGCCCGCTCACGGCGTCTCCTCCCCCGGGGCCCGATGGGTGTCCAGCAGCTCGGCCGGGATCATGCCGAGCTGACTGCGCGGCAGCGTCAGCAGGACCTCCCAGGCCCGGTCCAGGGAGTCGTCCAGGGTGCGGTTCTCGTCCGTGACCTGGGCGAGGAACCGCTGGCGGAAGGCGTCCTCCAGGTCCAGGTGGCGCAGGTCGACGGGGCTGAGCGCCGGTCGGCCGATCAGGTCGGCGAGTTCTCGCACCTGCCGGGCGCGGGCCAGCGCGGCGAGCAGCTGCGCGGCCACGTCCGGGTGATCGGGGCGGGTCCGTCCTTTCCCGGCACCGTGGCGCATCAGCCGGGACAGCGAGGCCAGCGGGTCGATGGGGGGATACGAACCGGCCGCGTGCACCTCGGCGGAGAGCACGATCTGCCCCTCCGTGATGTAACCGGTGAGGTCGGGGACGGGGTGGGTGATGTCGCCCGCCGGCATGGTGAGCACCGGAAGGACGGTCACCGAGCCCGGCCGTCCCCTCATCCGGCCGCAGCGCTCGTAGAGGGAGGCGAGGTCGCTGTAGAGGTAGCCCGGGTAGGCCCGGCGGGCGGGGATCTCACCACGGGCGGCCGACACCTCGCGCAGTGCCTCGGAGTAGGCCGTCATGTCCGTCATCACCACCAGGACGTGCCAGCCCTCGGTGAACGCCAGATGCTCGGCGACCGTCAGGGCGATCCGCGGGGTCAGCAGCCGCTCGATCACCGGGTCGTCGGCGGTGTTGAGGAGCAGGACCAGTTCCCGGGCGGCCGAGCGCTCCGCGAGCCCGGCGCGGACGAACGCGGCGTCGGCGTGGGTGAGCCCCATGCCGGCGAAGACCACGGCGAACGCCTCGCCGCCGCAGGTCGCCTGGGCCGCGATCTGCACCGCGAGTTCCAGGTGCGGCAGCCCGGCCGCGGAAAACACCGGGAGCTTCTGACCGCGTACCAGGGTGGTGAGGACGTCCACGGCGGTCACGCCGGTCAGTACCGGCTCGTTCGGGGGCTCCCGGCGCACCGGGTTGATCGGGGCACCGCCCACCGCCGCCCGGGTCGCGCCCAGCACCGGCGGCCCGCCGTCGGCCGGTTCGCCGCGCCCGTTGCACACCCGGCCCAGCCACCCGGAGCCGACGGGAATGCGCAGGGGCGAGCCGGAGAAGGCGACGCGGGTGCCGCCGCGGTCCATGCCGGCGGTGTCCTCCAGCACCTGAACCACGGCGAGGTCCCGGTCGGCCTCCAGCACCAGACCGTGCCGTCGTTCACCCGATTCGAGGGTGATGGTGGCGGACTCGTCCCAGCCGACCCCGTGCACGCCCTCCAGGACCACCAGGGGGCCCCGCAGCTCCTGCACCCCGGTGTACTCGATGTCCACGGGGCTTATGGGGTCCGCGGGACTTGTGGGGTTCCCAGGCGCCACGGACTCCGCGGGGTTCACGGGGTCCGCAGGATGCACGGGGTCCGCGGGATTCCCGGGGCCAGCGGGATTCACGGGGCCCGCAGGGTTCATGGGCTCCACAGGCCCGCTCATGTCGCCGCCTCCGCGAGCCTGGCCAGCACCGTGTCGCGGGCGACCGCCACCGGTACGGTCTCCGCCGGGCCGGCGTCCTCGCGGGCTCTCAGCAAGGGAGTGAAGTCGACCGCCTCCACGACGTCCGCCGCGGTGCCGGAGTCCACCAGTTCCAGGCAGCGGTCGACCACCGTCAGGGTGGCCGCCACCAGCGCCGCCGTCTTCTCCGGCGCGCTGTAGGCGTCCGCCGGGGACAGCGCGCTCTGCTGGATCACGGCCTCGCGCAGCAGTCGCCCGGCGAGCACGCTGATCCGCTCGCGCGGCGGCAGGGCCGTGATGCCGACCAGTTCGACCAGGTCGGCCAGCCGGTCCGCCTCGGCGAGCAGCCGCGCCACCCTGGCCCGCCGGCCGGCCCAGTCCGGGTCCCCGGCCCGCGCGTGAGCGGCGGCCAGGACGGCGGCGTCCCGGGAGAAGGAGTCCGTCCAGGAGACGGCCGGGTAGTGGCGGGCGTAGGCGAGGTCGCGGTCCAGGCTCCACAGGCACCGCACGAACCGTTCGGTGTGGGCGGTGACCGGCTCGGTGCGGTCGCCGCCCGGCGGGGACACGGCACCGAGCACCGTGACCGATCCGGTGGCACCGTCGAGGGTGCGCACGGCCGCGGCCCGCTCGTAGAACGCGGCCAGTTGTGAGGCGAGCCCGGCCGGATAGCCCTCCTCGGCGGGGAGTTCGCCCATCCGCGAGGCGAACTCCCGCAGCGCCTCGGCCCAGCGGGACGTCGAGTCGGCGATGACGACGACGTCGAGGCCCATGTCCCGGAAGTACTCGGCCACCGTGGCCCCCGTGTGCACGCTCGCCTCCCGGGCCATCATCGGCATGTTGGAGGTGTTCGCGATCGTCACCGTGCGCTCCGACAGCCGCCCTCCGGTGCGCGGGTCGGACAGTTCCGCCAGTTCCTCGATGACGTCGGCCATCTCGTTGCCGCGCTCTCCGCAGCCGACGTAGACGATGACGTCGGCGTCGCACCACTTGGCGATCTGCTGGAGCAGCATGGTCTTGCCGGTGCCGAAACCGCCGGGGACTGCGACGGTGCTGCCCCGGGCCACCGGGAAGAGCAGGTCGACGGCGCGCTGCCCGGTGTGCAGCGGCACCTCGGCGGGCAGCCGCTCCGCCACCGGACGCGGCCTGCGCGCCGGCCAGGTCTGCGCCATGCGCACCTCGTGCCCGTCCACGGCGGCGAGAGCGGCGTCGGCGGTGTACTCGCCCGGGGCCGCGACGGCGCTGACCGCGCCCGAAAGCCCGGGCGGGACGAGCAGCCGCAGGGGCAGGGCCGCGGTGATCTCGCCGAGGACGTCACCGGCCGCCACCCGCGCGCCCTCGGGCACCCGTGGCGTGTACGGCCAGGTACGCCCGTCCGAGGCGCCGCCGGGTCCGCCGGGCAGCAGCAGGTCGCCGGCGCCGGACAGCGGACGCAGCAGTCCGTCGAAGACACCCCCGAGCAGCCCGGGGGCCAGCCGCACCGACAGCGGGTGGCCCTGCGGTTCGGCGGGGTGCCCCGGTGCCAGCCCGCCCGTGTACTCGTACGCCTGGACGGTGGCCGTGTCCTCCTGGACGGCCACCACTTCGCCCGGCAGCCGGGCGGCTCCCAGCAGCACCAGGTCGTGCATGGCCACGGAGTCCGGGCACGTCATCTCCACCAGGGGGCCGGAGACCCGCAGGATCCGCTCGGACGGGGCGGTCATGGCCCGTCCCAGAGCTTCTCGATCCGGGCGCCCAGGCGTGCCATGGCGCGGTCGGCGAGGGTGTCCGCGGAGAGGTCGAGGCGACGTCCGTGCACGTCAGCGGTGATTCCGCCACCCGGTACGGCGGTGATCCGCGCGTCCGCGCCAAGCAGTGCCCGAGCGGTCTCGGCGAGCCGGCAGGGCGAGACGGCGCCCTGGGCCAACGCCCGCCGTACGCCGGAACGGACCCGGGCCCCGAGGTCCGCGTAGACCTCGGCCCGGGCCGCCAGTTCCCGGCTCCAGGCGTCCTCGGCGGCGCGCACCCGCTCCCGGGCGGCTGCGGCGCGTCCGTCACCGGTGCCCATTTCCCGAGCCCCGGCCAGGATCCGCTCGGCCTCGGCGCGCGCGGCACGCAGGGTTTCCACCGCGTCCGCCCGGGCCCGCTCCACGGCGGCCTCGGCCTCGGCCCGGGCGGCCCTCAGCAGTTCGGCGCGCACCGGGTCCAGCTCGTCCACGGGTGCCGTCATCGGGGCATCACCACCGTCAGCGGCCTCGCCTGGTCCGGCTCCGGCTCCGTGACCTCGGCCCCGAGCGTCTCGGCGGCCGACGCGGTCAGGATCACCAGGGCGACGGTGCCGGGGAGTTCCCGCCAGGCGCGCCGGACCTCGTCCGGGTGCTCCGCCACCAGTACCTCGACCCCGGCCAGGGCCAGCCCGCCCACGCTCGTCCGCGCGCCGATGGCGGCCACCGTCCCCATGGTCATGCCTTTCCGATCAGCAGGATCGCGACCACCAGCCCGTACACCGCGATGCCCTCCGCCAGACCCACGATCACCATGGCCCGGCCGAACATCTCCGGGCGCTCACTCAGCGCGGCGAGCGCGGCGGCCCCCGTGTAGGCGACCGCGATGGCGGCGCCGATCGAGGCTCCGGCCACCGCGATGGCCGCCCCGATCAGGGCGGAGCCGTTGGGGCCGGTGCCCCCGGCCGCGGCCTGGGCCGAGGCTTGGGCCGGGGCCGAGAGCGCCGTGGCCAGGACGGCGCACGCGGCCGCCAGCAGGACCAGGTTCGTCGCCAGGAGCCAGCGGAACGCGTGCCTGGTCCGGCGCCGCCGCAGCAGCCGTTCGGCACCGAGCACCGCCGCCAGGACCGGCAGCACGATCAGCCAGGCGAGCATGTGATCACCTTCGTAGCAGCGCGTCGGCAGGTTCCGCCGGGGGAACGTGCCAGGGACGGAACGGACGGCCCTCCGTCTCGAAGAGCCGAGAGAAGATCTCGTAGAACTCCAGCCGCAGGGCCTGCACCCCGGCCACCAGGGCCTCCAGGCCGAAGGAGAGGGCCGTCCCGACGGCGAACAGCAGCACGGCGCCCGCCCACCAGGCAGGACCGCGTGCCGCCAGGCCCGTCGTGCCGCGCCACACCAGGTCGGCGAGGGCGGCGTGGGTGAGGCCGAAGGCCGCGAGCCGGGCGAAGGACAGGGTGTTGGTGCCGGTGCGGACGACGACGTCGAAGAGCCGTACCCCCGTCTCCGCGAGCCCCGCGCCGCCGCCCGCCGTGGCCCGGAACAGCCCCATGGCCACCAGCACCAGCCCGGCGGCCGCGAGCGCTGCTCCGACGGCGGCGGCTGGCGGCAGGTGCAGGACCAGCCCGGCCGCCGCCAGCGCGAGCCCCAGGTAGAACAGCAGCCCCGCCGCGCCGGACGCCGCGTACAGCCCCGCAGCCCAGCCGCCCTCCCGCACCCGGTTCACCGCGCCCGCGGCATGCGCGAGGGCCAGCAGCCCGGCCCCGAACACCACGGCCGCCGCCAGCAGGCGGGCCGGGCTCTCCAGCGGCGCCAGCCACAGCACCGGCAGCAGGCCCGTCGGCCCGAAGAACTCACCGTAGGCGGCACCCGCGAGCATCGCGGCCAGCCCGGCGCCCGCGAGGAACGGCCACAGGCGGTGCAGCGGGGCGAGCCTGGGACGTCCGAAGCGCAGGGCCAGCGCGCCAAGGACCAGCAGGGCCCCGTGCCCGACGTCGCCGAACATGATCCCGAACATCGCGAGGTACGCGAGGCCCGCCGGCCACGACGGGTCGAGGTCCGCGTACGCGGGTGTGCCGTACGTCGTCACCAAGGGCGTGAACGAGACCTCCCCGGCAGGCCGTAGCAGCGTCGGCGGATCGGTGCCGGGCGGAGACGGCAGTGGCAGCAGCGCGCCGCCCGCCGCGGCGAGCCGCTCGGCGACCCGGGGCACCTCGCCCGCCGGACACCACCCGGCGAGCGCCGACACCTCGCCCTGCCGCACGGCGCCCTCCGCGCGTTCCTCCAGTTCGGCCTCCCCGGCCAGCAGGCTCGTCTCCCGCCGGTCCTCGAGCCGGTCCAGGTCGGGTGCGGCGACGGCCAGGGCCGCGGCCCCACCCACCTTCTCCGGTCCGCCGCGGCCCTCCAGCCGCCGCAGCCGCAGTGCCGCGGGGCCCGGGGCCGTCTCCTCGGCACGGTCCAGCTCCACACAGCCCGCTTCGGCGATCCGGACCAGCGCGTCCCGCAGCGCCACGCGCGGCACGACCACCGCCACGCGGCGCATCCGGACCGGTGTCATCCCCTCAGGCCAGGGCATCGAACGCCTCCCCGAGCCGCCCGCCCCGGGCCGCGGACTCCAGGGCGGCCCGCACCCGCCAGGCGTCCACGGAGAGCACCGCGACCGCGCCGACGACCACACCGGGCCCGGGCCGGCCGTCGCGCAGCAGAGCGGCCCCGTCGTCCCATACCACGCGCCACCAGCGGGCTTCCGCCCGCCACAGCCCCTCGGGCTCCTCGACGCCGGCCAGGAGCCGCTGGGCCGGCGCCGGGAGACGGTCGTGGAACTCCCGGTACGAGGCGGCGGCCGGCGCCCGTCCCCCGAGCAGCCGGGCCGCGTCGCGCCGTACCGGCTCCGGCAGGGAGCGGCCGTGCACGAACAGTTCACCCGCCGTCAGCAGGGCCGCGCGTGCGACGGCCCAGCCCCGCGCCTGCGGCACGGCGAGGGCGGTGCGCCGCACGGCTGCCATCCGCATGCCCGTGATCAGTGCCCACGGCGTGTCGCCGCCCGGATCGCCCCATGGGGAAGCGGCGAGCACGGCGCGCAGTTCCGCCGGGGTCGCCGCCCGGTCAAGGCGCCGCCAGGCCGTCTCCAGCGCCCCGAGCCGGTACGGCGGCACCGGGGAATCCGTGCCGCGGCCGTCCGGCGAGGACAGCCGGGCGACCACATTGGCGACCTCGAATCCCGACACGAGCGGAACGAGCAGCCGGGCCCCGCCCCGCGGCAGCCAGCCCGCCAGCACCCTCAGATGCCACAACAGCGTCGCGGACACCGCGCGCTGCGCCTCGGGCAGCCCGTCCGCGTCGCGCGCGTACCTGGCGTACGGCGTCCCGCCGAGCCGCCGCAGTGCCTCGTCGAGCGACGGGCACGTCGCGATCTCCCGCGCCCCGGCGGCGCCCGGACAACGGTCGGCCAGGGCCCGCGCCCGGACCGCTCCGGCCACCCACCCGGCGCTCATGGTGCCGCGCCCGTCCCGGCCGCCGGCCGCAGCACCTGCGCCACCGCGTCCTCCACCGCCTCCGACACCAAGGGGGGCAGCCCCGCCCGACCGCGCTCGCGGACCGCGTCGGCGGCCCGGTCACCGGCGGCGCGCACGGCAGCGGATTCCCGCAGTGCGTCCCGTACGACGGGTTCGGCAGCCCGACGCCGTGCCTCAGGAGCCTGCTCCCGGGCGGCCGCTACGATGCCCGCGGCCTCTCGCCCGGCCTCCCGCCGAATCGTCCCGGCGGCCTCCTCCCCAGCCGCCCGGATCCGGGCGGCCTCCTGCTGGACGGCCGTCAGCCGGGCCAGGGCCGGTGCCAGCTCCGCGGCGCGTTCCGCCTCCCGGTCGGGGGGCACGCCGGTGACGGCCGCCCCCGGCGTCCCGGTCGGACGGAACCGCTCCAGGAAATCCCGCAGACTCATGTGCCGGCCTCCTGCCGGTCGGCTGCTTCTTCAGTGTCACCGTCCGCTCCCCCGCTCGCACCGGATAGGGCCGTCACGCCGTCCCATCAGGGCCGTTCGGCTCTGGACGACCGACGGCCCAACGGAAGACTGGGACGGTAGGCAACCCGACGGACTCCGGAGGCCACCGTGAACCAGCACGAGCACTTCTCCACCGGGGCCGAGGCACGACGGTCCCTGCCCTCACGGCCCTGGAGCCCCGGGGAGGCGGCCCGCCAGGACATGCTGGTGCGCTACCTGGGCGCCGTGGCCGCCGCGGCGGCCGAACACGCCGGGCCGGAGAAACAGCCGTCGCCGCCGCCGGCGACGGCCGCCCCCGAACCCACGACCGGCTCCGGGATCCCGTTGGTCCGGGACATCATGGACGTGCCCGCCGCCTCCCTGCACGACGACCTGCCCTACCGGGAGATCGCCCGGCTGCTCGCACGCGAGCACGTCGGTGCCCTGCCGGTCGTGGACGCACAGGACCGCGTGGTGGGCGACGTCTCCGAGTCGGACCTGCTGGCCAAGGTCGCCGTCGAGGCTTCCGGCCGCCGTCCCGGACCGGTCGGCAGGCTGCGGGAAAGGCGGCTGCACGACAAGGCCGAGGGCGAGACCGCGGCCGACCTGATGACCAGTCCGGCGATCACCGTGCTGCCGGGTGCCACCGTCGCGGAGGCCGCCTGGCTCGCCGCGCTGTCCCGGCTGAAGCGAATCCCGGTCACCGACCACGAGGGCCGGCTGGTCGGCGCCGTGGGCCGAGACGCGCTGCTGCAGACCCTGATCAGGGACGACGCCGGGATCCAGGCCGAGGTCGAGGACCGAATCCGCGCCGTCTGCGTCCCGGGCGACCGGACGTCCGTCACGGTGACCGTGCACGACGGCATCGTGGAACTGTCGGGTCGACTTCCGGTGGCGACCAAGGCCAGGCTGGTGGCCGAAACCGAGGCGATAGCCGACGTGGTCGAGGTGAAGAACCTCCTCACCGCGGTCTGATCCCCGCTCCCCGCTGCACGAGCGCCGCGTGGGCCGCGGCCCACCGGATTCCGGGTCCGCGGTCGGCCCCCCTCTGGAAGGCGGACACCATGCCCCGCACCGTCACCGTGGGTTTCGACGGTTCGCCGGAGAGCCACGCCTTCGGCTACGGGAGAGAGGCAGACGCGCCCCGCCCCTGGGGCGGGGTCGGCCAGGTCAGGGCACGGGTGACGTCGGCGACGGTGAGGATGCCGACGAGCCGGCCCTGGTCGAGGACCAGGGCACGGCGCACGGGGCTCTCCTGCAGCCGGGGCAGCAGGTCGAGCACGGGTTCGTCCGGAGCGACAGTCACCACGTCGCCGAGGGGGAGCATCGCGTCTCGGGCCGTCGTGTGCGCACGCGCCTGCGGCGGCACGGCCTCCACCCGGCGCACGGTGAGCAGGCCGGTGACCGAACCGTCCGCCGCCAGCACCGGGAAGGCCGCATGACGGTAGCGGCCGAAGGGCCCCTCGGCAAGGAAGTCGGAGAGGTTCGCCGTGGCGGGGACGGTGACGGGGGACGGTGTCATGACGCGACGCACCGGAACGCCTGCCAGGACGCCCCGGAGCTGCGCCTGGCGGGACTCCGCCGTAGCGGCGGCGATGAGGAACCAGCCGATCAGCGCGGGCCACAGACCTGAGAGGCTGCCGACGAACAGCACGTCCGCGAACCCGGTCACCACCATGAACCAGCCCAGCGCCCGGCCCGCCGCCGAAGCGCCCCGGGTGGCGCGCAGCCGGTCACCGGTGCGGTGCCACAGGTACGCCCGCAGCAGCCGGCCGCCGTCCAGCGGGGCGGCGGGAAGCGCGTTGAAGACGGCCAGCAGGATGTTGATCGCGCCCAGCCAGGCGACCGCCTCGACCACCAGCCCGGACACGCGCAACGCGTCCAGTCCCGCGGCGGCCCCGGCGAGCACACCTCCGGCCAGCAGACTGGTGAGGGGGCCCACACCGGCGATCCTCAGCTCGGCGGCCGGCGAGGGAGCCTCGCCGCGCAGCCGGGCCGCGCCGCCCAGCATCCACAGCGTGATGCCCTCCACCTCGACACCGTTGCGCCGGGCGACCACGGCGTGTGCCAATTCGTGCGCGAGCAACGAGAAGAGGAACACGACGGCAGTCAGTACGGCGAGACCCCAGTACGCGACCAGGGAGTGACCGGGATGAGCGGCGGGGAACCGGCCGCGTGCCAGCGCCACGGTGATCAGCGCGACGATGACCACGACACTCCAGTGCAGACCGACCCGGACACCGGCGATCCGGCCGAGGGACAGCGACTCGTCCATGAACCTCGCCTCACCTTCCGGCCTGCGTATGGCGGGGACCACGCCCGCGGCACCTACAGCGTGCGACGGTGGCAGTCGTCCCCGGAGGGGGCCAACCGGCTCTCGTCGAGGACACTCGGCCCCCGACACGCCCAACGCCGAGCGCCCAGAAGCACATTTCATGCGCCCGACCACCACAGGCGCGGCCCAGCACGCTCGGCCCATCCGGGTCGTCCAGCCGGGCAGTGCCTCGCCGGTACCGGGACGCACGGCCTACGCCGACGCCGATTCGCTCCCCGGACCGTTCCACGGGCAATCTCTCTGGTACGCCCTTCGCCCTTCAAGCTGTGGCACCCCGCCCGCGTGGGATTTGCGGACTCGGCCGAGCCCCTCGCCCAAAACCTGAGCCCTCCCAGTCGGCCGACCGCCGCTTCGGCATGCCGTCCCCCGCCGGGGAGGAATAGCGTGGAAAGCGCCCCCGTCGATGTCGGACCCGTGCGCCGAGGGCATGGGGAGGAGTGCGGTGGAAACTCCCGACGAACTACGCGTGCTCCTGCGGCAGCTGAAGCTGGACGATCTGCTGGACGATCCCCCTGCGGACCACGCTTCTCAGCACCCGATCTCCGCCCAGATCGTCTTCCCCTGGGCATGGTGACGTGTCCCCCAGCGATCGGCGAACTGGGCGACGAGCAGCAGGCCGCGGCCGCCCTCGTCATAGGTGCGGGCACGCCGCAGGTGCGGCGCGGTGCTGTTACTGTCGGAGACCTCGCAGATGAGGGCACCGTCGCGGATGAGGCGCAATTGGATGGGGGGCTGCCCGTAGCGGATCGCGTTGGTGACGAGCTCGCTGATGACCAGCTCTGCGGTGAAGGCCACCTCGGACAGCCGCCAGGCCGCCAGTCTGGCCTCGACCTCCACGCGAGCTCCGGCCACCGCGGCCGGGTCGGAGGGCAGGTCCCAGGTGGCCACCTGACTGGCGTCCAGGATTCGGGTGCGGGCGACGAGGAGAGCGACGTCGTCTTGCGGTTGTAGGGGGAGCAAGGCCCCAATCAAATCGTCGCAGACGGCTTCCGGCGAGTGCGCGGACTCCTCCAGGCACCGGAGCAACTGCGAGAGGCCGTTGTCGAGGTCATGCTCGGGTCCTTCGACGAGGCCGTCGGTGTAGAGCGCGAGGAGACTCCCTTCAGGCAGCTCCCACTCGACCGTTTCGAAGGGCAGCCCGCCCACGCCCAGCGGAGGTCCAGGGGGTACGTCGACGAAGTACGCCGTACCGTCGGGCGTGACGACGGCCGGAGGCGGGTGGCCCGCGGTGGCGGCCGTGCAGCGGTGTGCAACCGGGTCGTACAGCACGTAGAGGCACGTGGCGATGAGCTCGGTGGGAACGTCGAGATCGGACTCGATCTCGGGGTCCGGAGTGGGATCCTCTTCGGTCGCCAGGTGGCTGACGAGGTCGTCCAGGTGGACAAGCAGCTCGTCGGTGGGGAGATCGACGTCGGCCAGCGTTCGCACTGCGGTCCGCAGCCGGCCCATGGTGGCGGAGGCGCGCAGGCCGTGGCCCACCACATCTCCCACCACCAGCGCGACCCGCGCACCCGACAGGGGGATCACATCGAACCAGTCGCCCCCCAGCCCTGCCCTGGTACGGGCCGGGCGATAGCGATGAGCGACCTCGACCGCGTTCTGGGCGGCGAACCGCCGAGGGAGCAGACTGCGCTGAAGTGCCAGTGCGGTGCCGCGTTCGAGGGTGTAGCGGCGGGCGTTGTCCACGGCCACGGCGGCCCGTGCTGCGATTTCCTGGGCCAGGAGCAGATCGTCGTCCTGAAACGGCTCCTGGCGCTGGTGGCGGGTGAAAACGGCTACGCCCAGGGTGATGCCGCGGGCACGCAGCGGGACGACCATGATCGAGTGGACTCCGAACGTCCCGACCACCCGCGACCGCTCGGGGTCCGCCTCCCCCCAGTCCCTGATAGCCCGGTCCTGGGCCCGGTGGCGCGAGGGACGGCCGGTTGCCATACAGCGCACGGGCGGCGTGGACTCCGGGTAGTAGTCCACATCTCCCGGCCGGATCACCGCTTCGGGCACACCGGGGAGCACGGACTGCTGCCCGGCGCGGCGCAGGGCGACGGTGCCGGTCGCGGACGGGCTCGGTTCGACCCCCCGGAACAGCGAGTCGAGGAGGTCGATGGTGACGAAGTCGGCGAGCCGGCCCACAGCGACATCGGCCATCTCCTGGGCCGTCTGCATCACGTCGAGAGTGCTGCCCACCTGTGTGCTGACGTCGTTCAGCAGGGCGAGTCGCTCCCGGGCCAGATGTTGTTCGGTGACGTCGAGCGCGGTGAGTTGCACACGTCGCACCTGCCCCGCCGGTGTCTTGAGCGGAGACACGGTGATGGACCAGACTCTCTCGCGCGCCTCGGGCCGGGCCCTGCCCCGCACGTGGAACTGCTCGGGTTTCCCGGTCTCGAACACATGGCGCATACCGTCCTCGACCGAGTGGCAGATGTGGGGCGGCATGATCTCGGTGACCCGCCGACCGCGCAGTTGGTCTTCGGTGAGAGCCAGTTCGCGAACGGCGCCGGCACTTGCTCGCAGGGCCCGCAATTCGGAGTCGTACACCATGACGGGCACGTGACCCTGGGCGAAGGCTTCCTCTGTCGTCGCAGTGCCCTGTTCTGCTTCGCCCGGCTCGGTGGCCACAACGAGCCGTTGTGCATGGCCTTCGCCGTCCAGCGACGGATACGTGCGCAGCCACGCCTCCAGTCGCCGGCCGTCCCGGTGCCGGAGCAGTACGGCGCCGCTTCGCCGGTCGAGGGCCTCGGTGAATCCCCCGTCAATGTGCGCGTCCGCATCAAGGAGACGGGTTGCAGGACGTCCGACGACGTCTTGGCAGGAGTAGCCCAGCAGTCGCTCGGCGCCTGGGCTCCACCCCGTGACGATCCCCCGCGCATCGACCACGGCCGAGGCCGCCGGATCCGGGAGAGCTCCGGAGCCATTACCAGCGGTGTAATCGCGCATTTGGATCATCGCCCATCCGGCACACGGAATCCGGAGCCGTGGGGAAACGGCGCCGCGGCTGGCGGCCGTCCCTGCCGCCCCCTGTCCTCCTCCACTTCTACCGTTCCCCGCGCACGCTCGCAGGTCGGCGCTGTGCCTGTCGTGTGGCCCCGCGCCGGGCCGAGTTCGACGAACCCGCAGTCGGGGCGCGGGGCGGGGCCGCGTGTGGGGCCTGGCCGTCTTCCGTATGGTCTCCGAGGCCGAGCTGTCGGCCAGCCCCGGGAAGGCCGGAACCCCAGGTCAGGCAGCGGTGAGGAGGTTCTTCACCTCGACGACGTCGGCGATGGCCTCCACCTCCGCCACGAGGCGGGCCGCGCCGGCCGGAGTCATCCGCCCCGTCAGCGCCACGATCCCGTCGTGAACGGTCACCTCCACGGCGTCCTGGTCGCCCGGCGAGCAGCACGCTTCGATCCGGTTCTCGACCTCCGACCGAATTCCGGCGTCGTCCCTGATCAGGGCCTGCAGCAGGGCATCGCGGCGCACGACGCCGACCAGGCGGCCGTCGCGGTCGGTGACGGGGAGCCTCTTCAGCCGGGACAACGCCGCGAGCCAGGCTGCCTCGGCGACGGTCGCGCCCGGCAGCACCGTGATCGCGGGGCTCGTCATAAGGTCGGCGGCCGTCTCCCCGCGCGCCTTGCCGTAGAGCCGTCGCTCGCGCAGCCGCCCGATGGGTCCGGGCCGGTGACCGGAGGCCTCGAAGGCTACCTTGGCGAGCAAATCGGATTCCGAGACGACGCCGACGACAAGGTCCTCGTCGTCCACCACCGGGAGTGCGCCGACCTGTTCGCGCGCCAGCAGCCGGGCGATGTCGCGGTACGGCAGGTCGTCGCGCAGTGCGGCGGCGGGCACGTCCATCACCTCCCGCACCAGCCCCGGCCCGGGAGGGGGCGGAGGCAAGGCGGTGGAAGGCTGGGAGCGGGTGGTGCCCCCCACCGGTGCCGTCGGGGCCTGCGCCTCGCTGCCGGCGTGTCTGGCGGCGGCCGTGGCCACGGCGCCCAGATAGCGGAGCAGCATGTCCGGCCGTTGCGACTCGCCGGGGCTCCAGGGGCGGGCAGGCCGGTCCCGACGGGCCTCGGCCTCCGCGGAGAAGTTCTCGTGTTTGTTCACGGTGGCCTCCCGATTCCGTGGACTCGCCTTCCGTCCCAGTCTTTCGCTCCGACCGGTCCTGCCAAGAGCCGAACGGCCCTGGGAAACGGCGTGCCGGCCCTGTCCGGTGCGGCACGCGCCGGGAACGGTGAGACTGAAGATGCAGCCCACCGGGAAGAGGCCGCGATGAGTGTGCGGGATCTCTCGGAACGGTTCCGCCCGGCGGGGACACCGGGTGCATCCGCTGCCGGGGTCCCTGCCGACCGTACGGGAGAGCGAGCCGCGGAACTGGGGCCCGCCCTCGCCCATGGAGGCGCAGCCGCCGGCTGTCGGAGTCCGCTGGATACCGCTGGGGCCGGACGCTGGTTCCGTAGGGACGTTCGGCCCTGGAAACCGGGCGCGCCGCCGTTCGACGGTGGGACACGGAGGGGGAACCGGACGGCGACCCGCCGTCGGATGTTCCGTGGTGAGGAGGAAGCCATGCCGCACACGGCACAGTGGAAAGTGAGTCTCCGACTCTTCGAAGAGGACGACGGGACGACGAAGGCGCACGTGGTGCTCGACACCGGCACCTCCGCGCTCACCGCGATCGGAACCGCACACTGTCATCCGGCGGACACGAACGTGCCCGAGATCGGCGACGAACTGGCGGCGGGCCGGGCCATGAACGCCCTCGGCCAGCAGCTTCTCAACACCGCCGAATGCGATATCGAAGGCATGGGTATACCTCCGCCGGGCGGCAGCCAGAGGACAGGATGGGCCATCTGAAGCCAGCCAGGGTGACGAGGCGGGTCCCGAGCCGCGGTACCGCCGAAAGCGGCCCACGCCACGTTCCTGATGCCCGGCTCCGTCCCATGCGGCGACACGGCACACGTGGCACGTTGGATACAGCGGCATTCTGAGGAGAGGGTGGCGATCATGCATGCTCACCTCGGCGACCAACTCGTCGTCGAGAGCCCGGCGACCGGCGCAGCCCACCGCGACGGCGAGATCGTCGGACTCCACCACGAGGACGGCACGCCTCCCTACGACGTGCGCTGGTCGGACACGGATGAAGTCACGCTCGTGTTCCCAGGTCCCGACGCGCACATCCGCCACCTTGAACGAGGGCATCCCGCGCTGGTGCGAGAGACGCGGCCGGAATCCACGTCCGCCGCCACTGGGACGGCGGACCCCGGCGACATCGGCCGACGCGTGGCCGTCGAGCGCCGTAGACGTGGGATAACCCGGGTGGAGACGGCCCGCCGCGCCAGGATGTCGCCCGACTATCTCGCCTATCTTGAGGAGCACCCCGCGGACCCGGGCCTGGGGACTCTCATCAGGCTCGCCGACGCGCTGGGTACCACGGTGACCGCGCTCCTGGGCGGCGGCACCGGTCTCCCGCCCGGCCAGGGACACGCGCTGTTGCACCCCCGGTTCCGGGAACTCGGCCCGGAGGAGTGCCGCACCCTGCTCTCCACGCACGGTGTGGGGCGCGTCGCCGTGTCGGGGGCCGACGACCGCCCGGTGGTCGTCCCGGTCAACTACGAGGTCGTCGACGAGGCCATCGTCTTCCGGACCGCGCCGAACTCGGTGGCCGCCCGGGCCGCGGAGACCGAGGTCGCGTTCGAGGTGGACCGCCTGGACGAGGCGTTCAGCCAGGGCTGGAGCGTCCTCGCCGTCGGCCCGGCCAGCGTTGTGGCGGACCCCGACGCCGTACGCAGGCTCGCCCAGCATGCCCACACGACACCCTGGCCGGGCGGCGAGCGCGAGATGTGGGTGTCGATCCGGCCCACGAGCCTCACGGGCCGTCGGATCACCGCGAACGGTCAATAGCCGTTCCCGGGCCGATCCGCCCCGGCGTGCCATGCCCCGGCCGCTGACTTGCGCAGAAGCCGCCGCAGTCGGGAGTCGGCCGGCGTGTCGCGGCGGTCGGCAGACGGTGCGACGGTGTTCACAGGGGCCTGTCCGCAATCACCGGGGCCTCTCTGCAACCGGACAGCGAAGGCGGTGACGACCATGGAACTCCCCCTGGTCGTGGGTGTCGACGGGTCGGACTCCAGTCTGCTGGCGGTCGACTGGGCGGTGGACGAAGCAGCACGCCAGGGGCTGGCGCTGCGCCTGATCCATGCCTCCCGGTGGGAACGCTACGAGGAGGTCCGCCCCTCGTTCGGCGGAGGGCGTCCGGCAGAGGAGGTCCTGGCACAGCACATCGTCGCCTCCTGTGCCGAACGCGCCGGACTGCGTAATCCCGAGGTCAAGGTGTCGGCCGAGGTGTTGCCCGACGACCCCGTGTCCGCGCTGCTGGCAGCAGGGTCTGATGCCTTCGCCCTGGTCACGGGCGTCCGTGGGCTTGGACGGATCGCCGGGATGCTGCTGGGTTCGGTGAGCCTGGCCGTCGCGGCTCGTGCCGCGTGCCCGGTCGTCGTGGTCCGTGGCACGGAACACGCCCGCCAGGGAGCCGGCGGCCGGGTCGTGGTGGGGGTAGGGGATCCCGAGGGCAGCACCGGCGCCGTTCGGTTCGCCGTGCGTGAGGCCGAAGCACGCGGTTGCGGTCTGACCGCCGTACGGGCGTGGCGCACCCCGACCGTCGAGCCCGTGGACCACATGCCGGCCGCCGACGACGACGCCCGGCAGCGCGAGCATCAGGCCTCCGCCGCCCTCGACGACGCGCTGTGCGAGGCCGAGCGGGAGCACCCCCGGGTGGAAATCCGTCGACGCGCGGTCGAAGGCCCCGCCCATCGCGTCCTGCTGGACACGACGGCCGAGGCCGACCTCGTCGTGGTCGGCGCCCGGCGTCGGCAGGGTCACTTCGGCCTGCAGCTCGGCAGGGTCGCGCACGCCCTGCTCCACCACTCCGAGTGCCCGGTCGCCGTCGTTCCGCAGCCGGTCTGAAACCGCCGCACGGCCCTGGGGACCTGGACCGTCCCGGCAGGAGAACGCCTCCGGGGAGAGGGAAAGGTGGCGGATGTCGGAGTGGACATGGAAGTGGACGGGTTACGACCCCGCCGCCGAGCGGTTGCGTGAATCTCTCTGCACTCTGGGCAACGGCTACTTCGCCACGCGGGGCGCACTGCCCGAGTGCAGGGCGGACCTGGTCCACTACCCGGGAACCTATGCGGCCGGGTGCTACAACCGGCTGGAGTCGACCGTGGCGGGCCGGCAGGTGATGAACGAGGACCTGGTCAACCTGCCGAACTGGCTACTTCTCCGGTTCCGCCGGCGCCGCACCGGGGGTGCCTGGGGCCCGTGGTTCTCCCCGCACCCGCACACGCTCCTTGAGCACAGCCACACCCTGGATCTGCGGCGCGCGACGCTCACCCGCTCCTTCCGCCACCGCAACCACGAGACAGGCGTGCTCAGTGTCGAGCAGACCCGCCTGGTGCACATGGAGGATCCTCACCTGGCCGCGCTGCGGACGGTCTTCGCGGCGGAGGACTGGTCGGGAGAGATCGAGGTCGAAAGCTGCCTCGACAGCAAGGTGATCAACGGCAACGTGCACCGCTACCGCGCCCTCGACCGCCGTCACCTGACCGGAGTCCGGACAGGAACTCGTGAGCCCGGCACCGTCTGGCTGAGCTGCCGAACCACCGCGTCGGGCATCGTGGTCGCCCTGGCGGCCCGGACGACGGTCATCGCCGACCAGCCCCTCGTGTCAGCGGCTTTCCGTCCGACCCGCCACCGCGCCGTCAACCGCCTGGTGATCCCGATCGCTCCCGGCCGACCCGTCACCGTGGACAAGACCGTCGCGCTGCACACCTCACGGGACACCGCGATCAGCGATCCGCTGGGCGCGGCGCTCGACCGGGTGTCCGCAGCGGCGGGCTTCTCCGCCCTCCTGGACTCCCATGCCGCCGCCTGGGAGCGGTTGTGGCGGCGCGCGGACATCCAGGTACCGGGCGAGGCGGGCCGGATCCTGCGGCTCCATCTCTTCCACGTGCTGCAGACGCTGTCACCGCACACCGCGGACCTCGACGTGGGCGTGCCCGCGCGGGGGGTGCACGGGGAGGCATACCGCGGTCATGTCTTCTGGGACGAGCTGTTCGTGCTGCCGTATCTCGACCTGCACTTCCCGGAAGTCTCCCGGGCGCTGCTGGACTACCGCTACCGGCGCCTCCCCCGTGCCTGCAGGGCCGCCGCCGAGGCCGACCGGACCGGGGCGATGTACCCGTGGCAGAGCGGCAGCGACGGCCGTGAGGAGACTCAGGAGTGGCATCTAAACCCGGGTTCCGGCCACTGGCTGCCGGACCACTCCCGGCTCCAGCACCATGTCAACTCGGCGATCGCCTACAACGTCTGGCAGTACTTCGAGGCCACCGGCGACACGCCGTACCTGCACACCAGAGGCGCGGAGATGCTGCTGCAGATCGCCCGGTTCTGGGCGGACCTCGCCGTCCTCGACCCCGGCACCGACCGCTACCGGATCCTAGGCGTCGTCGGACCCGACGAGTACCACGACGGCTACCCCGGCGCCGAGCGGCCGGGCCTGGACGACAACGCGTACACGAACGTCACTGCGGCCTGGGTGCTCACCCGCGCCCTGGAACTTCTGGAGCGCCTGCCGCCCTGGCGCCGCGACGAACTCTTCGAGCAGATCGGACTCGGCCCCGACGAGCCGCCGAGGTGGGAGGAGGTCTCCCGTCGGCTGCGGGTGCCGTTCCACCAGGGCCTCGTCAGCCAGTTCGAGGGGTACGACGCTCTCGCCGAGCTGGACTGGGACGCCTACCGCGCGCGGTACGGCACCATACGGCGGCTGGACCGGATCCTGGAGGCCGAGGGCGACACGGTCAACCGCTACAAGGCCTCCAAGCAGGCGGATGTCCTCATGCTCGGCTACCTGTTCTCGCCCGCCGAACTGAGGTCGCTGTTCCGGCGTCTCGGGTACGAGCTGGACGACGACATCTGGCGCCGCACCGTGGACTACTACCTGCGGCGCACCAGCCATGGCTCCACCCTCAGCGAACTCGTCCACGGCCTGGTCCTCGCCAGGGCCAGACGGGCCGACGCGTGGCAGTACGTCCACGAGGCCCTGGAGGCGGACATCGCCGACATCCAGGGCGGTACCACCGGTGAGGGCATCCATCTCGGGGCCATGGCCGGGACCCTCGACCTGGTCCAGCGTGGCCTGACGGGGCTGGAGACCCGCGAGGAATCCCTGTGGCTGGACCCAGTCCCGCTACCCCCGCTCTCCGAGTACGGATTCACCGTGCGCTATCGCGGCCACTGGGGTGTCGGCGTACGACGCCGCAACGGGCGGCTGGAGATCGCCGTACCCGATTCGGAGAGGTCACCAATCCGCGTGGTCCTGGCGGACCGGGCCGTGACCATCGCCCCCGGGGAGACGTGCACGCTGATGCTTCGGGAGGAGTGACCGGGGTGAGGCCGGTGCCTGGGCCCGCTGCGTCGGCGTACCCGCGGAGATCTCTCAGGCGTGCGCCACGACGGCCACGGGGCAACCGACATGGTGGATGGCGGCGTGGGTGACAGGGCCGGTGTGCGGTCCTGCCGGGCGTTCGGTGATACGGCGCCCGACGACGAGCAGGCCGGCCTCGGCCGCCGCGTGGACCAGCACGGTCTGCGGCCGGCCCTCCGTGACGGTCTCGACGACCTCGACCCCGGGGTACTTGTCGCGCCACACCCGCAGGACGGCTATCAGGAAGCCGAGCCACTCGCCGCCCCGCTCCGGGGCGCTGGCCAGTCCGAGGCCCCCCGGGCCGAGCCCGATCGGGGAGGGCTGCCGCCAGGCGTGGACCACCCGCAGGCGGGCCCCGCGAAGCCGGGCCCGCCTCGAAGGCGAACTCGATCACCTCGTCGCAGGGGTCGGCGAGGTCGATGCCCAGGACGACATCCCGGTATGCGGTGCGACGCGCTGCCGTCGGCGGCGGGCAGGTGTTCGTCGGCGGGCTCCTCCCCCGCCCGGACGAGGACGACAGGGCGCTCTGCCCGTGCCACCACGCCAAGTGCCACCGAACCGACCACGAAACCGGTGAATCCGCTCAGCCCACGCGAGCCCAGCACCAGCAGCTCGGACTGTTCGGCGGTCTTCAGCAGGGCGGCGATCGCGGGTCCCTCGACCTGCTCGTCGTTCAGGCGGACATCGGGGCAGGTGCGGCGGACGCGTTCCTCGGCCTGGCGCAGGGAGCGTCGGCCCAGATACCGCTGGGCGGCGTTGGCCTGTTCACCGGACTCCTGGCGTGGGTGCCAGTTCCAGGCGTGCACGAGGCACAGCGGCCGGTCACGGCGGACCGCCTCGTGCGCGGCCCACTCGGCGGCGGCCAGGCCCTCGGCGGATCCGTCGACTCCGACGGTGACGGGCGCAAGCATGACGGTTACCTCCTGTGTTCGGACTGGTCTCGGTCCCAGCGTCTTCCCGCGGCCCGCCACCGGACAGGGGCCGCCAGGGCTCCGGCCGGGTCCGTTCGGCCCCCTCCCACTCACTCCGTCCTGGGAGATGTTCTGTTCATGTCTCCCGGCGGCTCGGCCTTGTCTCTGCAAGCGCCGTGTTGGTGGTGCTCGGCCGGCGCACGGCAGTACCGCACGAGCGCTGCCGGACGCCGTCCGGTACCGGGTCGCCGTCATGCCGTCGTGAGTCCCGGCGGGGCAGGTCGGCCGGGCCCGACCGGGCCGTCGTCTTCCCCCGCGCGCGATGACCGCGCTGCTCGACGACCCGGACTGCGAGGTGCCCGTCTTCCTGGCGGCCGGGCATATGTGCGCGGTGATGTGCCGGCGCGAGCACGAACCCGTCGCCCGTTACTCGTCCGTCGCCGTGGAGATCGAGGAGAGTGCCGTACCCGAGACGAAGGCGGTCGCCTCGACCTGCGACCTGCTCAATCTCGACCCGCCGGTGATCGCCGACGAGGGCTCCATGGTGGCGTTCGTCGATGCGGACGTGTCCGCCGCCCTGCGGGCGATGCCGGAGGGCGCGCAGGCGGTGCGCATCGTGGAGATGCCGCTCGGTGCACAGCTCCCCAGGATCTGCCGGGTGTCAGCCCTTCCTCCCGCCCCGCTGCCGGTCCATCCGGGCCCACTCCGTCTCCCGCCGGGCGAGCCGCCTGCGGTCGAGCCAGGCGCACCCGCACCGGCAGACGAGGAGTACCGCGACCGCGCCGGTCACCACGGCCACCATGCCCAGGGCCACGCCCTGGAGTCGCGCCTGGCCGGCAGTCGCGGGCGCCGGAACCAGGCGGCCCTGGTCGTCCAGCCAGACCCGCGTGGTGCTCCCGACCTTGTCACCGGCTTCGACCCGGGCGACGCCGGTGTGCGTCGTGCCGTCCGGCGCGGTCCAGCGCACGCCGGCCCAGTCTTCCGCGCTGCCGGCGCCGTCGACCGCGGGCGTGGAGCGCACCGGGTCCTCGGTCAGTACGGCCGACACCGGGTGCCGCTCGGTCCGCAGGGAGGCGGCGTCGCGTTCGACGAAATCGGCGGTGAGCACGCCCGCGGCTACGGCCGCGAGCAGGGCCAGGGTCCAGGTGGCCGGCAGCAGCCATCCCTCGACGAGGTAGCTGCGGGGCCTGAGCGGGTTGCGGCGCAGCCGCCACCACCACCGGGTCCCGGCCGTCCGTACGTGCCGCACCGTGGCCATCGTCACCACCTGGCCAGGCTGCCGTCGCGGACCAGGACCTCGGCGGGCGGGCGGCGCGGCGCGGTCCATGTCTGTGCGGGGTGGCCGAGCCGCAGCAGCGTCTGCGGAAAGTTCCCGGCCGTCAGGCGATGGCGCAACTGGGCGCGCAGCGCGGCCAGTTCGAGGGGCTGGGTGTGAAAGGCGGCCATGACCCCGCGGGCGGCGGCGGCCAGCAGGACACGCTCGAGCGCCTGCCCCGACCGCAGCCAGTCGTGGCGGTCGTCGCGTGGGGTGGACAGCACCGCGACGGTGCCCGTCCCGTGGTGGCGCCTGCGGGACGGGAGGAGGTAGCGGCGGGCGAGGCCGAGGTAGTCGCGACCGGCGAGGAGTGTGCCGTCCGGGTGGTACCGGCAGGCCTCGAAAGGCACCCCGCCGTGCCCGAGGCCGCGCATCACCTCGGCTGCGTGTCCGGGATCCGCGCGCTGGGTGTCCTCGGCGGTGCGCACCAGTTCCGCGAGCACCTCCAGCTCCTCCGGCTCGTCGAAGACCTGGAGGACGGCGCCCTCCACCCGGGCGTGCTCGCGCAGTTCGTCCATGAGGTCGTCGGGCAGCGACTCGCTCAGGAACGGCCCGCGGTGGGTGTGGCGGCGGGCTATCGCGTCGGCGAGTTCCGCCTCGTCGGGGGTGACCGGGGCGTGCGTCGAGAAACCCACGCGGGCCAGGAAGGCGGGGCTGCCGGGTTCCGGCAGCAGCTCGACGACCGGCCGGAACCCGAGGTGCCGCACAGCCGTCCTCGCGTTGAACAGTGCCGCCCCGCAGGCGATGACCATCTCCCTGCCGCCGGGGTCGGTGAGGATCATGCGGCGCCCGACGTCGGCGTGTACCTCGAAGCCGTGGTCGTGGCCCTCCTCGACGAAGAACCAGGGCTGGCTGTTGTGCGGGGAGGGCGCCAGGGAAGCGGCGCGGGTCAGGTGCACCGCCGCGTGGCCGGGTTTCTCGTACGACACGGACATGGTGGATCCCGCCTCTCGCTGACCGTCCACCCTTCGCGAACCGTCCAACCCCAGCGTCCCCCGCTCGTGCCGCCCCTCGGCATGGGCCGACGGTCCCTGCACCAGGCCTCAGCGGCCCTCCCCCGTCCCGGCAACTGCCCCTCGCCCGGCCCACGGTGGTCCTTCCTGAGCCGAACCGCCCTCGCATTCAGGTCCGTTCGGCCCGATGTCGGGGGCCGAACAGCACTGGGGGAGGCCCTAGGCGGGCGGTTCGCTGCAAGTGTCGGAGGAGGCTGCCATGTTCAGCGACACACCGTACGCCCGCCGCCATCGCTCCATTGTGGTCACGGCGACGCCGGCTCTCCCTCTGCTCATCCTTGCCGCCTGCGGCACGACCGCCGCCCCGGACACGTCCGCCGGCACATCGTCCCCCATGGACAGCGGAACGTCGGGAGGCACGACCGGTGCCCCCGCGCCCTCAGCCTCCGCGGCACCGACCTCCGCGGCACCGAAGGCAGCGGCACCGAAGTCCTCGGCCGACGGCTCCGGCACGTCGGCGGCGAAGAAGGTCCGTACAGCGCTGTACTTCCTGCACGGCGCGAAGGTCTCAGCCGCCCCGCGCACGGTCGCCGCCCCTGCGACCGCCACCGCGGCGGTGCGCGCCCTGCTGGCCGGCCCCAGCCGCTACGAGGGCAGCCGGTCCCGCACCACCGCGATCCCGTCAGGCACCGACCTGCGTTCGGTCGCCGTGCGCAACCACGTCGCAACAGTCGATCTGTCCGGCCGCTACGACGACGCCGGCGGCAGCGGGTCGATGCGGGCCCGCCTGGCTCAGGTCGTGTTCACGCTGACCCGCTTCCCGGCCGTCCACAAGGTGGCGTTCGAGATCGAGGGCAAGCCGGTCACGCACTTCGGCCCGCAGAGGATCGTGCTCAACGGGCCGGTCGGCCGCGCCGACTTCGAGGACGTGTCCCCGGCCGTCCTGGTCGAGGCGCCGCTGCTCGGCGACACGGTCCGCACGCCGCTGCGCGTGTGGGGCAGCGCGAACACGTTCGAGGCCGAGTTCCGGCTGAAGGTGACCGACGCGGCCGGGCACAAGGCCGCCGACGTCCTGGTACGGGCCACGTCCGGCACCGGCACCCGCGGCACCTTCGACGTCACCGTCCCCTACCGGGCCGTCCGGTCCGGTCCCGGCCTGCTCACGGCGTACTTCGTGTCACCGAAGGACGGCCGGCAGGCGACCGTCGACACCGTGCCGCTGACGGTGAACCGCTGACGTGCCGACGGCGGCGCGTCACAGCTTCCGCAGCCATTCGTCGGCGACCCCGTGCATCGCCCGGTCGTCGGGCCGGACGTGTGAGTCGTCCAGCCGGAAGGTGAGCTTGTCGACGACCGCGACCACGCCGTCGATCTGACGGGTCATGGAGACGGCGATCTCCGTGTCGGTCTTGCGGTCCATCTGGCCGGCCAGGATGACCACGCCCTCCGTGACGGACACGTCGATGCTGCGCGGCTGCAGCCACAGGGCGCGCTCCAGCACCTCCTCGACGACCTGTGTGTGGATCTCCGCGTCGGGTCGCAGGAAGACCTGCAGCAGGTCGCGGCGGGTGACGATGCCGACGAGCCGCCGCTCCTCGTCCAGGACGGGCAGCCGCTCCACGTGGTGCAGGGCCATGGTGCGGGCGGCGACGACAATGGTGTCGTCGGCGTGGACCGTGACGGGCGGAGCCGTCATCAACTGACCCGCGGTACGGGCCCGCGCCTTGGCGGCCCGCGTCCGGCCCCTGCGGGTCAGGCCGGCGAGCCGGTGGTGCTTCTTCGGCTCGTAGGGGTCCGGGGTGTCGGCCTGCCGGATCATCAGGTCGGTCTCCGAGACGACTCCGACGACCTTGTCGTCCTCGTCCACGACCGGCAGGCCGCTGATGCGGTGCTCGCCGAGCAGCCGGGCCACTTCCTTGAAGGGCGTCGCCTGCGCGGCGCGGACGACCTCCGTGGTCATCACGGAGCCGACCTTGTTGTGCTTCATGGCTTTCCTCCTCGACGGAGCCGACGCGGACACGAAGTCGGGGCCCGGGCGCCGGCAGTCGGGTGCTCGACCGGAAGCGGCCGATGCTCCGGTGGGTGTACCTCCGAAGTCCGGCGCGGTCGTCGGCCCGCGCCTCATCGCCGGGTCTCCCCAGGTCTGTTGACACCTCGAGCATCCACCTGAACCGGCCGCGTCCCCATGGGCTGTTCGGGACCGATCGAGGACCTGTCGGCCTTCGATCCGGGCCGGGTCTCCGGTAGGGCGGGCTCGGTCCGCGGACGAACAGACCTGCCCTGGCGGACGGTTCGCCTTCGTCCCTGCGGTCGGCCGCGTCCGGGACTTCCGGCGCGACGCGGGGCCGTCCGGCCCCTGCCCCACCGCCGGCGGGCGGGCCACCGTGAACGGAGCTTCCGACCAAGCCCGACGGCCCCTGGTCACCGAGCGGGGAGGAGACCCCATGTCCACCACGCTGCTCGACGTGGCGACCCTGGAGAAGATCGTCTCGGCTGCTGTGGCTGCCCCTTCGATCCACAACACCCAGCCCTGGCGATTCCGGCTGGACCCGGAGACGCCAGCCCTGCAGATCCGGGCGGCCGCCGACCGCGGTCTGCGGCACATCGACCCTTCCGGGCGCGCGCTGCACCTGTCGGTGGGCTGCGCCCTGTTCAATGTGCGGCTGGCTGTCGCGCACTTCGGCTGGGAACCGGTGACCCGGCTGCTGCCCAGACCCGACGAGCCCGGCCTGCTGGCCGCCGTCCGCCTCGGCGGTCCCGTCCGCTTCTCACCGGCCGCGGGGCTGTACGACGCCGTGTGGCGCCGGCACAGCAGTCGCTTCCCGTTCTCCGACCGGCCGCTGCCCGTCTCCCTGCTGCACGAGCTCGCCGAGGCCGTGCACGCCGAGGGGGCCCTGCTCGGCTACCCGGATCCCGGCGAGACGGATCGCCTGCTACGGGCGACGCTGGAGGCGGAGCGGCGCAACACGGCCGACCGCGACCGGGGAGCGGAGAGCCGCCGATGGATCCGGGAACCGGACGGCACGGCGCTCGGCGTTCCGCCGTCGGCCGTAGGACCGCAGGACTACCGAGACCGGGTTCCGATGCGGGACTTCGGGGCCCACCGCCACCCGGCCGAGCTCGCCGCCCGCACCTTCGAGCAACGACCCACGATCGCCGTGCTCTCCACCTCGCACGACCGCCGGGCGGACTGGCTGCGGGCCGGTCAGGCGCTTCAGCACGCCCTGCTGGTGGCGACGGCCGCCGGCGTGCGGGCGTCGCTGCTGCACCAGGCACTGGAATGGCCGGAGCTGCGTGAGCAGTTGGCAGGGCCGCAGGACGGCCGGGTGCACGCGCAGATGGTGATCCGTCTGGGGTACGGACCGGAAGGGCCGCCCTCCCCTCGGCGTACGGCGGCGCAGGCCCTGGAGTAGGGCCCGCCCGTGCTCCGCCGGGAGCGCGCCGTGGTCCGGCGTTCCCGCGCCGCGCTCGCCCGCAAGGCACCGAACGGACCACTCGGGCAGTCCACTCGGCCCTCGCAGGCACCTGCGGACCGCGATCTCCTGAGAGCGAGGAACGCTCCTGTTCCTCTCCGGGAAGGAGGAGAGTTCCATGTCCGAGCCCTCGACGGTCCGCCACATCATTCCGGGTTCCACGGTGCCGCCTCTCCCGTCGCCGGAGTCGGCCGCTACCGCCTCCGGCGCCCCCGGGCGTGCGGGCAGGCCGCTGTCCGCCGTCGACCATGTCGCCGACTTCTACGGTGCCTACACCGACGCGCTGCGCGACCGGGGCCGGGGACAACTCGCCGACGCACTGCGGCATCAATACCTCTCACCCGAGTTCCGCCGCAGCCTGATCAGCTGGGAAGCGGTCCACGACCGGGACGGTGTGCTGCGGGCGCGGGGCGTGCCGGCCTCGTGGCGGGTGGTCTACGACAACAGCGGCACGGGGCACTGCTGGAGCCGGGTCACCCTGGTCTGGGAGGACGACGAGAACCGGCCGTACCGCACCACCCATTACTCCCGGTCCGTGCGCATCAGCCTCGTGCGTCCGCCGGGCGGCCTGGAGAGGCCGAACGGCCCCGGACCAGGGCCGGTCGGACCGCCCCTGGCCGGGAGTGAACTCTCCTGGGTGTCCCCACTTACCAGGGTGGTCCCGCGAATCGAGCACGGCGATGGGCCACGCGGTCACAACGAACCGCCGTACGGCCTCACTTCGCCGTCGGCGTCATAGTGGACGGTTCGGCTACCGCTCCCCCACGGGCACCTGCCACACCAGCGAAGTGCCGCCGCCCTCAGGGCGGTTCACCTCCAGCGAGCCGCCCAGCTGCTCGGCCCGCTCGGCCATGTTGCGCAGCCCGCTGCGGCGGCCCTCGGCCGGGATGCCCACGCCGTCGTCGGTCACCGTCAGCCGTACCTCACGGCCGTTCGCCTCCAGGGCCACATCGGCCCGCTGGGCCTGCGCGTGCCGGGCGATGTTAGTCAGGGCCTCGGACAGCACGGCGATCACGTGATCGGCGATCTCCCGCGGCACCTCCGTGTCGACCAGGCCCTCCATGCGCACGCTAGGCGGGAAGCCGAGGACCTGGGCGGCCTCGCCGATCGCCCGTACGACACGCGACCTCAGTCCCGTCCCGGCTCCGCCGTCACGTGCCCGAAGCCCGAAGATGGTCGACCTGATGATCTTGATCGTCTCGTCCAGGTCCTCCACCGCCCGCATGACGCGCTCGGCGGCCTCCTCGTGCTCGATGAACCGCCCGGCGCTCTGCAGCGTCATACCGGTGGCGAACAACCGCTGGATGGCCAGGTCGTGCAGGTCCCGGGCGATGCGGTCGCGGTCCTGGAGCACCGCGATCTCCTCGGCGTCCCTGCGTCGGTCGGCAAGCTCCATCGCCACGGCGGCCTGAGCGGCGAAGACCTGCAGGGTCTCGGTCTCCGTGCCCGTGAACGGCTGCCGCCCGGTTTCCCGCGCCAGCAGGACCACACCTCGCGGACCCGCCTCGCCCGTGCCGATGGGCACCGCCACGGCAGGGCCCAGTCCCCCGAAGCGCTGAGGCTCCAGGGAGATGCGCTCATCGTGGCCGACATCCTCGCTGGTGACCGGAGCCGCAGCGGAGAATGCCAGGCCCATCAAGGTCCGGTCCAGGGACAGAACCAGCCCCTCGTGCGCCTCGGCGTCGAGGCCGACGGCGATCTCCACAGCCAGTGACCCGGCACCCTCCACGGGTAGGGCGACCACGGCGAGGGCCGACCCCGTGATCTCACCGGCCCGCTCCGCGATCAGGGCGAGGACCTCGGTGGGGTCGCCACCGGACATCAGGCTGTGGGTGATCTCGGCGTTCGCCTGCAGCCAGCGTTCCCGCAGCCGCGATTCCTCGTACAGGCGTGCGTTGTCGATCGCGACGCCGGCCGCCACCGCCAGTGTGGACGTCACCGACACGTCGTCCTCGTCGAACTGCAGCCCGCCGCGCTTCTCGGTCAGGTAGAGGTTGCCGAAAACCTGGTCGCGTACCCGGATGGGCACGCCGAGGAAGGTGTTCATCGGCGGATGGTGGGCGGGGAAGCCGTGCGAGGCGGGGTGCTGGGAGATCTTCGTCAGCCGCAGCGGCTCGGGGTGGCGGATGAGCTCCCCGAGGATGCCGTGGCCTTCGGGGAACGGGCCGATCGCGGCGATCTGGTCCTCGCCGACCCCGATCGTGTGAAAGGCGGACAGCCGCTTGCCGTCCGGTCCGATCACGCCCAGGGCCGCGTACTCGGCGTCGACCAGCACGGCCGCCGCCTCCACGATGCTGTGCAGCGCCTGCTCCAGGTCCAGTTCCCGGCCGACCGAGAGCACCGCCTCCAGCAGGCTGTGCACCCGGTCCCGAGTGCTACGGGCCGCGTCGAGCCGCGCCTGCAACTCCTCCAGCAGCTCGTCCAGCCTGAGCTGGGGCAGCCGCACTCGAGCCCCTCCGGGCTCCTCGGAGCGTGCCACCGGTGACCCTCCCGACTGTGCGCAGGCCGGGCCGACAGTCGGCTGTCCGGTCACATGACACCGTAACGTTCCGGGCCCGGTGAGAAAACAGAATCCGCCGCGCTGCGACATCCTCATGGGTCGCCGGACACCTTCGCGCACGGTCCTGACCGTGGAGCTGGGAAGTACCGGCGGTGAACGCCCCACGCAGTCGCACGCCGCCCGCGAGTCGGGGCCCACCGAACCCGACCGGCTGCGGGCCCGCCCGGAGCGGCTCGCGCCACAGGCCGCCGGCGCCTCTCCCGCCGTGGCGAAAAGCGCTGTCGCAGACATATCGGCCGTAGCGATGTGAAGGACCCACCAGGCCCGGGAGTGGCCCGAACGGCCCTAGTGCCGAAGGCTGCCTCCCCGTTCGAATGATGTGATCCATCAGAATCGGCCCGCGGACGAAACCACGGTGGCCGAGTGACCAGAACACCTACGGATACCGCCTATGGCCCTGGACCAAGCGCAGCCGGTCTCCCCGGGACCCCGCCAGAGCGTGACGCTAGACGCCACGGAGGCCTTCAGGCTGCTGGGCAGCGTCTCGATCGGGCGGGTCGTCTTCACCCGGCACGCCCTGCCGACCGTGCGACCGGTCAACCATGTCCTCGACGGTGGGGACGTCGTCATCCGCACCCACGAGGGCGCGGCCCTGACCTCCCGCAGCCGGCAGGCGGACGCGCCGGGCGTGGTCGTCGCCTACGAGGCCGACTCCATCGACCCCGTCACCCATCTGGGCTGGAGCGTCGTGATCACCGGGTACGCCCGGCTGGTCACCGACGCCCGGGAGCTGGCCCGCTACCGCGAGCTGCTGCACCCCTGGGTGGGCGGTGCGATGGATTACGCGGTCCGCATCCACCCGGATCTGATCACCGGCATCCGCCTGGCCCCGGCCGCCACCTGAGTCGGGCGGTGGCAGATGTACGGCCGGCCGTGGCGGCTCGGCCTGGCGTGAGCGGTCAGCGTGCGGGACGACGGCCGCCGGGGCAACCGCGTGCCGGACCACCTCGGGCGTCTCCGGGCCGATCGGCGAACCAACGGTCGCGGTGCGGCGGTTCCAGCAGGCCCACAGGTCCCTTTGCGGTGCCGAAGAACCGTTGTGGCGCCAGGTGACGACATGTGACAGCACCCGAAAGGGCGCCGCCGCTGGGGATGATGTTCCCCTCAGCGGCGGCGCCCCTGGCGCGATGCGCTCCGGGCTGTCAGAGCAGCCACCGGTTTCGGAGCCGCTCACGGTTGCGACCGACGGTCACAGCAGCCAGCGGTTGCGGTTGACGAAGGGCAGCCGCGCCCAGACCTTGCCCAGGCCCCAGGTGGCGCCGGCGCCCGCTGCCGCGAGGGCGATCAGCACGACGGCGTAGATGAGGTGGTAGTCGGCGAACGGGTTGGTGGACATGCTCAGCGACCCGTCCGACAGGTGCTTGGCCGGGGGCCACTCCGCCATCCACATCAGGGCCATCATCGCCGTGCCCGCCACCGCGGTGAGCCGCAGCGCGACGCCCGAGACGAGCGCCAGGCCGATGCCCAGCAGGCCGAGCATGAACAGCCAGTCCGCCCAGACGCCCCCGGCCCAGTCGTGGAACGTTGACTCCAGCGGCCCGGCCGCGACCGAGCTCAGGAAGCCCTTGGTGGGCGAACCGCCGTCGATCCAGCCCTTGCCGGACGGTGTGGCGTAGCCGAAGCCGAAGGTCTTGTCGAGGAACGCCCACAGGAAGACGAACCCGGTCAGCAGGCGCAGCCCGGCGAGCACGTGCGCACCGGTCACGGTCGCCGTCGCGGTGTCCGCGGCCTGCGGAGCCGCTTCCGCCCGGTTCCGGGACGGGAGACGGAATCCCAGGTGACGTTGCGGGTGGTTGTGCACTGCCATGATCTTCATCCCCTCCGAGGAGTGTCACGCGGGGGCTGTCACAGCCCTTGTCGCGTTTTCAATGTCCCGCCTGCGCCCCGCCCGCCGGAGGGGCTGCAAGGACCCCGTCGACGGCCCGAACGTCCCGTGTCTCAGGGCCACTTGGCGACCGCGAGCGTCCGGGTCACCGGCCCGGGGGCACCAGCACGACCGGGCAGTGCGAGCGGTGCAGCAGGGTGTACGCGACGGGGCCGAGGTGCGGCCCGGGGTGTCCGGTCCGACGGTGGGCGCCGATGACCACGACCGCCGCCTCACGGGTCGCCTCCAGCAGGGCGTGGGAAGGTCCGCTGCGCACGGTACGGGCGTCGACGCTCACGCCGGGGTACCGCTCCTGCAGACGGGAGAGGCTGAAGCGAGGCACGGCCGCCTCCGCCCGGTCCCGCAGGGCAAGACGCTGCTGGCCGGGGCTCGACGCGGAGACCAGCCAGGGCAGTTCGGGCGTGACGTACCGGTGGTCGGGTGCGTGCAGGACCCACAGCCACACGCCACGACGCTCCGCCTCCTCGAAGGCGTACACCGCTGCCCGGGCGTCGGCGTCGCCCCGCAGACCGAGCAGCACCGCCGGCCGCTCACCGGGGGGCGCGGCGCCGGTATCGCACGGGTGGTCCTCCCGTACGACCATCAGCGGACCGTGCACATGTGCGGCCAACCGCAGGCTCACCGAGCCGAACAGGGCGCCGGTGACCCCGCCGAACCCCCGCGTGCCGACGACGGTGAGGGCGGCGCACCTGCTCTCGTCGGTCAGCACCTTTACGGCGCTTCCCTGTACGGCCTTGGTCACCACTCGCAGGGCGGGGTGGCGAACGGCGACGCGAGCGGCGGCCGACGCCAGGATGGGCCCGGCCTCGTCGTCGTCGGGCACCGCGTAGACGACGCGCAGTTCGGTGTGACGGCGTACGGCTTCGTCGGCGGCCCGGTCCAGGGCCCGTACGGCGACCAGTGAACCGTCCACACCCACGGTCACGTGATGGAGAGTCATGTCCCTTTTCCCTTCTGTGCCTTGCTGCTCGCATGCAGCGGAAGGGGCCGCCGGGACCAGAGCGCGGACACCGCCGGGCGGCTCGCGGGTTCCGATACGGCTCCGAGGACGATGCTCGTGCCGCGCGCACGCCGGGGGCAGGGACCGCTAGAACCCCACCGGCACGCCGTACGGCCCCTTCTCATGGGGCCATACGGGCTGCCCGGTCGTGGAGGCCGAGCGGCTGGGGGAAGCCGCAGCACGCCGGATGAAGTCGCGGCGGGGACGGCTATCGGTTCTCGGCCCGGCCGAACTTCAGATAGGCGATGAGTCCGAAGACGTTCCCGAAGACGTTCCCGAAGGCGCAGACGGCCAGCCAGACCTGAGGTGTCAGGCTCCGGGTTTTCGGGTGTCGGGCGACGTCGATCATGCAGAGAACGGCGGGGAACACAGCGATCAGCGGCGCTATCACCATCCAGGGCGTGGTCGGTGATGTGCTGAGGGAGTCGGCAAGCATGGGCGGTCTTTCTGGGGCGGCTCACCCGGCAGGTGCCAGTGGCTCTCCGGTAGGTCTCACGGGGTCTCGGGCGGGATGATGACCAGCCCTGCGACCTTCTCGTCAGCGTCGAAGGCAACCCGGGCCCTCATCTCGCCGGCCTCGTAGCACAGCGGGATGTCGACGACCGTGTGATCGCCGATGCGCCGGACGAACGGCTCGGTCCGGCCGAAGCCCTCGAAGGTGCCGACCAGTCCGGCGACCGTGGCAAGGCCGTTCCCGCGCACCTCGTCGGTGAACGCCGCCAGGACCTCGGCGTTGAAGGTTCGCCGGGCTTCGTCCATGCGGCCTTCCAGGACGTCCTTGACGATGGCGAGGGCGCGTTCCGCGGCGTCGAGCATGCGTACCGTCTTGTCCATGGGTTCTCCCGTTCGGGGATCGATCGGCTTGCCGAACCGCTGGAAGGCGGCCTGGCGGGTGACTCCGAGCAGGTCGCCGACCTCCTGCCAGGTGTGGCCGGCATCCCGGGACTGCTGCACGCACAGCTTGAGCACCTGGCCCGCCAGGTCGTCGACCTCCTGCGAGCGCCGGACGAGGTCGAGGTAGGCGGGCTGCGTCAGCGGGCTCGCCACGGCTTCGGCCAGGGCCGAGGCCCGCTCGGCCAGCAGACCGCTCAGGGCGGTGAGGGGCATCGCAGAATCGACCATGTGTAAAGGATTCCTTTACACGCTACCGACGTCAAGGAAACCTTTACACCTGACTCGATCTGGCGAGGAGGACCGGCAGATCCGAGGACAGCAACTCAGCCGGAGGCCCTCAGATCCACGCCGTACATCGTGCGTCCGGCGACCAGCTCGCGTCCGGTCACCAACTCCGGCTCGATACGGACGAAGGCCTCCTCCGGGGAAGCCACCCAGGAGCGAGGCCCGGTAAGGGCAAGGCGCTGCTGCTCGACGGGGTCGGTGACGACCGTGGCGCGCCCGGTGACGACGACGCTCCAGCCCGAGTGGGCCTCCGCATCGACCTCGTCAGCCTCGAAGGCGACCACCGCGCCGTCGATCGCACGGACCAGCTCCGAGACGGCCGCGGTACGCAGCAGCACCGCACCGTCCCGGTCCAGACAGAAGTTGACCGGAAGCACCGCGGGCAGGGCGTGGCGCGTGTGAACGATACGGCCGACAGCCGCCCGCGCCAGCAGCCGCAGACACTCGTACCGATCGAGTTCGCGGAATCCGTCGTTGGGGTACATGAGTCAGCCGTCTCTCAGACCGTCATCCACCGCCGGGTGCGGCGGTATGGGTACGACTCCATCTTTCGCTTCGCAAACCCGCGAACCAGGGGCCGTCCGTCCCGGCCTGTCCGGACAACGGCCCTTCTGTCGCGACTCGGCTCCGGCGTACGGGAGGGCCGTACCGGCGTGACGGTCGTTCAGAACGTCGAACGCTGTGGTGACCAGCGCGGCGAGGATCGTCGACATCGCCGGCGCCGGCAGAGCGGAGAAGTGGCCCCAGAGCTCCGACGGAGCTCCGGACGCATGGACCGGGCGACCCTCCGTACAGGGGGCCCGAATCCAGTCCGAACGTCCCGTTCCGGGGTCCGAGCGGCCTGTGGCGTTCGGACATTCCGGCACTCACCCTGAGAAGAGGGACCCCTCGGGCCCGCCCGTCCATCCGAGGAGGAGACCATGCACGGCAAGCCGCACACCGTGAGCGAGGTCATGACGCACGCCGTGGCCGCCGTAGGCCGCGATGCCCCGTTCAAGGACGTCGTGACCCTGCTGGAGCAGCGGAAGGTCAGTGCCGTGCCCGTCGTGGAGGGTGACGGCCGGGTGATCGGTGTCGTGTCCGAGGCCGATCTGCTGCGCAAGGAGGAGTTCCGGGACAGCGACCCGGACCGGTTCGCACAGCTGCGGCATCTGGACGATCTGGCGAAGGCCGGCGCGGCGACCGCCCAGGAGTTGATGAGCTCGCCCGCCGTGACCGTGCATCCCGGTGCCACCCTCGCCCAGGCGGCCCGCATCATGGCGCACCGCAGGGTCAAGCGGCTCCCCGTGATCGACGACGAGGGCCTGCTCAAAGGGATCGTCAGCCGCTCCGACCTGCTGAAGGTCTTCCTCCGCGACGACAAGGAACTCGCCGAGGAGGTGCGTCACGAGGTCGTCGACCGCCTCTTCCCCCTCTCCGCCGACCACATTCAGGTCGAGGTCGCCGAAGGCGTCGTCACCCTCACCGGGTGGATCGACGGCTCCGGCCTGGCCCCGGTCGCCGAGCGGCTGACCCGTGCCGTCGAGGGCGTGGTGGACGTCCACTGTCTCCTCGTGCCGATGTCCGCACGGAGTGACCTGCGATAACGGAGCCCTACGTGACAGGACCCCCGGTATCGCAGGTTCTCCTGTCCGGTATCCGAGGTCATCCCTTGCCCCCGCTGAAGTTCCGCCACTGGGGACCGATCTGCCGCCACTCCGCGTCCCACTCGTCGAGGCGGTGACGCATCAACTGCCGACGGATCACCCAGCCGGCACCCCAGACCCCCGTGCTGACGAGCGGAGCCACGAGGGCAGCGGTCATGACGGTCTCGAAGGTCGCCTCTGCCTGGCTCGGCGGCGGGCCGACGAGCCGCTCACCGTGGTTCACCCAGACCTGGAGCCGGATGCCCGTGGTGGCCGTCGGGTCGGCCTTCGCAAGACCGGTGTGCGTGGAGCCGTCGGCGGCCGTCCAGCGCACCGTGACCCATACCTTCCCCACGTCGTAGCCGGCGACGACCGGTGAGCCCTCGGCCGCGTTCTCGGTCAGTTCGGCGGACACCGTATGAGCGGCCGCGCGCCGTTCGGCGAACGTCTGGTCCACGGCCTGACCAGCGGCCCATCCGGCGAGCAATCCGCCGAGGAGGGTAACCGTCCAGACGGCGAGCACGATCCAGGCTTCGACGACGTCGCTGTGCCGGCGCAGCGGATTGTGCCGCCAGCGCCAGAGCGGTCTTGTGGTCACGTGTGCTCGGCTGGTCCGTGCCATGGTCCGTCGCCTTCTTCCCGGATCCGGGACATGTGGGCGCCTGCGCCCTCAGGCCGGAGAGACGCGCTCGTCGCCGGGGAGATCGGGGTCGAGGTCGGGGCGGTGACGCGGGCCGGTGAGTGCGCAGTCCACAGCGATCACCCCGTCGACGCTCCGTACCCACCCGACCGCCACCGGGATCAGCGTGGTGTCCGTGACGCGGCCGGTGAGGGTCACGACGCCGCCGTTGACCGCCACACGTATCGGTCCGGCCGAGTCGGCGAAAAGGTGCGGCACGATCGTGTGCCGGATCTCCTCGGCGATGTCCTCGTCCTCCCGCAGGAACACCTTCAGCAGGTCGGAGCGGCTGACGACGCCCTTCAGCAGGCCGTTCGCGTCGACCACCGGAAGCCGTTTGACTCCGTGCCGCGCCATCGACCGCGCCGCCTCGGGCAGCGTGGCCTCGGGGTGCACGGTGACGGCCGGGACGGTCATCAGCTCCTCGACGGTGACCGATCCTGCCTTGGCGGAGCGGGAGTCCGGCAGGCTGTCGTCGTACCGGACGGGAGCGCCGTCGCAGGTCTCCTCCTTGCGCAGCAGGTCCGCTTCGGAGACGACGCCGACCACACGTCCGTCGTCGTCCAGTACAGGCGCCGCGCTCACCTGCCACTGCTGCAGGGCCGTCACGATCTCCTTGAAGGCGGCGCCGTGGTGCAGGGCGAGGACGGTGTGGGTCATCACGTCGCTCACGACGTGCGGAGAGCCGGTCATGGCGACCTCCTGGGCTCGGCTGTCGGGGTCCACACCCTCAGACTCCGCCCCCCGTCCGCGCGGGGCTTGGGCCGAACGGTCCTGTTCCGGGCCCCGGTCTTCCCCGATCCCGTCGGCTTGTACACGGGCAGCTGGCATCGGCGCCATCGTGCTCGCGCGCGGGGAGTGCGCAATGGCACCTGGACTCGCGGACCGGCTGTAGGACCGGTTGCGCACCCGGGAGCGTAAGGGCCGGTCGGCCCCGCGCACGTGACCATCGGCACCTGTACGGGTCCGTGGCCCGCGAGAGACTGGCCTCAGGAGCGGCACCGATCCCCCGCGGTGCCGTTCCGTCCGTACCCACGGCGCCTTTCCCGGCGACCTCGAACAGACCCGTGATACGACGCCCGGATCCCGTCGTCAGCCCGCGCGGACCGCGACCTCGTGCTGCTCCCCGCCGAGCACGACCTTGAGGGCACCGGTGTCGGCGGCCCGGGCGAAGACGTCATACGCCTCGTCCATGTGGTCCAGCGGGAAGGTGTGGGTCACCAGTTGGGCGGTTGGCAGCCGGCCGGCCGCCGTCATCCGCAGCAGGGTGGGCGTGGAGTGGGTGTCCACCAGACCCGTGGTGATGGTGACGTTCTTGATCCACAGGTCTTCGAGGTGCAGCGTGGCCGGCTTGCCGTGGACACCGATGTTGGCGACGTGGCCACCGGGCCGTACCAGACGGGTGCACAGCTCGAAGGTCTCGGGCACGCCCACGGCCTCCATGACGACGTCCGCGCCGAGCCCGTCGGTAAGGTCCGCGACCAGTTGCTCCGGCGCCTCCCGGGCGTCGACGACGGCGTCGGCCCCGAGCCGCTTGGCCGCCTCCAGCCGGGCGGGAGCCAGGTCCACCACGACGATCCGCTCAGGACCGAACAGGCGTGCGGTTGCGATCGCCGCGAGACCGATGGGGCCCGCGCCGACGATGGCGACGGTGTCACCGGGACGCACCCGGCCGTTCAGGACGCCCACCTCGTACGAGGTCGGGAAGATGTCCGCGAGGAGCACGGCGTCCTTGCTGTCGACCGTGCCCGGCAGCGCGTGGACGGACAGGTCCGCGAAGGGGACGCGCACGTACTCGGCCTGGGTGCCGTCGACCAGGTGGCCGAGGATCCAGCCCCCGCCGCCCCGGCACTGGCCGTACATCCGCTCCCTGCAGTAGGAGCAGCGCCCGCAGGAGGTGACGCACGAGACCAGCACGCGGTCTCCGGGCCGTACAGTCCGCACATCGCTGCCGATCTCGACGATCTCGCCCACGGCCTCATGGCCCAGCACCGTACCGGGCTGCACCTCGGGCACATCGCCCTTGAGGATGTGCAGGTCCGTCCCGCAGATCGTCACGGCGTCCACGCGCACGATCGCGTCGGTGGGTTCCTTGATGCCGGGGTCCGGGACCTCTTCCCAGGCGGGCTGCCCGGGGCCGTGGAAGACGAAGGCCTTCATGATGTCGCTCACCCTTCTTGGTCCGGCGCGGGACCTGGGAGTCGGCGGGCGCCGACGGCGGGTGCCGGGACGCCTGACAACACCGGTTCCACCCCGCAGATCCAGCCTGCCCCGTCCTGACGGGGTCCGCTTGGGCCGTCCGGCCCTCAGCCGCCTGCCGCACGGGCACCGTGGGCGGGGGCGCCGGAACCCGGGCCGTCCGGGCCCGGCCGCCGAGATCCGAGGGGCCGAACGGCCCTTCCGGACACCTCGCCGACTGGACTTGGCTGCGTCCATGACCGACAACCACACCAGGTCCGCCACGTACCACACGGCGCTCACCGACGACGGCACCACCGTCGTCACCCTGCACGGCGAACTCGATCTCCTGGCGGTTCCGGTCCTCTCCACGGCGCTTGACGCGTTGACGGCCGGTGCGGAGCCCGATCTGGTGCTCGACCTGAGTCCCGTCTCCTTCATCGACTGCTCCGGCCTCGGCATCCTGTGCCGGGCACGCAACCGGGTCCGCTCACGGATCGGCAGACTGCGGCTTGTCCCGCCCGGCGGCGATTTCCCACGACTGCTGCGCGGCACGGGCCTCAGCGGCGCCTTCGAGCTGTACCCGGGAGTTCCCGAGGCCCTTGCCGGCAAGGCCGCCCCGGGACGGGCCTCCGCCGCGGTCGCGCGGCCCGTCCCTGACAGGGGCTGAACGTCCCTTTTCGGCAGCGGAGTTGGCCTGAGCGGCCCCGCGCATGTCCCTGGTCGGCCCATGCCCTGGCCCACGGTCGGCTGCCACTTTCGGAAGTGTCATCACGACCAGGAGGAGGTGCGCACCGATGCGCAGGACCAGGCACATGAAGAAGCTGCTGTGGCGGTGGCGGAGCAACCCGTTGCGGCGACGCGACGACATCATCGAGGCCTGGATCGTCCTGGCCGTATGGACGCTCGTCGCGGTGGGCGGGACCGTCACCGGAGTGGTGACCGCCCGGGCCGCGGACGACGTCTTCGCGCAACAGCGGACGGAGCGGGAGTCCGTGCGGGCCGTGCTCCTCTTCGACGTCCCGGACAGCGTCAGCGGGATCGGCACGACGGGCGAGCGCACTACCACCACGGTGGTCTGGACCGCACCCGACGGCACCACGCACACCGGCCGGACCCTCGTGGACACCGGCAGCCTGGCTGGCTCCACGGTCACGGTCTGGGAGGACCGCCAGGGCCGGCTGACCAGCCGGCCGCCCAGCCCCACGGCGGCTGCGGTCGAGGCCGGTGCCCTGGGGACGGCGGCCGGCATCGCGCTGGCCGGAGCGGTCGCGGGGGCGGGTGCGATCGCCCGCTGGCGACTGGAGCAGCGGCGGCTGGACACGTGGGGCCGCGAGTGGACGTCCGTCGGACCGCGCTGGGGTCACAAGACCGGCTGACCCATGGCGAAACGCGTGAACGGCACGCCCGTTGCGGAAGCTCGGCAGGGCGTCGGTGACCGTGCACGGCGTGAGCCGGCTGTACGGCACCGCGCCCTTTCCCGGCCGCTCCCCGCTCGGCGCGCTCGTCCGCATCGCGTCCGACGGGGTCACCCGAGGCGTCTACGCCGGCGAAACCCAGGCCACCCCGCCAGTCCACGGCCGACACGAGGTCAGCTGTGGGCGACGACAGCGACGGGCGCGGCGACATGGTGCAGAGCCGCATGGGCGACATGGCCGATGTGGGCGCCGATCGAACCGGCGCGGATACGACGGCCGACCACGGTCAGCGAGGCATCGCGGGCGGCATCAACGAGCACCTGCGCGGCGCTCCCGCACCGGCTCGCCTCGATCACTTCGACGCCCGGGAACTTCTGCCGCCAAGGACGCAGTACCTCGGTCAGTGCGGCGGCATTCTGGCGCGCCAGCTCCTCGTGGAGTTCGGCGTCGCCGGGGAAGCGGTAGTAGGAGATGGCCGGGTCGGGCCAGGCGTGGACCGCCCGCAACGGTGCCTCGCGGTGCGCCGCGGCGTCGAAGGCGAACTCCAGCAGCGTGTCGTCCGGGTGCCTGGTGTCCAGGCCGAGCACGACAGGCCGGAACGGCGTGGCGGCGGACGGGACGCCCGCCGGATCCATCCCGTGCTCGTCGGCGGCCTGCTCCCCCGCGCGTACGAGGACCACGGGGCGCTCCGCGCGGGCTACGACGGCAAGGCTCACCGAGCCGACCATGAACCCGCCGATGCCACCGAAGCCCCGCGAGCCCAGTGCGAGCAGGTCGGCGCGGTCGGCCGCCCCGCACAGTGCGTCGACGACCGTACCTGTCAGCTGTTCCGTGATCACGTCGACACCGGGGTGGCGCAGCCGGATGCCTTCCGCGAACTCGTGTGGCACCTGCTGGGTCCACCGCTGGTGCGTCTCGGGCCCCACCAGCGGAGCCTGCGCCAGGGGCTCGGGAGCCGGCTCCCTGACGTGCACGATGTTCAGAGGCAGTCCGCGCAGCCGTGCCTCGCGCGCCGCCCACTCTGCGGCGGCCCGGCTCTCGGGCGATCCGTCGAGTCCTACGGTGACGGTTCGGAGCATGATCTTCACCTCGGCCTGCCCGCTCTCCGTGGAAGCGAGCGGCTGCCACGACTGTGACGTCGTGCCCGTCGGGGAGCCCGCCGGGAATCCGGAGTCGGGTACAGCACCATTCTGGGGAAGCGGCGGCGATCGTGCGAGCTCACCTCGCGGCAGACCGCAAAGTGAGCGGGCCTCACCGGCATGTCCTGGTGAGGCCCCCTGCTGCTGTCGTGCGCCCGATCTGTCGAGCACCGTCAGTGTTTCAGCTCCCCGGCGATCCCGGCCGCCCACGCCTCGACGGCCTCGAAGTCCCGGAAGTCGCCACCCTTTCCGGAGTGCAGGATCCTGCGCGCCAGCCAACCGTCCGCGTCCTCTTCGAGGCAGCCGCCGAAGGTGGCGTGGCCTCGGGCGTGCAGGTCCTGCATCGCGCGGCGCACCGCGCGCACGGGCGGGATGTCCCGCTCGGAGGCGGAGGCGTCGAGCGGACCGCTGCTGAAGAACCACACGGGCCGCTCGGCGAGATCCTTGCGGTGACGGCGGACGAACGTCCGGGCGTCCTTGTGCCAGCGGCCGGCGTACAGCCCGCCGCCGACCACGACCGCGTCGTACCGGTCCACGAAGGGCACGGACGCGGCCCGCATCGTCTCGACGGTCAGCCCTTTCTCACGCAAGGTGTCGGCGATCGACTCGGCGATGTGCGCCGTGGATCCGTTCCTGGTGCCATAGGTGACCAACACGGTGCCAGTCATGGGGATGATCCTCCTCTCACAGTCCGCGCGGCCAGTCGTCGGCCGCGCCGTGCAGTGCCTGCTCCTCGCGGATGCGGGCGTCGTCCAGGCGGTAGGTGAGCTTGTCGATGACGTCGACCACGCCGTCGATCCGGCGGGTCATGGAGACGGCGATCTCTGTCTCGGTCCGGTGTTCCATGTGGCCGGTGAGCGTGACCAGGCCCTCCGCCACGGCCACGTCGACGCTGCGGGACGGCAGCCACAGGGCGCGGATCAGGACCTCCTTGATCACTTCGTCGCGGATCTCGTCGTCGGGGCGCAGGAACACCTGGAGCAGGTCGCTCCGGGTGACGATGCCGACCAGCCGGTCCTCCTCGTCGAGGACGGGGAGCCGCTCCACACGGTGTGCGGCCATGGTTCGGGCGGCCTCGACGATCGTGTCGTCGGCGTGCACGGTGACCGGCGGGTCCGACATCAGTTCTCCGGCCGTGTGGGCCTGCGCCTTGGCCGCCTGCTTCCTGGCGCTGCGCGTCAGTTGCCCGAGTGGTGCGCGACGCTTCACCCCATAGGGTCCGGGGGTGGCGGTCTGGTGCACCATCAGGTCCGTCTCGGAGACGACCCCGATGACCTTGTCGTCGCCGTCGACCACCGGGAGTCCGCTGATGCGATGGCCGGCGAGGAGCCGTGCCACCTCCTTGAACGGTGTGTCGTACCCGGCATGGACGACGTCCGTGGTCATTACGGAGCCGACCTTGTTGTGCCTCATATCGGTTCCCTCCCCGGCTTCAGCGGAGTCGGCGCAGGTAGGGGTCCTGGGGGCGGCGCGGCAGCAGTCGTACCCGTGCGTCGAGCACGGTGGTGCCGCCCGGCGCGGCCAGGACCGGGTTGAAGTCGGCCTCGGCGAGCTGCGGCAGGTCCGCCGCCATCCGGGACAGCCGCAGCAGCAGTTGTTCCAGGGCTTCGAGGTCGACAGGCCCGTTGCCGCGCGTGCCGAGGAGCAGGGGCGCGCAGCGCGGGGACGTGATCAGGTCGTGCACGTCGTGGTCGGTGAGCGGGGCGAGCCGGGCCGCGTGGTCGGCGAGCACCTCGGTGGCCGTGCCGCCGAGCCCGAACAGCACCAGCGGGCCGAAGACCTCGTCCTGGACTACGCCGGCGAAGAGCTCGGTGCCGCGCTCGGCGAGCGGCTGGACGACCACGCCGGTCATCAGGCGGCTGAAGCGGGTCGCCAAGTCCCGGTACGCGTCCCGCACTTGAGCCTCGCCACGCAGGTCGAGACGGACCGCGTGCTCCTCGCTCTTGTGGACGAGTCCCGGCCAGTGGGCCTTGAGGACGACCCGGCCGTCGGCGCCGCGCAGCCACTCGGCGGCGTGAACGGCCTCGTCCTCGGTCTCGGCCCAGGCCCACGGGATCTGCGGGATGCCGTAGCAGGCGAGCAGGTCGGCGCAGGCGCGCGGGTCGAGCCAGCCGCCGTCCGGGTGCGCGGCCAGGTAGGTGTCGGCGATGGCGTGGGCCCGGTCGGTGTCGATGCCGTCGAGTTCCGGCACCGTTCCGGCAGGCCGGGCCAGCCAGGCCGCGCGGTCGGCCGCGTGGGCCAACGCCAGTGCCGCCGCCTGCGGTTCGGCGTAGGCCGGGACGGTGCCGTCGTCCGCGGCGGGCAGCAGCCTGACCGGCAGATCCTGTTCCAGGCGTACAGCGAGGACCGGCTTCGCACGCCGGCCGGGCGCCGAGGTGAGGGCCCGTACCAGGTCGTCTCCGGTGGCGGTGGCGACGGCGGTCGGGACCAGGGCGACGACGATCGCGTCGACGCCGTCGTACCGCATGAGCCGGTCGACGCAGTCCGTGAGCTGTGCCTCGCTCACGGCGGCGGTGGCGTCGACGGGGTTCCCGACGGCGGCGCCCTCGGGGAGTACGGCGAGCAGGTCGTCGATCAGCTGCGGGGTCGGCGTCGGCAGGCTTAGCCCGGCCTCGGCGCAGGCATCGGCGGCGAGTACTCCGGCACCGCCGGCATTGGTCACGATCACGACGCGACCGCCTGTCGGCAGCGGCTGGGAGTGCAACAGCGCCGCCGCTTCGAGGAGTTCGCTGACCGAGCGGGTCGCGGTGATGCCTGCCTGGGTGAACAGCGCACCCCGGGTCATGGTCTGGGTGGCGGCCGCCGCGGTGTGCGAGGCGGCCGCCCGCCGGCCCGCGTCGGTGCGTCCGGCGTCCACGGTGAGCACCGGCATACGGCGGCTCACCCGCCGGGCGGTACGGGAGAAGGCCCGTGGGTTCCCGAACGACTCCAGGTGCAGCAGAGCCAGCTCAGTGCGGCCGTCGCTCTCCCACCACTGGAGCATGTCGTTGCCGCTGACGTCGAACTTGTCGCCGAGCGAGACGAACGAGGAGACGCCGATACCGAGCCTGGACAGCCCGTCGAGCAGGGCGATGCCCACGCCCCCGGACTGCACGGCGACGCCCGCGGTGCCTGGGCGGGGGTGGTCGGCGGCGAAGGTGGCGTCCAGGCGGAGCGCCGGGTCCGTGTGGGAGACACCGAGGCAGTTGGGGCCGACCAGACGCATGCCGTGGGTACGGCATGCGGCCAGCAACGCCTGTGCCTGCGCGGCGTCAAGGCCCGCGGTGACGACAAGGAGGGCGCGTACGCCCGCCCTGCCGCACTTCTCGGCGGCCTCCGGGACGGCGGCGGCGGGTACGGCGACGACGACCAGGTCCGGGGTGACGGGCAGGGCCGCCACCGAGGGGTACGACGGCACACCGAGGATCGAGTCCGCGGCGGGGTTCACGGCGAACAGGCGCCGGGTGTAGCCGCCGGAGTGCAGATGATGCAGGATCGCCCGGCCCACCGAGCCCGCCTTGCGGCCGGCGCCGACAACAGCCACCGACTCCGGGCACAACAGCGGCCGGAGGCTGGCCACATCGGCCGCCCGGCCCCGCTCCTCCACGGCCGAGAGGTAGGAGTCGTCCTCGTCCAGTTGGATGGTGCAGCGCATCTCGGGGCCCTCGAAGTGACGGGCGGTCCGCAGGCCGAGGTCGGCGAAGAGCCGCAGTATCTCGCGGTTCTCGCTCAGCGCGTCGGCCGCGAAGACGGTGATGCCGTCCGCGCGGGCGGCGGAGACCAGGTGCTCGACGAGCAGGGTCCCCACACCCCGGTGGTGCACCCCGTCGGCAACCGCGACGGAGATCTCCGCGGTGTGCTGCTCCCCGACCGTCTCGTACTCGGCCAGGCCCAGCACCCGGCCCTGTGCCTCGGCCAGCAGAGCCCGGTAACCCGGGCGGGCCGGGGCGCAGGCGCGGTCGGCCGCCATGACGGCGGAGCGCCGGCTCGCCCCGAAGAACCTCATCCGGAGGTTCTCCGGGGACATCGCGTCGTAGAAGTCCCTCAGCCGCCCGTGATCGCCGGACGTCACGGTCCGGATGCACACGGTGGTCCCGTCCGCGAGCAGCGCGTGGGTCGGGGGGCGCACAAGCAGGTCGTCCGTCATCGCTCTCCTCCAAAACCGGTTGGCACTGCGAGCATCAGGCGTGGCGGGGCCGGGTCCCATGGGCTGTCCGGGGCGAGGTGGGGGGCCGACCGGCCCTGACTGGGACCCACGCTGGGTCCGCGCGTCGCCGTCCTCGCTCTGATCGGAGGCGCTCGCCCAACTGCTGGATCGACAACCGCGCCAGAGGGCCGCCCGGACCCGGCCGGTGACCAACGGCCCCATGACGGCGTCGCCCCCGCCAGGGAAGCGTGAAAGGTGCTGGTTCCCATCGACGGACGCAAACGACGAGGAGTGGTGTCATGGCGAAGGCATATCTGGTGGGCAGCGGAATCGCGTCGCTGGCCGCGGCGGCTTTCCTGATCCGCGACGGCGGGTTCGACGGTGCGGACATCCATCTCTTCGAGGAGCAGATGGGCATCGGGGGCAGCCTGGATGCGGGCGGCACGGCGGAGGCCGGCTACACCATGCGTGGCGGCCGGATGTTCGAGGCCGAGTTCCGCTGCACGTACGACCTGCTGTCCGGCATCGCCTCGTTGGACGACCCTTCGGTGTCGGTGACCGAGGAGATCCTGGCCGGGCACGAGGAGTTCGCCTGGGACGACATCGCCCGGCTGGTCGACGGGGACGGAAAGATCGTCGACACCCGCTCGATGGGGTTCTCCGAGCGCGACCGGCTGGACCTGGTCCGGTGCCTGGCGGCCCCCGAAGGGCACCTGGACGACAAACGGATCACGGACTGTTTCGGCGAACACTTCTTCACCACGAACTTCTGGTTCATGTGGTGCACCACGTTCGCCTTCCAGCCCTGGCACAGCGCGATCGAGTTCCGCCGCTACCTCCGGCGCTTCGTCCACCTCTTCCCCGAGTTCGCCTCGATGTCCGGCATCCACCGCACCCGCTACAACCAGTACGACTCCATCGTGCGGCCCCTGGCCGACTGGCTGCGCGGGCAGGGCGTGACCATCCACCCCGGGTGCAAGGTCACCGATCTCGACTTCGCCCCCGGAATCGGCAACGTCACCGTGAAGGCCATCAGGATGATCCGGGCCGGCCGCGAGGACAGCATCGCCGTCGCCCCCGAGGACCTGGTCCTGGTCACCAACGGCTCCATGACCGACGCCTCCAGCCGGGGCACCCACACCTCACCCCCGCCTCCGCCCGCCTCCCGCTCGGACGCCTGGCTGCTCTGGCACCGGCTGGCCCGGGGACACGAGAACTTCGGGAACCCCGATGTCTTCGACAAGCACGTGAAGGAATCCCGCTGGGAGTCGTTCACCGTCACCGCCAAGGACCCCGCCTTCCTCGACGCGCTGGCCGCGTTCAGCGGCCGGGATACCGGCCGGGGCGGCCTGATGACATTCACCGACTCCAACTGGCTGCTCACCATCGTCGCCAACCGCCAGCCCGTCTACCGCAACCAGCCCGAGGGCGTCTGGGTCTGGTGGGGCTACGGCCTCTTCCCCGGCCGGGCCGGCAACCACACGCCCAAGCCGATGACCATGTGCTCCGGCCGGGAGATCCTCGAAGAGGTCCTGCACCACCTGCACTTCGACGACCGCACCAGTGCCCGCGTCCTGGAGACCTCCATCGTCATCCCCTGTGTGATGCCCTACATCACCAGCCAGTTCCTGGCCCGCCGCCGCGACGACCGGCCGCAGGTGGTCCCGGAGGGGTCGGTGAACCTCGCCTTCATCGGGCAGTTCGCCGAGGTGCCCGACGACGTCGTCTTCACCGTCGAGTACTCGGTACGAACGGCCTGGACGGCCGTGTCCCAGCTGCTGCACCTCGACACGCGGCCGCCGGCGGTCTACAAGGGCCACCACGATCCGCATGTCCTGGCCGCGGCCCTGGAGACCATGCACCACCGGTAGCCCGTGCAGCGAAGGGGAACATGGGGCAGCCCTTGTCCTTGGACATGGACGCCGACGGAATTGCCGCCCCTACGGTGCCGTGCCCTCGCGCGGGATGTCGAACTCCACGTCCACCACCCCTTCGACGGTCCTGACCAGACGCGCTGCCACGGGGACCAGGGCCGTGTCATAGATGCGGCCCGCGAGCGTAACGACACCGTCGCTCACCTCCACCCGGACGGCCGACGACGGGGCAAGGTACGACCCGATTTCGCGCCGCACCTCGTCGGCGATCTCCGCGTCGCCCCGCAGGAAGACCTTGAGCAGGTCGCCCCGGCTGACGATCCCGGCGAGCAGACCGGCCTCGTCCACCACGGGCAGCCTCTTGACTCCTTCTCGCGCCATGGTGCCCGCGGCCTCGGAGAGGGTGGCGTCGGGCCTGACCGTGATGGCAGGGAGCGACATGAGGTCTCCCGCGGTGAGGGCGTCCGCCTTCGCCACGTCGACCGGCTGGCGCAGCTGGAGGTAGGCCGCGTCGGGGTCGTCCCGGAGTTCCTCGTTGGCCAGCAGGTCGGCCTCGGACACCACGCCGACCACCCGGCCCGCACCCTCGATCACCGGCAGGGCGCTGACCTGCCGGTCCCGCATGAGTCGCACGATCTCTTTGAAGGGGGCGCGGCGGCCGACGGCAGCGACCGTGCGGGTCATGACATCGCTGACGTGGTGTGGGGTGCCGGACATGGTGACTCCGTCGGACTCGGGGGACATATCGGGCTCTTTCCAGGGTGCGCCGGACGGACAGAACGAGCCAAGGGCTGCCTGGCTGTCCCACCGGCCGTTCGGCTTCCGTGCCGCATGGGCCGCTCGCGCCGCACTGGGGTCCTGTGGCCCTTGACCCCGGCCACCGTCTCGGCGTCACGCTGGTTGTCTCAGCCCTACCTCGGGAGGTGGAGACCATGTCCGCTACCGTCACCGTAGGTCTCGACGGGTCGCCGGAGAGCCGGGCGGCAGCCGAGTGGGCGGCGCGGGAGGCACTGCTTCGGGCACTGCCGCTGAAGATCGTGTGTGTCCGGGAGCCGGCACCCCGGTTTGTCGCCCAACCCCTGTTGTTCGACCCCGAGGCCTATCAGCAGTGGGTCGAGCGAATGGCGCACGAGTCCGCAGAGGGCATTCGGCTTCGTCACCCGGGCATCACGGTGATCACCGAGCAACCGACGGGGACCGTGGCCGACGTCCTGAACGAGGCGGCGGGCTTCGCCGAGCTACTGGTGCTCGGCTCCCAGGGACTCGGTGGGTTGGGCGGGTTCGTGGTCGGCTCGGTGAGTCTGGCCGTCGTGGCGCGCGCCGAACGCCCGGTGGTGCTGGTTCGCGCGGCAGAGCAGGCCGCCGACGAACACCGGACGGCCCCGGTCGACGTGCCGTCCGCCGAGGTGCCGTTCCGGCCGGTGGTACTCGGCCTCGACATCGATCACGCGGACGACGCCCTGTTGGAGTTCGCCTTCGACGCGACCGCACGCCGGAAGACCACCCTGCGGGTCGTCCATGCCTGGCCCGAGCCGCCGGCCTCCCGCGGTCGCCACGGCATGGCTGAACTCCGCGACTCACTTGAGCGCGGACAGGCCTCTCTCCTGAGCAAGTCTCTACGTCCCTGGCGACAGAAGTTCCCGGACGTCGAGGTGATCGAGGCGAGCCGGTGCGGCAGCGCGTCGCAGGTCGTCGTCGACGACGCCCGTGACGCGTCGCTGGTGGTGGTCGGCCGACGTATTCGTACCGGATCGTTCGGTAGGCACATCGGCCATGTCACCCATGCCGCTCTGCACCACATCGCGGTCCCCGTCGCAGTTGTCGCACACGGCTGATCTGCCACGCAGCGGAGGGCAAGCCACGGGCGAACCGGGGGTACGCCTTCGGTGAGCCCGTGAACCTCCCCATGGCGCCGGTGTCGAGATGACGTCCGCGGCCCTTGCCGGCAGCGCACAGGTCGCGCTGACGGCTGTCCCACAGGCGTCGGCCCTCGCGGGCCTGGCCTGGGCCGGTCGGGCTGCGTCGGCCAACCGTCCGGGCCGAAGGGTCTCCGATACGGGCCGCTCGGCCCATGCCCAGGGGCAGCTCGCGGCGCAGCCTGAAGGTGTCGCGGAACGGCACCCAGCTCCTGGAGGACGCCATGAACGGCACTCCCATCGTCGTCGACGACGTGATGACCCACCGGGTCGTCGCCTTGCGTACCGGGGCGGCCTTCAAAGACATCGTGAAAACGATGCGCGAGTGGCGGATCAGCGCCCTCCCTGTCCTTGACGACGGCGGACGTGTCGTGGGCGTGGTCTCCGAAGCGGATCTGCTCCCCAAGGAGGAGTACAGCGAAGGCGACCCGGGCCGCTACGGACAGGTACGGGATCCCGCCGAGGTCCGCAAGGCGGAAGCGGTGACCGCCGGCGAGCTCATGAGCACGCCCGCTGTGACCGTGGGACCGCACCACACTCTCGCCCACGCGGCGCGTGTCATGGCCCGCACCAGGGTCAAACGGCTGCCGGTCGTCGGCCGCGACGGAACCCTGAAGGGCGTCGTCAGCCGGTCGGACCTGCTGAAGGTCTTCCTGCGGGACGACGCGGACATCGCCGAGGAAGTCAGGCGCGAAGTCGTTGTACGGCTCTTCGGCACACACTCCGACGGGGTGCGGGTCGAGGTGCGCGACGGCGCCGTGATCTTTACCGGGCGGGTCCGGGAAACCGCTCTGATCCCGCTCGCCGTCCTCCTTGCGCGGGCCGTGCCCGGCGTGGTGGACGTGTGCTGCGAACTGTCGGGCCCGCACCGCCGTCCGGACGTGCCCAACCCACAGCGGGCGGCCCCCGCCTGACCCCGGCTCCCTGCGAGTCCGTCGCCGGATCGGGGTTCACGCGGCGTCGGGGGCGGTGAGCCGGCAGTTGACGCCGATCACGCCTTCGACGCCCCGGACCAGACGTGCGGCCAGCGGAATCCGGGCGGCATCGCCGACACGTCCTGTCAGGGTCACGACGCCCTCGGTGACCACGACATGTACGGGCTCGATCGGGGCCGGGAAGAGGACGTCGACGACGTCGCGGCGGATCTCGTCGGCGAGATCGTTGTCCGGGCGCAGAAAGACCTTCAGCAGGTCGCCACGGCTGACCACGCCTTCGAGCGCGCCCTCGGCATTCACCACGGGCAGCCGCTTGACGTGCCGCAGAGCCATGATCCGTGCTGCCTCGGCGAGTGCGGCGTCGCTGTGGACGGTGACCGCCGGTGTGCTCATCAGCTCTTCGGCGCGTACCGCCCCGGCCTTGGCCAGGTCGGGCAGCCGGCGCAGCTGGGTGAACCGGTCCGGATCACTGTCCCGGAATTCCTCCTTGGGCAGCAGGTCGGCCTCGGAGACCACCCCGATCACCCGCCCGTCGCCCTCCAGCACGGGCATCGCGCTGACCTTGAACTGCTCCATGCGCTCGACGATGTCCTTGAACAGGGTCTCGCGGCCCACGGCCACGACAGCCCGTGTCATCACGTCACCGACCCGGTGCGGGCTGCCGTGCATGGTCTTCTCCTCATGATGCCGGGTGGTCATGTCAGGCCTCCGCGTGTCTCGACAACGGCCGGGCAGCCGCGAAGCAGACCTCACGGGCGAGAGGCACGAGCCGTCCGCGGTGCACCGGTCACGAGCCGCGTTCATGGCCGGAGCCATCCCACCGGCTGCCCTTCCTGTGCTGATGAAACCAGCCTGCGCGCGCCCGGGCTCCAGCGCCACAGACCATCCGGTCCGGCAAGGACCCTTGCCAGACAGGGCAAGCACATCCATGCTCCCGCCCGACGCACGTGGTCCTACGGGGGCGGCAGCACCCCGTTTCGACAGTGTGCGCGGCCGGCGAGCGACCGGCCGCGCACACCTGGTGCGACTACGGCGTGCCCTGTCTCAGCCGCGCCGAACCGGGATGGTCCTGGTTCCCGCCTTCTCCTCCGGGACCGGGACCATGATGGTCAGCACACCGTCCTTGTACTGCGCGGCCGCGTCGTCGCCCTTCGCAGCGGAGGGCAGGCGGACCGAACGGGCGAAGGTGCCGTAACGGAACTCGGTGCGGTGCTTCTCCGTCTTCTCCTCGCTGCGTTCGGCGCGCAGGGTCAGCACGTTCTCCTCCACCGTGATCTCGACGTCCTTGTCGGGGTCGATGCCGGGGAGTTCGGCGCGGAGGACGTAGATCCCGTCCTTCAGGTGTTCCTCGATGCGGATGCCGTGGAGTCCCGCAGGCAGACGTGTCCCGGGGATCCCTCCCTCGACCCAGCCGAACAGCTCGGGCAGTGCCGGGAAACCGGGCAGGCGCTCCATCATGCCGTTCATGCTCTGCCTCCTCTCCTTCCTGGTCGCTTCCAGCGTCCCGCGATGTCGGCAAGCGATGCGTGGGCCGTCCGGGCCCCTGCTGGACCCGGACGGCCCTCGCCTCCGCCGCCGTTCCCGCGTCGGCCCCGGTCAGTCGTGCGGCACCACCGCGACCGCCGCGGAGGCGTGTTGCAGCACCCCATGGGTCACGGGGCCGATGCGGCCGCCGACCGAGGCCCGGCGCCGTTTTCGTCCCACGACGACCAGCGCGGCGTCCCGTGACGCGTGTACGAGGTGGCGGCCGGCGCCGCCGACCACGGCCTGTGCGCTGACCTCCACGCCAGGAAACTTGTCCTGCCAGGGCCGCAGGACATCGCCCAGCCCCTCCCGTATCTCCTCCGCCAGTTCGAGGTTCAGCCCCGCGTCCAGGGCGGCGCCATAGCCGTAGGAGGCCGCCTGCGTCCAGCCGTGGACCACCCGCAGACGGGCCACTCGACGACGGGCGGTCTCGAACGCGAACTCGATGACGGCGTCGTTCGGATTCTCGACGTCCAGGCCCAGGACGATGTCGCGGTAGGGGGTGGTGATCGACCCGGCGCCCGCGGCGTCCGGCAGATGCTCGTCCTCGGCGCGCTCACCGGCCCGTACGAGGACGACGGGCCGCTCGGCGCGCGCCACGAGGGCGAGAGCGACCGAGCCGACGATGAATCCGGGCACGGTGCCGAGGCCCCGGGACCCGAGGACCAGCAGTTCCCCGTCCTCGACGGCTGTCAACAGGGCGGGGACGGCCTGCTCCTGGACCTGCCGGCTCGTGATCCGGAGCCCGGGGTGGCGCCCGGCGAGCCGGGTCTCGGCCTCGCGCAACAGGTCGGCGGCCCATGCGCGCCGTACGCCGAGCATGTCCAGTGCCGGAAATCCCGCGTACGGGACGAACATGGGGCGCGGTGGGTCATCGGCATGTACGAGGCACAGGGGCACGTCGCGTTGTGCCGCCTCGCGAGCGGCCCAGTCTGCGGCGGCGAGGCTTTCGGGCGAGCCGTCGAGACCGACGGTGATGGCGGACATGTGCGGACCTCCTTGGGGGATGCACGCTCAGTCTCCGAGGCACGCGCACGTGACAGGAGGGGCCCGAGGTCCCTCCCACGGGGCCCGATCGGCCCTCTGGGACGCGGGAGACGTGCGGCTCCACCGCGAGGTGACCGCCCGGCGTGATCGCCGTGCCCCCGGCGCATCGACCGCAGTGGGCCAGGGACCATGTCCCCGGCCCACTCGGAACCTTGTCTGCCGCGCGCGTCAGGAGTGCACCGACGTGCGATGGTCCTCCCGGACCGCCCGGTGCCGGATCGGCTGGTGGGCCGGAGGCCTCCGGTGCGCCCGACGGCTCTGCAGCCGGACCACGAGGTCGTCGAAGAACGCGGCGAGGACGCACGTGAGTCCCAACGCCAGCACGAGCAACACCGCGAACCTCTCCCAGAACTCCGGTGTGAGACTGGTACCCAATGTCCTCGCCCTCCCTGATCTGTGTCGTTCTCCCTGCTTCCAGCCAACTCCGGCTCAGGCTGGCGCGCATGAGCCAAGGGGGTCGGGCGGAGGTCCGACGGGGCCCTTGCGCGCGGGGCCGCATGGACCCTGGGGCCGTCGGTCCGGGAGGGCCTCTCACTGCCACGGCAACCACGGCGACCACAGCGACCGTCGGCAGTAGGACATGGTGACGAACCATGCCGAGTTCTCCAGCTCCCGCCTGGGCCGGTCGGCCCAGTGGCAGGGACCGACAGCACCTGCCCCCGCGATCCCGGCGGCCCGACGCTGGAGCTGTACCCCGCCCTGAGACCGACGGAGGAGACCGGCGTCATGATCCGTTACGTGTACGACTTCACAGAGGGCGGCCGTGACAAGGCCGACCTGCTCGGCGGCAAGGGAGCCAACCTGGCCGAGATGACCCGGCTGGGGCTGCCCGTCCCGCCGGGTTTCACCGTAACCACCGAGGCCTGCCGGGCGTTTCTCGCCACCGGCGCCGAGCCGGACGGTCTGGCGGGCGAGATCACCGAGCACCTGACGACCTTGGAGCGGGCGGCCGGACGGCGGCTGGGCCGGTCCGACGACCCGCTGCTGCTGTCCGTCCGCTCCGGGGCGCGGTTCTCGATGCCCGGCATGATGGAGACGATCCTCGACATCGGACTCAACGACGAGTCCGTCCTCGGCCTGGCGAAGGTGTCCGGGAACGAACGCTTCGCCTGGGACTCCTACCGTCGCCTCGTACAGATGTTCGGTAGCATCGTCATGGGGGTCGACGGCGCTCTCTTCGAGCACTCCATGGCCGACCTCAAACGGGACCGTGGCGCGGCGAACGACCTGGGCCTGGAAGCGGCGGACCTGGCGGGGCTCGTCGGGACGTACAAGGACATCATCCGTCAGGAGACCGGAGAGGACTTCCCGCAGTCCCCGGACGAGCAGCTGCGCCGGGCCGTCCTCGCCGTCTTCGAGTCCTGGCAGGGCGAACGCGCCCGCGTCTACCGCCGCCGCGAGCACATCGCCGATGACCTGGGCACCGCGGTCAACGTGCAGACCATGGTCTTCGGCAACCTCGGCCCCGACTCCGGCAGCGGCGTCGCCTTCACCCGCGACCCGGCCACGGGACTGCCCGGCCTCTACGGGGACTATCTGGCGAACGCGCAGGGCGAGGACGTCGTCGCCGGCATCCGCAACACCGTCCCGCTGACCGCCCTGGAGGAACTGGACCCGGCCTCGTACACCCAACTGCTCGGCCACCTGCGGATGTTGGAGACCCACTACCGCGACCTGTGCGACATCGAGTTCACCATCGAGCGCGGCCGGCTGTGGATGCTGCAGACCCGGGTGGGCAAGCGCACCGCCGAAGCCGCGTTCGCCATCGGCGCCGAGCTGGTCGACGAGGGCCTGATCACCGCCGATGAGGGTCTGTCCCGCGTGAGCGGGGACGGCCTCGCCCGGCTGATGTTCCCCCGGTTCGACACCGCGGCCGTCGGCGAGGCGCTGGCGCACGGTCTGCCGGCCTCGCCGGGTGCGGCCGTGGGCGCCGCCGTGTTCGACTCGGCCGAAGCCGTCCGCCGCGCCACCGCGGGCGAGAAGGTCGTCCTCGTACGCCAGGAGACCACCCCCGACGACCTCCCCGGCATGATCGCCGCGCAGGCGGTGCTGACCAGCCGTGGCGGCAAGACCAGCCACGCGGCCGTGGTCGCCCGCGGCATGGGCAGGGTGTGCGTGTGCGGCGCCGAGGAGCTCTCCGTGGACACCGCGGCGCGGCGCTTCACCGTGGGAGACACCGTCGTCGAGGAGGGCACCGTCGTCTCCGTCGACGGCTCCGGGGGCGCCGTGTACCTGGGTGCCGCGCCGCTGGTCGACTCCGAGGTGATGCGGTACTTCGAGACCGGTGAGCGGTCGGCGGGACTGGTCGACGCCGTGGCCCGGGCCATGGAGCGGGCCGACGGGGTGCGGCGTCTTGAGGTGCGGGCGAACGCCGACACGCCCGAGGACGCCGCCCGGGCCCGGCGGTTCGGCGCGCAGGGCGTCGGGTTGTGCCGCACCGAGCACATGTTCCTCGGCGAGCGCCGCAAGCTGGTCGAGGCGATGATCCTGGCCCGCGACGAGACCGAGCGCAAGGATGCGCTGGGCGCACTGCTGCCGCTCCAGCGCCAGGACTTCATCGGCATCCTGGAGGCGATGGACGGCCTGCCGGTCACCATCCGGCTCATCGACCCGCCCCTGCACGAGTTCCTGCCCGACCGCACCGACCTCGCCGTGCGGATCGCCACCGCCGAGGCCCGGGGCGCGGTGCCCGAGCCGCACGACACCGAGCTGCTCGACGCCGTCAACCGCATGCACGAGGAGAACCCGATGCTCGGCCTGCGCGGTGTCCGCCTGGGCCTGGTCGTGCCGGGGCTGGTCGCCATGCAGGTGCGTGCGATCGCCGAGGCGGTCGTGGCGCGCACGAGGGCAGGGGGCTCCCCCGAGGCGGAGATCATGGTGCCGCTCGTCGGCGCGGTCGAGGAGCTGCGGATCGAACGCGAAGAGGTGGAACGCGTCCTTGCCGAGGTCGCCGAGGAGTCCGGTGTCCCGGTGCACTGCCCGGTCGGCACCATGATCGAGCTGCCCCGGGCCGCGCTCACGGCCGGCCGGATCGCCGAGGAGGCGGAGTTCTTCTCCTTCGGCACCAACGACCTCACCCAGACCACCTGGGGCTTCTCCCGCGACGACGTCGAGGCCGCGTTCTTCTCCGCCTACCTCGACAAGGGCATCTTCGCCGCCTCACCGTTCGAGACGCTGGACATCACGGGCGTGGGCCGGCTGGTGCGGATCGCCGTCGACGAGGGGCGCGCGCGGCGACCTGACCTGAAGATCGGCGTCTGCGGTGAACACGGCGGGGATCCGGACTCGGTCCACTTCTTCCATGCGGCGGGCCTCGACTACGTCTCCTGCTCACCGTTCCGCGTCCCGGTCGCCCGCCTGGAGGCAGGACGGGCCGCGCTCCCCGAGACGGGGACGAGCGACAGCAGGTGACAAGGGTCGGGCTCCGTGGCGGAACGGCCCCGCACCGACGGCAGCGGGACCTTCTGCTCCCGGGTCCCGGAGACCCACCCACCGAGCCGTGGGCGGGTCAGACCCTCCGCACAGGACACTCGGCCCTGCTCGGCACGAGGCGCGGGAGGGAGCCTTGAACCAGGTATCGGATCCGGCCGGCGACGGCCCGCCCCGCACGCAGATCCGGTGGACGACCCGACCTGGACACCGGATGAGGAAGGAAGTGGGTGCCATGGCCCGCATCGTCGGTGAGGTGATGACAGGCGACGTCGTCGAGGCGCACCGGGACACGTCGTTCAAGGATCTGGTGCGGTTGCTGGACCGGCATCGGATCAGCGGGCTGCCCGTCGTGGATCACGACGACAAGGTCGTGGGCGTGGTCTCCGAGACGGATCTGATCCGGCACCAGGCAGCCACGTCCGTATCCGGCCGGACGGGAAGGCTCCGCATCCCTCCGCTGAGGCGCGGGGCCCGTCGGGCGGCCGCGGTCACCCGCGCCGGGGCCGGCACCGCACAGGAGCTGATGACGACGCCCGCGGTCACCGTGCATCCGGAACAGCGGATCGCGGACGCCGCGCGCGTGATGGAACGTCACGGCGTCGAACGCCTCCCGGTCGTCGACGAGGAGGACCGGCTGATCGGCATCGCCACCCGCCGGGATCTGCTGCGTGTCTTCCTGCGCACCGACGACGAGATCCGCCAGGAGGTGTCCGACGAGGTGGTGACCCGTGCCCTGGGCCTGCCGGCCGACACTGTGACCGTGTCGGTCCGGGACGGCATGGTCACGCTCACCGGGGCCGTCAGTCAACGGGACGACATCCCGCTCGCGATCCGGCTGACGTATCGGGTGGACGGAGTGGTCGGCGTTGTCAACGGGCTGAACGTCCGCATCGATTCGGGACCGGTCAGCCCTCCGAAGGGACCGGCGGGACCTGGGGGCGGGCCCCGCTGAAGAGAGACGCTGCTGGTGGGAGCGGTACCGATCCCCCGCAGTACCGCTCCCACCCCGTGCTCTCACCCCGCGCCGCCGCCCCTGCGGCGGCGGTCTCTCGACGACGGAGGCTCGCCCACCATGACCCGCCACGACGACCGCAGCGAGACCACCGGACTCACCGAGGCGCCGTCCGACAGCGCCATCGCGGTGGACCGGCTTGTGGCGAACGGACTCAAGGCACTGGCCGACTACGAGGCGCTCGACCAGGAGCAGGTCGACCACATCGTGAAGAAGGCCTCGGTCGCCGCCCTGGACCAGCACACCGCGCTCGCGCGACTCGCCGTGGACGAGACCGGACGCGGAGTCTTCGAGGACAAGGCCGCCAAGAACATGTTCGCCTGTGAACACGTCACGCACAGCATGGGCCCGATGAAGACGGTCGGGGTCATCGCCCGCGACGACATCGACGACATGATCGAGGTCGCCGAGCCCGTCGGCGTCGTGTGCGCGGTCACACCGGTCACCAACCCGACCTCCACCACGATCTTCAAGGCGCTGATGGCGCTGAAGACCCGCAACCCGGTCGTGTTCGCCTTCCACCCCTCCGCCCAGCGCTGCAGCGCACAGGCGGCCCGTGTCGTGCGCGACGCGGCGGTCGCGGCGGGTGCGCCCGAGCACTGCGTGCAGTGGATCGAAACCCCCTCCGTCGAGGCGACCGGCGCCCTGATGCGGCACCCGGGTGTCTCGCTCATCCTCGCCACCGGCGGCAACGCCATGGTCAAGGCCGCCTACTCGGCCGGCAAGCCCGCCCTGGGCGTGGGCGCCGGCAACGTCCCCGCGTACGTGCACAAGAGCGCCGAGCTGCGCCGAGCCGTCAACGACCTGGTGCTGTCCAAGCCGTTCGACAACGGCATGATCTGCGCCTCCGAACAGGCCGTCATCCTGGACGAGGAGATCTACGACGCCGCCCTGGCCGAATTCCGTACGCTGCACGCCCACGTGGCGACCGCCGAGGAGAAGGCGAAGCTGGAGGCGTTCCTGTTCCCGGCCTCCCGGTCGGCCGACAAGGCCACGGTGGCCGGCTGCGAGCCCAAGGTGAACTCCGCGGCCGTCGGCCAGAGCCCGGCGTGGATCGCCGAGCAGGCCGGGTTCACCGTACCGGCCGACACGTCCCTCATCCTGGTCGAGGCCGCTCAGGTCGGCCCGCAGGAACCGCTCACCCGGGAGAAACTGTGCCCGGTCCTCGCAGTCCTGCGCGCCGACTCCGAGCAGCGGGGCTTCGACCTCGCCGCCGACATGGTCGACTTTCACGGGCAGGGCCACAGCGCCGTCATCCACACCGAGGACAGCGCCCTGGCCGAGGCGTACGGCCGACGCATGAAGACCGTACGGATCATCGTCAACTCACCCTCGTCGCAGGGCGCGATCGGCGGGATCTACAACAGCCTGCTCCCGTCACTGACGCTCGGCTGCGGTTCCTGGGGCAGCACCTCGGTCTCCAACAACGTCTCCGCGGCCCAGCTCTTGAACGTCAAGCGCGTCTCGGTGCGCCACAACAACCTCCAGTGGTTCAAGGTCCCACCGAAGATCTACTTCGAGCCGCAGTCCATCCGCTACCTGACCTCCATGCCGGACGTCCACCGCGTCACCGTCGTCACCGACGCGACGATGACCCGCCTCGGCCTCGTCGACCGGGTCGAGCGCGTGCTGCGACGGCGCCGGGAGCCGGTCACCATCCAGGTCATCGACAACGTCGAACCCGAGCCCAGCATCGACTCCGTCCGGCGCGGCGCCCGCCTCATGGGCGACTTCCGCCCCGACACCATCATCGCCCTCGGCGGCGGCTCCCCCATGGACGCGGCCAAGGTGATGTGGCTGCTGTACGAACAGCAGGCCGAGGGCAAGGACGTCGACTTCGCCGACATGCGCCACAAGTTCTCCGACATCCGCAAGCGCGCCTTCCGCTTCCCGACACTGGGCGGGCTGGCCCGCCTGGTGTGCATCCCCACCACCTCCGGCACCGGTGCCGAGGTGACCCCGTTCGCCGTCATCTCGGATCCCGCCACCGGCAAGAAGTACCCGCTGGCCGACTACGCGCTCACTCCCAGCGTGGCCATCGTCGACCCGCTGCTCACGACCGGGCTGCCCCGGGCGCTGGCCGCCGACAGCGGCTTCGACGCCCTCACCCACGCCATCGAGGCGTATGTGTCGGTGTACGCCAACGACTTCACCGACGGCCCGGCCCTGCACGCGATCCGGCTGATCTTCGACAACATCGGGGCCGCGGTGAACGACCGCGCGGCACAGCCCAGGGCCCGGGAGAAGATGCACAACGCCGGCACCATCGCGGGCATGGCGTTCGGCAACGCCTTCCTCGGCATCGTCCACGCGATGTCCCACACCCTCGGCGCCACCTTCCACATCGCGCACGGGCGCACCAACGCCGTTCTGCTGCCGCACGTCATCCGCTACAACGGCACCGTCCCCACCAAGCTCACCGGCTGGCCCAAGTACGAGAACTACCGTGCTCCGGAACGCTTCCAGGACATCGCCCGCACCCTCGGCCTGCCCGCCACCACGCCCGCCGAGGGCGTCGAGTCGCTGGCCTCGGCGGTGGAGCGGCTCCGCGACGCGGTGGGCATCGAGCCGACGTTCCAGGCCCTCGGCGTCGACGAGCGCGCGTTCCTCGACGCCCTGCCCCAGCAGGCCCTCAACGCCTACGAGGACCAGTGCGCGCCCGCCAACCCGCGGATGCCCATGCTCGACGACATGCAGGAGCTCATGCGCCTCGCCTACTACGGCCGTACGCAGGACCGTCCCGCCCATGAGCAGGCGGCACGGCCGTAGCGCGCATCAGCGCCGCCGTCGCGCCGGCGTCCGTTCAGGGCGCCGGTCGTGACAGGGGCCGACGGGCCGATGCCGCAGAGCCGTCCGGCCCTGGTGGGAGAAGCCCGGCGGGGCCGGTCCTCCCCAGGTGACGGGCCCTTCGGCCCCTCTTCGGACCACCGCCCTCGTACGGCGCCGAAACAGGGTCAGGCGCCTGCTACACAGAGATCGCCGCCCACATCGATGCGGCTCCCTCTTCCCTTTCAAGTCGCCCTTTCCGGGAGGTCTTCCATGCTGTCCGCAGAATCCGCCGCCCTCGTCCGGGCCACCCTCCCCGCCGTGGCCGGAGCCTCGACGAGATCACCACCCGCTTCTACGCCACGATGTTCCACGGCCGTCCGGAACTGCTCGACGGCATGTTCAACCGCGGCAACCAGGCCAGCGGCGCACAGCGCCAGGCCCTCGCCGGATCGATCGCCGCCTTCGCGACCGCGCTGCTCGACGAGCCGGACACCCGCCCGGACACGCTCCTGGCCGGATCGCCCACAAGCACGCCGCGGTCGGCGTCACGGACGACCAGTACACGATCGTGCACAAGTACCTGTTCGGTGCGATAGCCGAGGTTCTAGACGAGGCGGTCACGCCGGAGGTGGCGGCCGCCTGGGACGAGGTCTACTGGCTGATGGCCGGCGCCCTGATCGCCCAGGAGGCCCGCCTCTCCAGGACGCGGGCGTCCGGCAGGGCAAGATCTGGCGTCCCTGGACGGTCGTCGAGCGTCGCACCGAGACCCCCGACGTGATGTCCTTCCTGCTCCGCCCGGCGGACGGCGGACCGGCGCCGCGGGCCCGCGCGGGCCAGAACGTGAGCGTCCGTCTGCGCATGGCCGACGGGGTCCGCCAACTGCGCCAGTACAGCCTGTCCTCGGACCCGGGCGGAGATCTGCGGCGGATCACCGTGAAGCGGCTGGCAGGCGAGGCCACCGGGCCGGACGGCGAGGTCTCCGCCCTGCTCCACGACCGCGTCCGCGAGGGGGACGAGCTGATGCTGTCCGCGCCGTTCGGGGACGTCTTCCTCGACGACCCGGCCGACGCCACGCCCCCGCTCGTGCTGGTCTCGGCAGGCATCGGCTGCACGCCCATGACCGGCATCCTGGCCCACCTGGCCGCCCTCGGCTCGACCCGTCCGGTGCTGGTCCTGCACGCCGACCGTTCCCCCGGCGACCACGCACTGCGCGCCGAGGCACACGACCTCGTCGGACGGCTTCCGGGTGCCCGCGCCGTCTTCTGTTACGAGCGCCCCGGAGCGGAGGAACCCGACGCCCGCACCGGTCTGATGAACCTGGACGGCATCCACCTCCCTGACGGATCAACGGTGTTCCTGTGCGGCCCGCTCCCCTTCATGCGCGCGGTACGCGGACAACTGCTCGCCGCCGGGGTGCCCGCACGGCGCATCCGCTACGAGGTCTTCGGCACCGACCTGTGGCTCCCCGGCACCGCGGCCTGAATCACGCCGAACGTTCGAGTCCCCCAGCATTCCGATGTCCGATGGAGGAACACCCATGACCACCGACCACGCCCAGGCGACGCCCACCGTGCGGCTGCGTTCCGACGGCCCCGTGGACGAAGCGACGCTGGCGTACGCCCGTACGAAGATCGACGCCGTCGTGAGCAGGCCGGGACTGCCGGCCGTCACGGGAGTCGTGCGCATCGTGCGGGCGGCCGCTCGCCACGCCGACCACCCGTGGCTGGCCACGGCCGACCTGCACGTCGGCGGTCGCCAGGTGACCGCCCAGGCCGAGGAGGCCACGGGCACCGAGGCCGTCGACCGGCTCCAGGACCGGCTGCGCGGCCAGATCGACAAGGCCGCCCACTCCTGGGACGACGGCGACCGGAAGGCGACCCCGCCGTGGCGCGGCGGAACCCGGCGGTCCCGCCGCGAAGCCGACCCCGGCAGCGCTGCGGAGGTCTCCCGCACGGCCTGAATCCGCGGTAGGCACAGACCTGGTCGGCGACGACGCGCCGACCGGGGCAGACACCGACGCGACCCGCTACCAGACCGAACGGCCCCACCGCGTGACCAACAGCCCACAGACCCGACCCCGGACCGCAGCAAGACCCAGGAAATGCGGTTCGTGATCGATCGGCGCGAACGAGGAACTGTGTGATGGCGAAGGCCTAACTGGTGGGCAGCGGAATCGCAACGCCCCAGCCGTCTCCGTGACGATCCGTCCCCGCTCGCTGGTACATGCGCAGGCGGATGTTGCTCCCCCTCCGACAGCACGCGGAGGAGCATCTCGGACAGCACAGGCTCCCGACCGGCCCGGTCGGCTGCATCCGGGCCGCTGACGACGGGACCCGACGAACTCTCCTGCACTCGTCAGTCCTGGAACGGTCCGGAAGCCTGCGGTCGGGGGCCACCGGTCCCCGGCCACTCTGAGTCAGGCCCCTGATCAGACCGAGATCCGGCGTCCCGTGACCGCGAACGGATCGATACGCACCCACAGGTCGCGACGACCGCCCGCCCATGGGGTGCTGCTGGCCTGTTCCGCCAGTCGGAGCTGCTCGCCGAGGTACGTCACCAGGTGTGCGTGTCCGCGTACCAGCACGCTCCAGCCCTGGCTGAACACGTCGTCGATACGGTCCACCTCGAAGGCGACCGGGCGCCTGGACGCCAGCGACGGTGTCGCACCGCGGACGGTCCGGAAGGCGATCGTCCCGTCGACGACGCTGTAGTTGACCGGCACGATCACCGGCCCCAGGGCCGTGGACACGGCGAGCCGTCTCACCCCCGTGAGTCGAGAGCAGGTCGCCGCACTCGGTCCTGCTGAGTTCGATGAACTCGGGGGCGGGCGCGGCGTGTCCGGTACCCGGTGGAAGGGCGAACACGTCGATGAGGTTGGCGATCAGCTGCCCTGGGGGTCCCGGGCATCGGCCACGGTGTCGGAGGCGAGCCGCCCTGCGGCTTCCAGCCGGGACTCGGCCAGATCGACGGCGACGGTGCCCGGCACACGTGCCCGTCGGGCACTCCCACCTCGTTCGAGGTGGGGAAGGCGTCCGCCGGTAGTGCGGGCGCGGACTACCCAGGGCCGTGGAAGACGTGATCCCTCATGACACTCCTCACCTTCCGCCCGTCGAGTGCCAAGCGAGCGAGATCGCCCCACAGATCCCAGCTTGACCAGCGACAGTGCGCGCCGCTTGGGCCGGTCCGGACCCTGTCCCCCGCCAGACGGACCCCTACCGTCGCCCGGTGCCGCAGCGGGCCCGCGAGTCCTGTCCGACCTGCCCAACAGGGACTTTTCGGGCCGTGGGCTCGGTGGGCCGCTCGGTGGCGAGCAACACGGGGTCCCAGGGGCCGGGCAGCAGGCGGGTGGCTGGTGACCATCCGAAGCGGGTCAGTGCGACCTGCAGGTTGAACACTCAGCCTCCTGCGCCGGACCGCTCGCGCTCTGCCCCTGCAGTCATCGACACCCCCGCCCCGCCGCCGGCAGAAGCCGATGGATATGAGCGGGAGTCCGACAGATCTCGTCGCCTCCTGGGCTAAACGGCCCTGTCCGCTTGCGGAGTTGGTCCCGAGCGGCCTCTCTGCGGCACCTGGTCGGCCCATGTCGCGGCAGGGTCGCGGCTGTCATCTTCGGACGTGTCGCCACGACGACGAGAAGGAGGTGCGGACCGATGCCCAGGACCGGGTACTCAAGGAAACTGCTGTGGCGGTGGCGGAACAATCCGCTGCGGCGGCGCCATGACATCGTCGAGGCGTGGATCGTGCTGGCCACGTGGACGGTCGTCGCTGTGGGCGGCACCGTCACCGGACTGGTCACGGCCCATACCGCGGACGATATGTTCGCGCGGCAGCGAACGGAACGGCATTCCGTCCGAGCCGAGCTCCTGAACGACGTCCCGCGCAGCACAGGCGCGCTCGGCGGAACCGATCGCCGGTCGGCGTCGGTGCGCTGGACGACACCCGACGGTTCGATCCGCACGGGCAGGACGCTTGTGAGCACGGGGCTCAAGGCCGGCACCAAGGTCACGGTCTGGCAGGACGGCCAGGGCCAGCTCGCCCTCGCGCCGACGGGCTCCGCGGAGGCCGCAATCGAGTCCGGGTTTTTGGGTACCACGGCCGCGCTCGCACTCGCCGGACTGGTGTTCGGCGCCGGTGCGGTGGCCCGGTGGCGGCTCGACTGCCGCCGCTTCGACGAATGGGACCGGGAATGGGGTCTGGTGGGACCGCGATGGGGCCACAAGACCAGCTGAGTTAGTCACGGATCAGAGGCTCCGGGCCGAGGGACGGCCTGGGGCCTCGCCATGTGTCCGCAGCCCGGGTCTGCCCCGAGTGCCCGACCTCCGCGGGCCGTTCGACCTCTGCCGGTAGGCGACGGCACGCTCCCGGCTGAGCCGTGAAGGGACCTGTCCGCCGCACCGGAAAACGGACTGTCCGGCTGCGGGCGGGGCTGGTCGTCGGCGGGCAGGACCTCGCGGGCCAGCGCCGCCGGTCCTCGGCCGGCGCCGCCTTCCCCGCCGCTCGGTGGCCCGGTAGACGCGGCGGGTACGGACGCCGACCACCCGTGCTCAGGGACCAGCAGGCCGTCCGACCAGTGCAGCGTGGGGTACAGCGCGCCGAGGCTGATCTGGCAGCCCTGGCCGGCCAGTTCCTCGGCCATCCACGCGCCATGGATCTCCTCCTGCACCGCGTGGTGCAGGATGTGCAGCCGCATCGTGCCCCGCTGAAATCCCTCACCGGCGTCCACCGCCTCCCCGACTGCCACCACCGAAGATGACGAATCCGATACCGGGCCCCGATACGACGGGTGCTCGGTGACGGACCGCCCGGCATGCCCGCAAGCCGACGGTCAGGCGGCCTGGCCAAGGCCCGCGGTTGATGCCCTCGGTCAGGTACGACGAGATGCTGGCCAGGCCCGTCGGGACCGATCGTCCAGCACTCTTCCAGCAGCCGCTGACCGATCTCGTCGATGGCCAGGGCGTTGCGGAAGATCACCGCTCGTCAATTTGCATCCTGACCAGCCTCAAGGGAGCGGATTCAGCATGCCGGACGAGTGCCCAGCCGATGCCCTGGTCACCTGGATCGACGAGCTGAAGCGTGTCACTGACAGCCGGAGCCCCTGCAGAGACGACTTCGGCCGACCTGGCGCGAGCGTCTTGGACCTCCAGAAGAACAGTCGTTTCGAAGGCGAAGTTGATTTCCTCGGCCCAGACGGTCTCAGCGGATTGACCTTGGAGATGTTCAAAGATCTTGGCGCCCTGCCAGTCCAGCTGTGCACTGACCCAGATACGGTCTTCGACCCGGTAGGTGCGGTGTTTCTTGAGACGCCTCAGTTTCAGAAGTATTCCGGACGACTTGAAGTATCCACCAGGGTCGTCGACGTCAGATGACAGAGCTGGCAGAAGGCGGAAGAACAGGGAACCGCCCATCAAGGCAATGTTGACTGCGTGGGCGACGACCGGGCCGTTGAGTAGTTCCTCAAGGTTCTCAGGAGCCTCGACGGGCTCGACCCGCTCACTGAGCAGCTGTTCGATACCTCCGGGCAGCAGTCGGAGCCTCGTGGCCTTCTCCCCGAGTTTCTGTTCGGCCTCTTCGCGGAGCAGAGGATGGAAGTCGCTCTTGCCGAAGTCACCGTCCATACTGAGGAACCAGACGTCTTCGTCGTGCGCAGCCGCTGTTTCCAGAAGGGTGAGCCAGATCGTGACATCGCGAGCTCCGGTGGCTTTGACCGGCTTGCCGTTGGCGCCCCAAACCTGGTTTGCGGGTGGCTGCCGATTCGCTTCCCGTTTGAGTGCCTCTTCCGCTGCTCCGGCAGGAGTTGGCAGGATGGTGAAGATCTCTTCCAGAGCACTGCGCCGTCGGTCTGCAGCCTCGTCAGCTGATAGGCCGCTCACGTGTGACGTCAGATCTTGGCCGTAGGTTTTGTCGAGCATGGAGAGCGCTTTGCGTGCGTCGCGGATGGCCAACTCGACATCGTGCCGGTGATGGGCCGTGTGCTCAACGGCAACCATTTCGGGTATGGCTAGAGATAGCTTATGTATTTCTGCGATTTTGCGGAGCATTCCCAGAATCGCCCCGTGAGGGAACGCCGCTGCATCGAGCTGGTTGGTGTCGAGAACGATCACAGGTGCCCCTGGCGCGGTATACAGGTGGTGCGTGCCACGATGTGTGCAACGGTCGGCATGCCGAGGTCAACAGCTTGCCCGCTGCGCGCGACTTGTGCCTCAGGTTGAGAGACTTTCACCTCGGCGAGCCCCAGGTCGGTGTCCAACCGGGACAGCCGTAGCAGCAGTCGTTCCAGTTCTTCGCGGTCGACGGGATGCTTCCGTTCGCGCCCGGCAACAGCGGGAGCGGACCGGGGCCGGTCGGCCCTCACGCCTGAGCCGACCGCCCCTTCCCCCGCTGCGCGGGGCCCGGCCGCGCGGGTCAGTCGTCCGCCACCAGGGCCGTGAGGTCCAGGAGCCGGTTGGTGTAGCCCCACTCGTTGTCGTACCAGCCGAAGATCTTGGCCAGGGTGCCGTTGGCCTGGGTCAGGGCCGGGTCGAAGACGCAGGAGGAGGGGTCACCGATGACGTCACGGGAGACGATCGGGGCCTTCGACACCCGCAGGATGCCGTTGAGCGGTCCCTCGGCGGCCGCCTCGAACACGGCGTTGATCTCGTCCACGCTCGCCTCCCGGCTGAGCACCACCGACAGGTCGGTGAGCGAACCGTCCTCCACCGGTACCCGAACCGCGATCCCGTCCAGCGCCCCGGCCAGCTCCGGCACCACCAGCCCCACCGCGCGGGCGGCACCCGTGCTGGTCGGGATGATACTCAGGGCCGCCGAGCGAGCCCGCCGCAGGTCCTTGTGCGGGCCGTCGAGCAGGGACTGGTCGTTGGTGTAGCCGTGGATCGTGGTCATCACGCCGCGCTCGATACCGAAGGCGTCGTCGAGGACCTTCACCATCGGGGCGACACAGTTGGTGGTGCAGGACGCGGCGGAGACGATCCGGTCCTGATGCCGGTCGTAGGAGGCGTCGTTGACGCCCATCACGATGGTGGCGTCGACGTCCTTCCCCGGCGCCGACAGCAGCACGGTGTGGGCGCCCGCCTTCAGGTGCAGGGCTGCGGAGTCCCGGTCGCGGAAGCGGCCGGTGGACTCGACGACGATCCCGGCGCCGTAGTCCGACCAGTGCAGGGCGGCCGGGTCCCGCTCCGCGCTGACGGCGATGCGCCGGCCGTCCACCGTGATGGAGCTGTCGTCGTGCAGGACGTCGCGTCCGATGTGCCCGAACGTCGAGTCGTACTCCAGCAGATGGGCGAGGGTGGCGGGGGAGGTGACGTCGTTGATCGCGACCACCTCGACGTCCTGCGTGCCCGCCTCGGCACGGTCCAGGGCTGCGCGCAGGTAGGTACGGCCGATGCGGCCGAAGCCGTTGATGCCGACACGTACGGTCATGGCGGTGAACTCCTTACAGGGTTGGTGGTGCTCAGGCGTTCCAGGTCCAGTCGGCGACCTCGGGCAGGTCGGTGCCGTGCTCGCGGATCCAGGCCTGGTGGCGGGTACGGGCATCGGCCATCTGCTGACGCACGGCGGCGGCGCGCACCGCGAGGCCGGGGACGCGGTCGATGACGTCCATGACCAGCCGGTAGCGGTCCAGGTCGTTGCGGACCACCATGTCGAACGGCGTGGTGGTGGTCCCCGACTCCTTGTAGCCGCGCACGTGCAGGTTCCGGTGGCCGGTGCGGCGGTAGGCGAGGCGGTGGATCAGCCAGGGGTAGCCGTGGTAGGCGAAGATCACCGGTTTGTCGGCGGTGAACAGGCCGTCGTACTCGAAGTCGGTCATGCCGTGCGGGTGTTCCTCGCGCGGCAGCAGCCGGGTCATGTCGACCACGTTGACCACGCGGACGGCGAGTTCCGGGAGGTGGCGGCGCAGCAACTGGGCGGCGGCGAGGATCTCCTGGGTGGGCACGTCACCGGCGCAGGCGAGGACGACGTCGGGCTCGCGGGTGCCGTTCTCGGTGCCGGCCCACTCCCAGATCCCGGCGCCGCGCGCGCAGTGCACGCGGGCCTGGTCCATCGACAGCCAGTCGAAGCAGGGCTGTTTGCCGGCCACGATGACATTGACGTAGTCGCGGCTGCGCAGCGCGTGGTCCGCCACCGAGAGCAGGGTGTTGGCGTCCGGCGGCAGGTAGACGCGGACGACCTCCGGGCTCTTGTTGAGGACGTGGTCGACGAAACCGGGGTCCTGGTGCGAGAAGCCGTTGTGGTCCTGCCGCCACACGTGTGAGGTCAGCAGGTAGTTGAGCGAAGCGATCGGGGCGCGCCACGGCAGCTCCCGCGATGTCTTCAGCCATTTGACGTGCTGGTTGACCATCGAGTCGACGATGTGCACGAACGCCTCGTAGCAGGAGAACAGCCCGTGCCGGCCGGTGAGGAGATAGCCTTCCAGCCAGCCCTGGCAAGTGTGTTCGGAGAGGATCTCCATCACCCGGCCGTGCCGGTCCAGGTGTTCGTCCACCGGGAGGTACTGAGCCTGCCAGGCCTTGCCGCTGACGTCGAAGACGGCCTGGAGCCGGTTGGAGGCGGTCTCGTCGGGCCCGACCAGCCGGAAGTCCCTTCGCTTGCCGGTGTCCTTCATGACCTGGGCGAGGAGGTCGCCGAGGACCCGGGTGGGCTCGTGCAGGGTGCTGCCCGGCTTGTCGACGGGGACGGCGAAGTCGTCGAGGTCGGCGATGGGCAGGTCCCGGACGAGCAGACCGCCGTTGGCGTACGGCGAGGCGCCGAGCCTGCGGGGGCCCTCGGGAATCAGGCCCAGGACGTCGGCAACGGGGCGTCCGTCCGGGCCGAAGAGTTCCTCGGGCCGGTAGGAGCGCAGCCAGGCCTCCAGCTGCCGCAGGTGCTCGGGGTTCTCCCGGACGCCGGCCAACGGCACCTGGTGGGCCCGCCAGGTGCCTTCGACGGGGACGCCGTCCACCTCGGCCGGACCCGTCCAGCCCTTCGGCGTACGCAGCACGATGACGGGCCAGTGCACGCGCTCGGCGACCCCGTCCTCGCGTGCCGTGCGCTGCATGACGGCGATCCGGTCCAGCGCGTCGTCCAGCGCGGCGGCCATGGCGCGGTGGACCTCGTGCGGGTCGTCGCCCGTGACATGGATCGGGTCGTGGCCGTAGCCGCGCAGCAGTGAGTCGAGTTCGGCCTCGGGCAGGCGGGCCAGCACGGTCGGGTTGGCGATCTTGTAGCCGTTGAGGTGCAGGATCGGCAGCACGGCGCCGTCGTTGACCGGGTCGAGGAACTTGTTGGAGTGCCAGGAGGCGGCCAGCGGCCCGGTCTCCGCCTCGCCGTCGCCGATCACGCAGGCGACCAGCAGGTCCGGGTTGTCGAAGGCGGCGCCGTAGGCGTGCGCGAGGGAGTAGCCGAGCTCGCCGCCCTCGTGGATCGAGCCGGGCGTCTCCGGGGCCACATGGCTCGGCACACCACCGGGGAAGGAGAACTGCCTGAAGAGCCGGCCCATCCCCTCCCCGTCGCGCGACACGTCCGGGTAGGTCTCGCTGTAGCTGCCCTCCAGCCACGAGTTGGCCAGCACGGACGGACCCCCGTGGCCCGGCCCCCACACGCACAGCGCGTCCAGGCCGCGGGCCTTGATCACCCGGTTGAGGTGGGTGTACACGAGGTTCAGGCCGGGCGCGGTGCCCCAGTGGCCGAGCAGCCTCGGCTTGATGTGCTCAGGCTGCAGCGGCTCTGTGAGCAGCGGGTTGGACATCAGGTAGATCTGGCCCGCCGCGAGGTAGTTGGCGGCACGCCAGTGGGCGTCCAGGGCGCGCAGTTCGTCGTCGGAAAGTACGGTGGCGTCCTGGTGTTCGACCGTGGACATGGATGACACTCCGGAAGTCGTCTTTGTGAAGGCCGCCAAGGGGCCTTGGCGGCCGAAGAGTTCAGCGGGTGGCCCAAGCGGCACGGTCGGCGAGAAGGCGGCCGGTCGCTGAGCAACCGGCCATCGCGCTCACGCCTGTTCGGGTACGACGGCCACCGGGCAGGCGGAGTGGTGCAGCACCGCGTGTGCGACGCGCCCGAGTTGGAGTCCGAGGTGCTCCGGGTTGCGCCGGGCGCCCACCACCAGCAGGTCGGCCTCGTGGGAGGCGGCCAGGAGCAGTCGGCGGGCCGGACCCTCGACCGTACGCGAACGCACCTTCACATCGGCAGGTGCGTCCTTCAACGCGTCCGCGAGGACCTCGGCGGCATGCTGTTCGTGCAGCCGCGCAGGTTCACCGGCGAGCAGGGGGTGGTCGGTGGTCTCGTAGGCGGGGCACCGCCAGGCCCGTACGGCGTCCAGGGTCGCGCCACGCAGCCTCGCCTCCTGGACGGCGAAGCGCAGGGCGGCGGAATCCGTCCCGTGCTCGCCGACGCCCAGGACGACGCGGCCGTGGTCTTCTGCGCGGACCTGGTTGTCGTGACTGCCGCGCAGCACAATCACCGGGCAGGCCGCGTGGGCGGCGACGGCCAGGCTGACCGAGCCGAGCAGCATGTCGACGAATCCACTGCGCCCGCGGGTGCCGAGCACCAGCGCGGAGGCGCTGCGGCTCTCGTGCACCAGCGCGTACGCGGGTTCCTCGGGCAGCACCTCGGTGGAGATCTTGACATCGGTCTGGCGCAGGTGGGCCCGTTGTGCGGCGGTCCGGACGATGTCCTCGGCCATGACCTGCTCCGACGGCTTGCCCAGGTCCTTGGCCAGTGAGGAACCCTCGTACCGCTCCCAGAGAGAGGCGTACACCAGCCGCAGCGGTGCCCCGCGCAGGGCGGCCTCGTCGGCCGCCCAGTCGACGGCCCGCAGGCTGGGCTCGGAGCCGTCGACGCCGACGATGAGGGGGAGGTCCATCGTCGTCACCGCCCCGCGCTCATGTCGAAGACGATCCGGGCCTTGACCTCGCCGCGCAGCACCTCGTCGATGGACTCGTTCACGGAGGTCAGGGGTCGGGTCTCGCAGATCACCTGGGTCTGTCCGGCCGCGTGCAGCTGGAAGACCTCGGCGAGGTCCTGGCGAGTGCCGACGATGGAACCGATCACGCTCGTGCCGTTCAGGACGGTGTCGAAGATCGGGACGCGGACCGTGCCGTGCGCGGGGAGCGCCACCATCACCAGCTTGCCGCCACGCCGCAGGCCTGAGTTGACGGCCTCGAAGGCGGCGTCGTTCACGGCGAGCGCGATCGCAGCGTGCGCGCCGCCGTGCCGCTTGAGGACCTCGCCGACGTCGTCCTTGCGGGCGTCGATGACGAGGTCGGCGCCGAGCGCGGTGGCGAGTTCGAGCTTCTCGTCGGTGACGTCGATGGCCGCCACCGTAGCGCCGGCGATCTTCGCGTACTGCACGGCGAGGTGGCCGAGCCCGCCGATCCCGGAGATCGCGACGAGCTGGGTGGGCCGGACCTCGGCGACCTTGAGCGCCTTGTACGTCGTCACGCCGGCGCAGGTCAGCGGGGCTGCGTCGACGGCGCTGACGCCGTCGGGCACGGCCTGGGCGAAGTCGGCCCAGGCGAGCATCTTCTCGGCGTACCCGCCGTCGCACCCGTAGCCGGTGTTGACCTGCTGCTCGCACAGGGTCTCCCAGCCGGACAGACAGTGCTCGCACCGCCCGCAGGCCTTGCCCAGCCACGGCACGGCGACCCGCTGCCCGACGGCCAGGTGGGTGACGCCCTCGCCGAGCTTCTCGACGAGTCCGACGCCCTCGTGTCCGGGGACGAACGGCGGATTCGGCTTGACGGGCCAGTCGCCGTGCGCGGCGTGGATGTCGGTGTGGCACAGCCCGGAGGCCTCGACACGGATCCGGATCTGTCCGGGGCCGGGCTCGGGGTCGGGGCGCTCCTCGATGACCAGGGGCTCGCCGAAGGCTCGTACGACCGCTGCCTTCATGGTGGTTCCTCCTCGGAGTCTCGGTGTGGGTCAGTCGTGGGGAACGACGGCGACGGGGGCGGTGGAGTGGTGCAGCACGGCGTGCGTGACGTGGCCGATGTGAGTGCCGAGGGGATTGCGCCGGATGCGCCGGCCGACGACCACGAGGGACGCCGTCTGTGCCGCGTCGACGAGGAGCACGGCGGCGCTGCCGTAGCTGGACTCCTCCCCGACCTCGACGTCCGGGTACTTCCGCCGCCAGGGGCGCAGCACCTCGGCGAGCGCGTCCTGCTCGCTCAGGGAGAGCGCTTCGTGCAGGGGCGGATTCACGGGCATCCCGTATGCGTAGTACGGCGGCGGGAACCAGCCGTGCACGACGCGCAGGGAAGTGGCGCGGAGCTTTGCGGCCTCGAATGCGAATTCGATCAGCGTTTCGTCAGGGTGGTCGGTGTCCAGGCCCAGGACGACGGGCCTGAAGGGTGCCGTGGCAGAGGGGACTCCCGCCGGGTCCGTCTCGTGCTCGTCGACGGCCTGCTCCCCGGCCCTGACCAGGACCACGGGTCGCCCGGTGTGGGCCACGGCGCTCAGGCCGGCTGAGCCGACCAGGAAGCCACCGATGCCGCCCAGGCCGCGCGAGCCGAGAACGAGCAGTTCGGCGTCCTTCGCCGCCTCGGCGAGCACGTCACCCGGCGTGCCCGACAGTTGCTCGACGGTCACCTCGACGCCGGGGTGGCGCCGGCGGAGCCCGTCGGCGGCTTCGCGCGGTATTCGTTCGGTCCAGTGCTGCTGGGTCTCGGCCCCGACCAGCGGCGCCTGCGCCATCGGCTCGGGGACCGGTTCCCAGACATGGACGATCTTCAGGGCCAGGCCGCGCAGCTTCGCCTCACGGGCTGCCCACTCCGCGGCGGCCCGGCTCTCCGGCGATCCGTCCAAGCCGATCGTGATGGTTCCGGGCATGATCTCTGCCTCCTGGGGCGGGGGACGCGATTCCAGCGTCGTCTTCGGGGGTCTCTTCGGGCAGGGGCCACTGGTCCCCAATCGGGTCCGGCCGTCCCCTGTGCGGCACAACGCGGTGGGCCGGGAGCGGCCCACCGCGTCCGGTCGGTCAGCGCAGCCAGCCGTGGTCGCGGACGACCGGCAGCCTGGCCCAGAGCCGACCGAGGCCCAGAGCGTCGCCGGCAGCAGCGGCGGCCAGGACGATCAGGGCCAGGGCGTAGATGACGTGGTAATCGACGAAGGGGTTGGTGGACATGCTCAGCGAGCCGTCGGAGAGGTGCTTGGCGGGCGGCCACTCGGCGATCCACATCAGCGCCATCATCACGGTGCCCGCGACGGCGGCGAGCCGCAGCGCGACCCCCGCGACCAGAGCGAGGCCGATACCGAGCAGGCCGAGCATGAACAGCCAGTCGGCCCAGGTGTCGCCGGCCCACGAGTGGAAGGTGGACTCCATGGGCCCCGCGGCGACGGAGCCGAGGAAGCCCTTGGTGGGCGAGCCGCCGTCGATCCAGCCCTTGCCGGACGGTGTGGCGTAGCCGAAGCCGAAGGTCTTGTCGAGGAACGCCCACAGGAAGACGAACCCGGTGAGCAGGCGCAGGGAGGCGAAGGCGAAGGCCCGCGCGGTGTGCGTGTCGGTGGGTGCCGACACGGCCGACTCGGATGCGGAGGCGTTCCGGTTCCCGCGGAACGACGGCAGGTGGAAGCCGGAAGTCCGGTGCGGGTGCTCGTGCACGGCCATGGTCGTGATTCCCTTCGGGGCGGTCGGGGTGTTTTCTGACGTCACTTACTCTCGTGCCGGACACCGGACACCGCCCGATGCCGAAGGTCTGTCGCCATGGGGCTGAACGGCCCTGCCCTCAAGTCCTGTTGGGACCGGCGATCAGTAGGCCGCCACGCCGTGCTCCCGGAAGCGGGCACGGACCTTCTCGGTCAGGTCGGAGTCGGGGACCGGGTTGTCGCGCAGTGGGAAGGGGATCCCGAGGGCGTCGTACTTGGCGGCGCCGAGTTTGTGGAAGGGCAGTACGTCGACCCGCTCGGCAGTGCCTAGGCCCGCGACGAAACGGGCCAGGGCGTCCACGCGTGGCAGGTCGTCGGTCCAGCCGGGGACCAGGACATACCGGATCCACATCGGGACGCCGAGGCGGTCGAGACGGGTCGCGAAGTTCAGGGTGGGGGCGAGCTCACCGCCGGTGAGGGCGCGATAGGTGGGGACATCGAAGGACTTGATGTCCAGGAGGACCAGGTCGGTGTGGGAGAGGAGTTCGTCGGTGGCGCGGGCGCCGAGGAAGCCGGAGGTGTCGAGGGCGGTGTGCAGGCCGGCCTCCTTGCAGCGGCGCAGGATCTCGCCGGTGAAGGCGGGCTGGAGGAGCGGTTCGCCGCCCGTGAGGGTGACCCCGCCGCCGGCCGTGGTGATGAAGGCGCGGTACCTCTCGATCTCCGCCATCACCTCGTCGACGGTCGTCTCCTTGCCGTCGCGCATGTGCCAGGTGTCCGGGTTGGCGCAGTACAGGCAGCGCAGCGGGCAGCCGGAGACGAAGAGGACGAACCGGGTGCCGGGACCGTCCACGCCGGTGGACAGGTCCCAGGAGTGGATCCGGCCGGTCGCCGTCATCGTGCTCACAGTGATCCGTGGAAGGTGCGGCTGATCACGTCCAGCTGCTGCTCGCGCGTCAGGCGGACGAAGTTGACGGCGTATCCGGAGACCCGGATGGTCAGGTCCGGGTACTTCTCCGGATGTTCCATCGCGTCCTCCAGGGTGGCCCGGTCGAGGACGTTCACGTTCATGTGGAAGCCGCCGGCCGCCGTGTAGGCGTCGAGGATGCCCACCAGGTGGCCCGCGCGTTCGGCCGGGTTGTGGCCCAGGCCCTCGGGCGTGATGGTCGTGGTCAGGGAGATGCCGTCGCGGGCCTGTTCGTACGGCAGCTTGGCCACCGAGAGGGCCGAGGCGGCGACGCCGTGGCGGTCGCGGCCGTTCATCGGGTTGGCGCCGGGGGCGAAGGGCTGTCCGGCCTGGCGGCCGTCGGGGGTGTTGCCGGTGTGCTTGCCGTAGACGACGTTCGAGGTGATGGTGAGGACCGACTGGGTGTGTTCGGCGTTGCGATAGGTGGGGTACTGGCGCACCTTCGCCATGAAGGACTCCACCAGGCCGACGGCGATGCTGTCGGCGCGGTCGTCGTTGTTGCCGTACGCCGGGAAGTCGCCCTCGGTCTGGAAGTCGACGGCGAGTCCGGTGGCGTCCCGGAACACCTTCACCCGGGCGTGCTTGACGGCGGACAGGCTGTCGGCGGCGACCGAGAGGCCGGCGATGCCGCACGCCATGAAGCGGTGCACGGGGTAGTCGTGCAGGGCCATCTCGACGCGTTCGTAGGCGTACTTGTCGTGCATGTAGTGGATGACGTTGAGCGCGTTGACGTACGTCCGCGCCAGCCAGTCCAGGACGTGGTCGTAGGCCGCCGACAGTTCCTCGTAGTCGAGGTACTCCCCCGTCAGCGGGGGCGCCGAGGGCGCGATCTGTTCGCCGGTCATCTCGTCGCGGCCGCCGTTGACCGCGTACAGCAGGGCCTTGGCGAGGTTGACCCGGGCGCCGAAGAACTGCATCTGCCGGCCGACCTGCATCGCCGACACGCAGCAGGCGATCGCGGTGTCGTCGCCGGTGCGCGGGCGCAGCAGTTCGTCGGACTCGTACTGGACGGCGCTGGTGTCGATCGACACCCGGGCGCAGAACTCCTTGAAACCGGCGGGCAGTCGGGGCGACCACAGCACGGTCAGGTTGGGTTCGGGGGCAGGGCCGAGGTTGTACAGGGTCTGCAGGAACCGGAAGGAGGTGCGGGTGACCAGGGTGCGGCCGTCGGCCCCCATGCCGCCGATGGACTCCGTCACCCAGGTCGGGTCGCCGGAGAACAGGGCGTCGTACTCGGGGGTGCGCAGGAACCGGACGATCCGCAGCTTGATCACGAAGTCGTCGATCAGTTCCTGGGCGCGCGTCTCGTCGAGGACGCCGTCCGCCAGGTCCCGCTGGAGGTAGACGTCGAGGAAGGTGGAGGTGCGGCCGAGCGACATCGCGGCGCCGTTCTGCTCCTTCACGGCGGCCAGGTAGCCGAGGTAGAGCCACTGCACGGCCTCGTGGGCGGTGGCGGCGGGCCGGGAGACGTCACAGCCGTACGTCGCCGCCATCCGTGCCAGCTCGCCCAACGCCCGGATCTGCTCCGCGAGTTCCTCCCGGTCACGGATCACCTCGGTGCCGGACCCGCAGGCGTCGAGCTTGGCCCGCTCGACCTTCTTGGCCTCGACCAGCCGGTCCGTGCCATAGAGCGCCACGCGCCGGTAGTCGCCGATGATCCGGCCACGGCCGTAGGCGTCGGGCAGCCCGGTGATGACACCGGCCTTGCGGGCGGCACGCATCTCGGGCGTGTACGCGTCGAAGACGCCGTCGTTGTGGGTCTTGCGGTAGGTGCCGAAGACCCGGGTCACGAACGGGTCGGCCTCGTAGCCGTACGCACGCAGCCCGTTCTCCACCATCCGCAACCCGCCGTTCGGCATGATCGCGCGCTTGAGCGGGGCGTCCGTCTGAAGGCCGACGATCAGTTCCCGGTCGCGGTCGACGTAGCCGGGCGCGTGCGAGGTGATCGTGGACGGGGTGGCGGTGTCCACGTCGAGGATGCCCCGGCGGCGCTCCTGCGGGAACAGCGCGCTGACCTTCGCCCAGACCGCACGGGTCCGGTCGGTGGGTCCGCTCAGGAACTCCGGGCCGCCCTCGTACGGCGTGTAGGTGGCCTGGATGAAGTCGCGGACATCGATCCGCTCGCGCCAGCGCGTCCCTGCGAAGCCACGCCAGGCGTCTGTCGTGCGCTTGCCGGCTGTCATGGTTGCGGTCATCGTCAGTCCTCTCCCGATCTCTCACCTGGAATGCTTCTCGCTCACCGCGCTCGCCGGGAGTGCCGCCCGGTCCCCCGGACCGGGGCCAGACGGCCCTGCTCGGCCGGTCACCCGCCGTCGAGGTCAGGGCGGACGAGCGTGCCCGAGCGGGCGTGGACGATCTCGTACGCCGCGTCCAGGGCGCCGATGGCGGCCAGTCCCCCGGTCCGCTCCACGAAGCGGGCGGCCGCCTCCGCCTTGGGCCCCATGGAGCCCTCGGGGAAGCCGGCGCCGCGCAGCTCGTCCGGGGTGGCGTCGAGCACCGGGCGCTGGTCCGGGGTGCCGTAGCCCGAGTACACGCAGGGCACGTCGGTGAGGATGAGCAGGAAGTCGGCCTTGAGCTCCTCGGCGAGCAGGGCGGCCGTGAGGTCCTTGTCGACGACCGCCTCCACGCCGGTGAGGGCCCCGGAGTCCCGGTCGGCGGTGACGGGGATGCCTCCGCCGCCGGCGCAGATCACCAGCGTGCCGCCGTTGAGGAGTTCGTGCAGGGTCTCGGTCTCGACGATGCCCTGCGGGACCGGGGAGGGCACGACGCGGCGCCAGCCCCTGCCGTCCAGCCCCATGCGCCAGCCGCGGCGGCGTGCGAGGGCCTTGGCGACGTCCTGGCCGTAGACCTGGCCGACGAACTTGGTGGGCCGCGCGAAGGCCGGATCGTCCGCCCGGACCAGCGTGTGGGTGACCAGGGTGGCGATGCGGCGGCCGGGCAGGGCGTTGTGCAGGGCTCGGGCCAGCAGGGCGCCGATCATGCCCTGGGTCTCGGCGCCCAGCATGTCGAGCGGGTAGGGGACGGTCAGCGCCGGGTCGGTCGCGCTCTCCATGGCGAGCAGACCGATCTGCGGACCGTTGCCGTGGGTGATGACCAGTTCGTGGTCGTGGGCGAGGGCGGCCAGGGCGGTGACCACCCGGTCGACGTTCTCCTGCTGGACGGCCGCGTCGGGGCGGTCGCCCCGGCGCAGCAGGGCGTTGCCTCCGAGGGCGACGACGATACGCATGGGTCAGTCCTCCAGGGTGGCGACGAGCACGGCCTTGATGGTGTGCAGCCGGTTCTCCGCCTGGTCGAAGACGATCGACGCCGGGGACGAGAAGACCTCGTCGGTGACCTCCAGGCCGTCCAGGCCGTGGGCGTCGTAGAGGTCCCGGCCCAGGTGGGTGCTGCGGTCGTGCAGGGCCGGCAGGCAGTGCATGAACTTGACGTCCGGGTTGCCGGTGGCGGCCAGCGTCTTGTCGTTGACCTGGTAGGGCAGGAGCAGTTCGATGCGCTCCCGCCAGGTGCCGGCGGGCTCGCCCATCGACACCCAGACGTCGGTGTGCAGGAAGTCGGCACCGCGTACGGCGGTCTCGACGTCCTCGGTGAGGGCGATGCGGGCGCCGCTGCGCTCGGCGAGCGCCCGGCACCGGGTGACCAGGGCGCTGTCCGGCCACAGCGCGCGGGGGGCGGCGATGCGGACGTCCATGCCGAGCAGGGCGCCCATGGACAGCAGCGAGTTGCCCATGTTGTTGCGGGCGTCGCCGAGGTAGCAGTAGGCGATGTCCTGCAGTGGCTTGGCGCTGTGCTCGTGCATGGTCAGGACGTCGCACAGGCTCTGGGTGGGGTGGGCGGTGTCGGTGAGGCCGTTGTAGACGGGGACGCCGGAGCGGGCGGCGAGTTCGGTGACGATCGACTGGGCGCTGCCCCGGTACTCGATGGCGTCGAACATGCGGCCGAGCACGCGGGCGGTGTCGGCGATGGACTCCTTGCCGCCGATGTGGGTGTCACCGGGGCCGAGATAGGTGGTGCGGGCGCCCTGGTCGGCGGCGGCGACCTCGAAGGCGCAGCGGGTGCGGGTGGAGGTCTTCTCGAAGATCAGCGCGAGGTTCCGGCCGGTGAGCCGCGGCCGCTCGGTGCGGGTGCGCTTCTCGGCCTTGAGGTGGGCGGCGAGGGTGAGGAGGTGGTGGATCTCGGCGGCGGTGAAGTCGAGTTCGCTCAGGTAGGAGCGGCCTCGCAGGTCGACGGTCATGGTGATGTCCTGTCAGTTGGCCGGGTCGCGCTGGATCGGGCAGCTCATGCAGCGCGGTCCGCCGCGCCCGCGGCCGAGTTCGGCACCGGCGATGGTGACGATCTCGATGCCCTGCTTGCGCAGGTAGGTGTTGGTGGTGACGTTGCGCTCGTAGCCGACGACCACGCCGGGCGCGACGGCGAGGAAGTTGCTTCCGTCGTCCCACTGCTCGCGCTCGGCGCCCCGGATGTCCTGCGGGGCGGAGAGCATGCGGACCTTGTCGAGGTCGAGGGCCTCGGCGAGCGCGGTCGCCAGGTCGGAGTCGGCGGTGACGTCGAAGCCGGTCTCGCGGGTGTCGCTGGGCAGCAGCGTCCAGGAGCGCAGCGAGTCGGCAAGTCCCGGGTAGATCGTGAAGGCGTCGCGGTCGACCATGGTCAGCACCGTGTCGAGGTGCATGAAGGCGCGGGTGGCGGGCAGTTGGACGGCGATAAGCCGGTTCGCGGTGCCGTCGGCGAACAGCCGGGCGGCCAGGTTCTCCACCGCCTGCGCGGTGGTGCGCTCCCCCATGCCGACCATGACAGCGCCGTTGCCGAGGACGTGGACGTCACCGCCCTCCAGAGTGCCCGCCACACCGTCCAGCAGCGCTGTGCCGGCGAACAGCGGATGGAAGCGGTAGATGGCCTCGGCGTGCAGGCTCTCGCGCCGCCGGGCCTGCTTGGCCATCGGGTTGACCGAGAGACGGTCGTAGATCCAGCAGGAGTTGTCGCGCGGGAAGAGGTGGTTCGGCAGCGGCGCGAGCGCGAAGTCGTCCGCGTCGAGCGCGTTCCAGACCAGGCTGTGCGGGGGCGCGAGCGGCAGGTCGCTCTTGAGGATGCCGCCGATCAGGTAGCCGGCGAGCGTCTCCCCGTCGAGCTCAGCGCAGAGTTCACGCACGGGGTCGACGAGGGCGGGGCCGACGCCGGCCGGGGTGACGACCCGGTCCAGGAGCCAGTCTCGGGCCTCGGGGGTGTTGAGGGTCTGGGCGAGCAGATCGGCGAAGTAGTGGACGCGGGCGCCGTGGTCGCGCAGCACCTGGGCGAAGGCGTCGTGTTCCTCGCGGGCCCGCTTGGCCCACAGGATGTCGTCGAAGAGCAGGGCGTCGACGTTGCGCGGGGTGAGGCGGGCGAGTTCGAGGCCGGGGCGGTGCAGGATCACCTGGCGAAGGCGGCCGACCTCGGAGTCGACGTGAAACGTGTTCATGGCCTTGATTCCTCTGGCGTGGGGTGGGGGGCGGGCCTGGACGGGGGGCTGTCAGTCCAGGTGACGGCGGTCAGTCCTGGTGGCGGTGGGCGTTCCGCTTACGTGGGCCGCCGACTCGGTTGGTGCCCAGTCCGCGGGAGATCCGCTTGGCCGGTGCCGGTGCCGCTGTCTCGGGGGCTCGCTCTTCGCGCGGAGTGCGGGCGGCGGGGATCGCCGCGTTCGCTTCGCCGTAGGTGCCCTGGCTCCGCTTCAGCCAGACGTAGACCGGCAGGCCCAGCAGCAGCACGAACAGGCCATAGTAGACGGTTTGGTAGCCGCTGCCCTGGATCGACCAGTAGGAGAAGGCCATCGCGACGGCGGCGACGGTCACGTCCCGGGCCAGTCGACGCGGGCTGAGGCTCTCGCGCCCGCGAACCAGCAGCCAGTACAGCTGGGCGGCGGCGGAGAACAGGTACGGGATCACCGCGGTGAGCACACTCAGCAGCACGATCTTGGTGAAGACGTCCTCGAAGCGGGTGTAGCTGAACACGGTGATCAGCGAGGCCAGGACGGTGGAGGCGATGATGCCGAAGGCCGGCACGCCGTTCTGCCCGCGGAGCTTGGCGAAGGCGTCGGGGAAGAGGCCGTCGCGGGCGGCGGCGTACGGCATCTCCGCGCACAGCATGGTCCAGCCGTTGAGCGCGCCGATGCCGGAGACGATCGCGGCGACGGCGACGGCGTTCCCGGCCCAGGTGCCGCCGAAGATGTTGTTGGCGGCGTCGGTGAACGGCGCAGTGGAGGAACCCAGTTCGGCGTGCGAGACGGTGCCGAAGACGGCCAGGGTGCCCAGGATGTAGATGACGGCGCAGACGAGCGTGCCGTAGACGGTGGCACGAGGCACGTTCCGCTCCGGGTCACGCACCCGGCCGG
>NZ_JBSHBL010000020.1:0-142286 GCF_053611985.1 Streptomyces sp. NPDC054770
GCCGACGGGACCGCGGCGCAGACCTTTGACGGTGCTCGCGGGCACACTCGGCCGGCGTCAACCCGCCGCGATCGACCACACGGGTGGCGGCAGGGGCGCATGACGCCTACTGCGTCCGGAGTCACAGGATTCGCGTGGAAATTTTTCGCTGAATGCGGACCACGGCCGGAGATCCCACCGTCATTGCCGCGTCACACGGACCACTTTCCTAACACTCCCCCGCGTACACGTGCGGCACTTTCGGGGGTTTTATCCTCATTCAGGCTCGCATTGCGACCTCACCTGAAAAGACACATGTCATACTGACCAGCGCTGGCCGCTGCGGTCTAACTAACCTACTCTAATGGGTAGTTACAGTTCGACGGTGGCGGCCTGACAAGTCAGCGACGACATGTGGCAGGGAGCACCATGGCCAGAGACATCGATCCGAGCCTGAATCGCCGCAGGCTGCGAATCGAGCTGCGCAAAGCCCGGGAACAGGCCGGGCTGACGCAGCGGGACGCCGTGAAACGTCTGGAATGGTCACTGTCCAAACTCATCCGGATCGAGGCGGGAACGGTCAGCCTCGGCGTCACCGACCTCCGGGCGCTGCTCCAGTTGTACGAGGTCACGGAGCCGGAGCTGGTGGCGGAGCTGGAGGAGGCCGCCCGTGGCTCAAAAGGGCTGTCGTGGTGGGCTCAGTACAGCGAGGTGGTGTCCCCCGCATACGCGCTGTACCTGGGCTACGAGGGGGCGGCGGACACGATCCGCATGTACAACCCCGTCATCCTCCCCGGTCTGTTCCAGACGGCGGACTACGCCACAGCACTGCAGTCCGCCACGGCGCAGGAAGCAAATGTGCGTCCGCAGGTGGATCTGCGCATCACCCGTCAGGAGCGGTTCTTCGACGGCGACCACGGCCCCGAGGTGGACGTCGTACTGGACGAAGCGGCACTGCGACGGGAGGTCGGCGGTCCCGCGGTGATGCGACGGCAGCTGGACCACATCAAAACGCTGGTGGACCACCCCCGGACGACGGTCCGGGTGCTGCCGTTCTCCGCCGGCGCGCATTTCAGTGTCAGCACACCTTTCATCCTGTTGGGATTCAAGGACGACGACGATCTGCTCTACCTGGAGGGTCCTGCGGGCGGTCTGTCCAGCCGTGACGACCTGAGCCTCTCGGCCCGTTACCAGGAGTGCTTCGAAGAGATCAGCGCCATCGCGTACGAAGGCGACCGGATGATCGAGCTGCTCGACACGGTCAGGGAGAGTCTGGACAACGGCTGAATCCGGGCTGCTACGGCCCGGCGTGAGACGGGGGAGGGCCGATGGCCGTCTTCGGAATACGGGCCTGGTGGGGTCGGTTGCGTGGGTCGGCCGAGGCGGGTGCGTCCGGCGATCCGCCGACCACCGCCTCCAACGCCTCGGACAACGGTGCGCGCCCTCTCGACGACACCGCCCTGAAGGCCTACGCCATGCAACGGCCGGAGTGGGCGGAGGCGCTCATCCAGGTGGAGAACGCCAGAGTGGCCGGAGAGATCCGGCTTCTGTCGGCTCGGCTCCTGCTGGGCACGGCGTGCGGCAGTGTCCTGCTGCTCAGCATCACTGTCGCCGCGCGGGTCGCACCCAGCATCCCGCTCGGCTCCATGACGCCCCTGAGTACGGCGGTCGTCGGCGCCGTCAGCGCGGCGATCCTCACGGCGCTGGGTGCGGGGCTCGGCAGGACGCTGAGCAGGCGTTCCGCCGATGCCCCGGCCGCTCCCGTCAGCGGTGCCGCTGCCGTATCTGACCGGCCACCAGAAGGCGGTTCAGAACCTGGAGCCGCTCAGTGACGGGGGTCAGCCCCCACCACAGGCCGGCGCCCACGGCCACCAGGACCGTCACCACCAGCCACACCAGGCCGCGGGCCGCGCCATCCGGCACCAGCAGTGCCGCCAACGCACCCACTCCGACGGCGAGGAATCCCACCACCGAGCAGTAGATCGCCAGCGGAAGGGCCGCCGTCGGCCACGCCCCGCGGACACCGCGATCACCCAGCCGCGCAGCGGCGGATTCCTTGGCTCGGTCTCCCATGCGTGTACCTCCCGTCCCCCCGCGCGGTGACTCAGCCGCCGCGCGTCTCCGGGTCCACAAGCTCCGTCAGAAAACCACACCACGCCGCGTGACGAAAGACGAGCACAGCGTCTTGACGCCACTTCGAGTCGCGGACCCGCACGCGGTCACTTCCCGGGGCTACTTCCACGCACTCGCCTCCGCCGCTCGAATGGCTGCTCCTGCGCCACGCCCGCCCCGACAGCTCCCTGCCGACCACGCCCACCTCCTCCAGCTCCGCTGGCAACCACACGGTCATGGACACCGTCATCCAGCCGACGGTCCGAGACCGCCGGTCGACGCGTACACGCACGCCTGTTCCCCTCAAGTGTTCCCAGGTTCCTGGCCGGGAAAGAGCCCAGAAACCGCCTATTCGGCCGCCTGACGGCGCATCAGTGATGTGGACCTCAGCACACCACAGCTCCGCAGGTCAACGGCAAGTTGACGGGTCTTCCAAGGCCGTGGTGGACTTCCGGAGCCATGTACGGCGGCAAGGGAGGAAGCCGGTGTGAATCCGGCGCGGTCCCGCCACTGTCACCGGGGTAGCAAGTCCCCGGGAGCCAGGAACTCTCACCGCCGGTCTCGTCGAACCAGGGCGCGGACACCCTGAGTGAGGACATATCGCCATGCGCGGCTGCCGACCGAGGTGCAGTAACCGGACCGTCCCCGACCCCGCGGCCGGCTGAGCCGATGGGTGCCGATCGCGTCTTCGCGTACGGTGCCGCCGCCGGCCTTCTCGGTGATCTGCTGCTCGGCGATCCGCGCCGGGGGCATCCGGTCGCCGTGTTCGGGCGGGCGGCCGGGGCCGTGGAACGGGTGCTGTGGCGGGACCACCGCGGGTGGGGCGCGCTGCACACCGCCGTGTGTGCCGGTGGCGCCGTGGCGCTGGGTGCCGTGGCCCAGCGGGCCGTACGACCGTCCGCCGCCGCGTCCGTCGCGCTCACCACCGCTGCCACCTGGGCCGTCGTCGGGGGCACTTCGCTCGCCCGCGAGGCCCGCGTCATCGGGCGGGCCCTGGAGGCGGGCGATATCGAGGCGGCCCGTGCCCGGCTGCCGCACCTGTGCGGACGGGATCCGCAGGCCCTGGACGCCGACGGGATCGCCCGGGCGGTCGTGGAGTCCGTCGCCGAGAACACGAGCGACGCGGTCGTGGGCGCTCTGGTGTGGGGGGCCGTGGGTGGCGTGCCGGGGCTGGTGGGGTTCCGGGCCGTCAACACCCTGGACGCGATGGTGGGGCACAGGTCGGCCCGGTACCGGCGGTTCGGGTGGGCCTCCGCGCGGCTGGACGACGTGGCCGGGTGGCCGGGGGCGCGGCTCACCGCCGTGCTGGCCGCCGTGGCCGGAGGCGGCACCGAGGGAGCGGTACGGGCCTGGCGGGCCGACGCCGCGAAGCACCCGAGTCCCAACGCCGGGCCCGTGGAGGCGTCGTTCGCGGGGGCGTTGGGGGTACGGCTCGGGGGGACGCTGTCGTACGGCGGGCGGGTCGAGCATCGGCCGGTGCTGAACGGGGAGGGGCGGGCTGTGGAAGTCGGGGACATCGAGCGGGCGGTGCGGTTGTCGCGGCGGGTGGGGTGGCTGGCGTTGGGCGTGAGTGCGGCGGGGGCGCTGCTGCGGGGGGCGCTTTCACGACGTCAGGGGGGTTCCTCATGAACAACGGCGGCCTCCTCGTGGCCGGTACCACCTCCGATGCCGGGAAGAGTGTCGTGACCGCCGGTATCTGTCGGTGGCTGGTGCGGCAGGGTGTGAAAGTCGCGCCGTTCAAGGCGCAGAACATGTCGCTCAACTCCTTCGTCACGCGCGAAGGTGCCGAGATCGGGCGGGCGCAGGCCATGCAGGCGCAGGCCTGCCGGGTGGAGCCGACCGCGCTCATGAACCCGGTGCTGCTCAAGCCCGGCGGGGAGCAGAGCAGTCAGGTCGTGCTGCTCGGCAGGCCGGTCGGTGAGCTGAGCGCGCGTGGCTATCACGGCGGGCGGCAGCAGCGGCTGCTCGGGACCGTGCTCGACTGTCTCGCCGAGTTGCGGGGCACGTATGACGCGGTGATCTGTGAGGGGGCCGGCAGTCCGGCGGAGATCAACCTGCGGCGGACCGACATCGTGAACATGGGGATCGCCCGGAACGCCGGGCTGCCCGTGCTCGTCGTCGGGGACATCGACCGCGGAGGTGTCTTCGCCTCCTTCTTCGGGACGGTGGCGCTGCTGTCGCCGGAGGACCAGGCGCATGTCGCCGGGTTCCTCGTCAACAAGTTCCGGGGGGACGTCTCGCTGCTCGAACCCGGGCTGGACATGCTGCACGGGCTCACCGGGCGGCACACCTACGGCGTCCTCCCCTTCCGGCACGGGCTCGGGATCGACGAGGAGGACGGGCTGCGGGTCTCCCTGCGGGGAACCGTCCGCGAGTCGAACACGGCCCCGCCCGTCGGGGAGGACGTGCTGCGGGTCGCCGTCTGCGCGATCCCGCTGATGTCCAACTTCACGGACGTGGACGCGCTGGCCGCCGAACCGGGCGTCGTGGTGCGGTTCGTGGACCGGCCGGAGGAACTCGCCGACGCCGATCTCGTGGTGATCCCGGGGACCCGGGGGACGGTCCGGGCCCTGGAGTGGCTGCGGGAGCGGGGGCTGGCCGAGGCGCTGCGGCGCCGGGCCGCCGAGGGACGGCCGGTGCTCGGCATCTGCGGTGGCTTCCAGATCCTCGGCGAGCACATCGAGGACGAGGTCGAGAGCCGCAAGGGGGCCGTCGACGGGCTCGGGGTGCTGCCCGTGCGCGTCCGGTTCGCCCGGGAGAAGACCCTCACCCGGCCGGTGGGCGAAGCCCTCGGCGAGCACGTCGAGGGGTACGAGATCCATCACGGGGTCGGTGAGGTGACCGGCGGGGAGCCCTTCCTGGACGGCTGCCGGGTCGGGCAGACCTGGGGCACGCACTGGCACGGCTCCCTGGAGTCGGACGGTTTCCGCCGGGCCTTCCTGCGCGAGGTGGCGGCCGCCGCGGGCCGCCGGTTCGTGCCGGCCCCCGACACCTCGTTCGCCGCGCTGCGCGAGGAGCAGCTCGACCGGCTCGGCGACCTGATCGAACAGCACGCGGACACGGACGCGCTCTGGCGGCTCATCGAGTCGGGCGCGCCGCAAGGACTGCCTTTCATTCCACCGGGAGCGCCCGCATGAGCACTGTGTTGTTGTTGTCGACCGCAGACACCGATCTGCTGGCGGCCCGGGCCGCCTCCGGTGCCGACTACCGGATCGGCAATCCGACGCGCGTCGACGTCACGACGGAGCTGCCCGCGCTCGTCGCGGGCGCGGACATCGCCGTCGTACGGCTGCTCGGCGGCAAGCGGGCCTGGGAGGACGGGCTCGCCGCGCTGAAGGCCGCCGGGATCCCGACCGTGCTGCTCGGCGGCGAGACGGTGCCGGACGCCGAGCTGATGGCCGAGTCGTCGGTGCCCGCGGGTGTGGTCGCCGAGGCGCTCAGGTACCTCGTCGAGGGCGGCCCGGCCAACCTCACCGAGCTGGCCCGGTTCCTGTCCGACACGGTCCTGCTGACCGGCGAGGGGTTCGTCGAACCGCAGAAGATGCCCGAGTACGGCGTGCACGGCACCCGGACCCGGGAGAGCGGCCGGCCGACCGTCGGGGTGCTCTTCTACCGGGCCCATGAACTGAGCGGCAACACCGGCTTCGTGGACACCCTGTGCGACGCGATCGAGGCACACGGCGCCAACGCCCTTCCGGTGTACTGCGGTTCGCTGCGCGGGGCGGACGCCGGGCTGTACGAGATCCTCGCCGGGGCCGACGCGCTGGTGGCGACCGTCCTGGCGGCCGGCGGCACGCACGCCTCGCAGGCCTCGGCCGGCGGCGACGAGGAGGCCTGGGACATCGGGGCGCTCGCCGACCTCGACGTGCCGGTGCTGCAGGGCCTCTGCCTGACCTCCTCCCGGCAGGCCTGGGCCGAGTCCGACGCCGCCCTCTCCCCCATGGACGCGGCGATGCAGGTCGCGATCCCGGAGTTCGACGGACGGCTGATCACGGTCCCGTTCTCCTTCAAGGAGCAGGGACCGGACGACGTCCCGGTGTACGTCGCCGACCCCGAGCGGGCCGGACGCGTCGCCGGCATCGCCGTACGGCACGCACGGCTGCGGCACAAGCCGAACGCGGAGAAGAAGATCGCGCTGGTCTTCACCGCGTACCCGACCAAGCACTCCCGGGTCGGCAACGCGGTGGGGCTCGACACCCCCGCCTCGGCGGTGCGGGTACTGGACGCGCTGCGGGACGCCGGGTACGGGGTCGGCGAATACCCCTCCGAGGGCGACGAGTTGATCCACCGGCTCATCAACGCCGGTGGCCACGACGTCGAATGGCTCACCGAGGAGCAGCTGGCCGCCGCGCCCGCGCGGGTGCCGCTCGCGGACTACCGGGCGTGGTTCGAGAAGCTCGACCCGGAGCTCAGGGACGCGATGACCGAGGCGTGGGGCGAGCCGCCGGGCTCGCTGTACGTCGACGGCGAGGACATCGTGCTGGCGTCCCTGCAGTTCGGGAACGTCGTCGTCATGATCCAGCCGCCGCGCGGCTTCGGCGAGAACCCGATCGCGATCTACCACGACCCCGACATGCCGCCGTCGCACCACTACATGGCGGCGTACCGGTGGCTGGACAACTCGTTCGGCGCGGACGCCGTCGTCCACATGGGCAAGCACGGCACCATGGAGTGGCTGCCCGGCAAGGGGCTCGGCCTCGGCAGCGGGTGCGCGCCGGACGCCGTGCTCGGCGAACTGCCGCTGATCTACCCCTTCATCGTGAACGACCCCGGCGAGGGCACCCAGGCCAAGCGGCGCGGGCACGCCACGGTCGTCGACCACCTGGTGCCGCCGATGGCCCGTGCCGACACCTACGGCGACCTGGCCAAGCTGGAGCAGCTGCTCGACGAGTACGCGCTGGTGTCGGATCTCGACCCGACGAAGGCGCCTGCCGTCCGCGCCCAGATCTGGACGCTGGTGAAGGCGGCCGAGCTCCACCACGACCTGCACGTGGACGAGCAGCCGGAGGAGGACGACTTCGACTCGTTCGTCATGCACATCGACGGCTATCTGTGCGAGATCAAGGACGTGCAGATCCGCGACGGCCTGCACATTCTCGGCGGCGGTCCGGTCGGCGAGCCGCGGGTGAACCTGGTGCTCGCGGTGTTGCGCGCCTCGCAGGTGTGGGGCGGGCAGGCCAACGCGCTGCCGGGGCTCAGGGCCTGCTTCGCGGCCCACTTCGGGCTGGTGGAGAAGGAGTTGCTGGCCGAGCCCGGTGCGCCGGTGAAGGTGCCGGTGGAGCTGACGGATCTCGTCGAGGGTCCGTCGCGTACGGCGGCCGACGCGATCGACCTGCTGGAGCAGCTGTGCCGCCGGGTCGCGGAGGGCATGGAGCAGCGGAACTGGGCGGCCGCCGAGAGCCCCGCGCTGGTACGGGAGGTCCTCGGCGGCACCGAACTCCCGGACGCGGTCGCCGTGCTGGAGTTCGCGTGCACCGAAGTCGTGCCCCGGCTGGCGCGGACCACGGACGAGATCGGGCACATCCTCAAGGCCCTGGACGGCGGTTACGTCCCGGCCGGCCCGTCCGGTTCCCCCACCCGCGGCCTGGTCAACGTCCTGCCCACCGGCCGGAACTTCTACTCGGTCGACCCCAAGGCCATTCCGTCCCGGCTGAGTTGGGAGGTCGGCCAGTCCCTCGCGGACTCGCTGGTGCAGCGCTACCTCCAGGACACCGGCGCGTACCCGAAGTCCGTGGGCCTGACGGTGTGGGGCACCTCCGCGATGCGCACCCAGGGCGACGACATCGCCGAGATCCTGGCGCTGCTGGGCTGCCGTCCGGTCTGGGACGACGCGTCGCGGCGCGTCACCGGCTTCGAGGTGGTCCCACTGGCCGAGCTGGGCCGGCCGCGCATCGACGTCACGGTCCGGATCTCCGGCTTCTTCCGGGACGCGTTCCCGCACGTGGTCGGGCTGATCGACGACGCGGTGCGAGCGGTGGCCGAGCTGGCCGAGCCCGCCTCGCAGAACTACGTCAAGGCGCACGCCGACGAGGACACCGCCGAGCACGGCGACCGGCGGCGCGCGACGGCCCGTGTCTTCGGCTCCAAGCCGGGGGCCTACGGTGCCGGGCTGCTGCCGCTGATCGACGCCCGCAACTGGCGCTCGGACGCCGACCTCGCCGAGGTGTACGCGGTGTGGGGCGGCTACGCCTACGGGCGCGGGCTCGACGGGCGGGCGGCGCGCGGGGACATGGAGACCGCGTTCAAGCGGATCGCCGTGGCCGCGAAGAACGTGGACACCCGCGAGCACGACCTCGTGGACGCCGACGACTACTTCCAGTACCACGGCGGCATGGTCGCCATGGTGCGCCATCTGACCGGCACCAACCCCGAGGCGTACGTGGGTGATTCGGCCACCCCCGACCAGGTGAGGACCCGCACGCTCGGCGAGGAGACGCACCGCGTCTTCCGGGCCCGGGTGGTGAACCCCCGCTGGATGGCGGCCATGCGCCGGCACGGCTACAAGGGCGCCTTCGAGATGGCGGCGACCGTCGACTACCTCTTCGGCTACGACGCCACCGCGGGCGTGGTCGACGACTGGATGTACGAGAAGCTCAGCGCGGAGTACGTCTTCGACGCGGAGAACCGGGACTTCATGAAGAAGTCCAACCCGTGGGCGCTGCGCGGTATCACCGAACGGCTCCTGGAGGCCGCCGACCGGGGCCTGTGGGCCGAGCCGGACGCGGACACCCTGGAGCGGCTGCGGGCCACGTACCTGGAGCTGGAGGGCGACTTGGAAGGCAACTCGGAGGGCGACGACCAGTGAGTACTCCGTTCCCGTTCACGGCCGTCGTCGGCCAGGACGACCTGCGGCTCGCGCTGCTGCTGAACGCCGTCTCGCCGGCGGTCGGCGGGGTGCTGGTGCGCGGCGAGAAGGGCACGGCGAAGAGCACCGCCGTACGTGCCCTGTCGGCGCTGCTGCCGACCGTGGACGTCGTCGCCGGCTGCCGTTTCTCCTGCGACCCGGCCGCCCCGGACCCGGCCTGCCCGGACGGCCCGCACAACCCGCCCGGTGCCTTCGAGTCCCGCCCGGCGCGGATGGTCGAACTGCCGGTCGGCGCCTCCGAGGACCGGCTGGTCGGCGCGCTGGACATCGAACGCGCCCTGGCGGAGGGCGTGAAGGCCTTCGAGCCGGGTCTGCTGGCCGACGCGCACCGGGGCATCCTCTACGTCGACGAGGTCAACCTCCTCCACGACCACCTGGTCGACCTGCTCCTTGACGCGGCCGCGATGGGCGCGTCGTACGTGGAGCGCGAGGGGGTGTCGGTCCGGCACGCGGCGCGTTTCCTGCTCGTCGGCACGATGAACCCGGAAGAGGGCGAACTGCGGCCGCAGTTGCTCGACCGGTTCGGCCTCACCGTCGAGGTGGCCGCCTCTCGCGAGCCCGACCAGCGGGTGGAGGTCGTACGGCGGCGGCTCGCGTACGACGACGATCCGGCGGGCTTCGCAGCGCGTTGGGCCGGGGAGGAGGCCGCTGTCCGGCAACGCATCATGGCGGCACGGGAGTTGCTGCCGTCGGTGCGGCTGGGCGACGGGGCGCTGCGGCAGATCGCGGCGACCTGTGCGGCCTTCGAGGTCGACGGGATGCGCGCCGACATCGTGATGGCCCGGACGGCGACCGCGCTGGCCGCGTGGGCCGGACGGACCGAGGTGCTGGCCGAGGACGTACGGCAGGCCGCGCTGCTCGCGCTGCCGCACCGCAGGCGCCGTAATCCCTTCGACGCCCCCGGACTCGACGAGGACAAGCTGGACCAGACGCTGGAGGAGTTCTCCGGCGAGGACGACGAGGACCCCGATCCGGACGGCCCCGGCGGAGGCGGCGGGCCGGCACCCGAGGACGGCGGCCCGCAGGGCGGAGAGACCGGTGCGCGGCCCGAGGGCGGGGAGGACGGCGAACCGCAGTCCTCCGGCGCCGGTGCGGGCGAGCAGGCTCCGGCACGGGCGTCCGAGCCCTTCCGCACCAAGGTCCTGAGCGTGCCGGGGATCGGGGAGGGCGCCGCCGGACGGCGGTCCCGGGCCCGCACCGAGCACGGGCGGACCACGGGTGCGCGCCGGCCGCGCGGTGCCCTGACCAAGCTGCACCTGGCGGCGACCGTGCAGGCCGCCGCCCCGCACCAGCGGGCGCGCGGGCGCTCCGGGCCGGGGCTCGTGCTCCGGCGGGACGATCTGCGGCAGGCGACCCGGGAGGGACGCGAGGGAAACCTCGTGCTGTTCGTGGTCGACGCGTCCGGGTCGATGGCGGCCCGGCAGCGGATGAGTGCCGTCAAGGGCGCCGTCCTGTCGCTGCTCCTCGACGCGTATCAGCGGCGGGACAAGGTGGGGTTGGTGACGTTCAGGGGGGCTGGCGCGGAGGTCGCGCTGCCGCCGACCTCGTCGGTGGACGCGGCCGCGTCCCGGCTGGAGTCACTGCCGACCGGCGGTCGTACGCCGCTCGCGGCCGGGCTGCTCAGGGCGCACGACGTGCTGCGGGTGGAGCGGTTGCGGGATCCGGCGCGGCGGGCGCTGATGGTCGTGGTGACGGACGGGCGGGCCACGGGCGGGCCGGAGCCGGTCGCGCTGGCCGGGCGGGCGGCCCGGCTGTTCGTGGCCGACGGGGTGGCTTCCGTGGTCGTGGACTGCGAGTCGGGGCCGGTGCGGCTGGGGCTCGCCGGGCAGCTCGCGGGTGAGCTGGGCGGTACCGCGGTGACGCTCGACGAACTGCGGGCGGACTCGATCGCCGGGCTGGTGAAGGACGTTCAGGGTCGTTCGAGGAGGGCCGCGTAATGCCGCAGGGACAGCCGAGTGTCGTACCGGACGACGGGCTGACGACTCGTCAGCGCCGTAACCGTCCGCTGGTGGTCGTGCACACGGGCGTGGGCAAGGGCAAGTCCACCGCCGCCTTCGGGCTGGCCCTGCGGGCCTGGAACCAGGGGTGGCCCATCGGGGTGTTCCAGTTCGTCAAGTCGGCGAAGTGGAAGGTCGGCGAGGAGAACGCGCTGCGGGTGCTGGGCGCCTCCGGCGAGGGCGGCTCCGTCGACTGGCACAAGATGGGCGAGGGCTGGTCCTGGGTCCAGCGCGACGCGCAGATGGACAACGAGGAGAAGGCCCGGGAGGGCTGGGAGCAGGTCAAGCGGGATCTGGCGGCCGAGACGTACCGGCTGTACGTGCTGGACGAGTTCGCGTACCCGATGCACTGGGGATGGGTCGACACGGACGAGGTCGTCGACGTGCTGCGGAACCGGCCCGGGACCCAGCATGTCGTGATCACCGGGCGGAACGCGCCCGGGAAGCTCGTCGACCTCGCCGACCTCGTCACCGACATGTCCAAGGTCAAGCACCCGATGGACGCGGGGCAGAAGGGGCAGAGGGGCATCGAGTGGTGATGTCCCCGTCCGTGCCCCGGCTGGTCATTGCCGCGCCGTCGTCCGGCAGCGGCAAGACCACCGTTGCCACGGGGTTGATGGCCGCGTTCGCCGCGCGGGGGCTCGCCGTGTCCCCGCACAAGGTCGGGCCGGACTACATCGACCCCGGGTACCACGCGCTCGCCACCGGGCGGGTGGGGCGGAACCTCGACGCGTACCTGTGCGGGCCGGAGCTGATCGGTCCGCTGTTCGCGCACGGGGCGCGGGGCTGTGACCTCGCCGTCGTGGAGGGCGTGATGGGGCTGTACGACGGGGCCGCGGGGGAAGGGGAACTGGCGTCCACGGCCCATGTGGCGAAGTTGCTGCGGGCGCCGGTGGTGCTGGTCGTGGACGCGTCGTCGCAGTCGCGGTCGGTGGCGGCGCTGGTGCACGGGTTCGCGTCGTGGGATCCGGAGGTGCGGGTCGGGGGCGTGATCCTGAACAAGGTGGGGTCGGACCGGCACGAGGAGTTGCTGCGCGAGGCGCTGGATTCGGCGGGGGTGCCGGTGTTCGGGGTGCTGCGGCGGGTGGCTCGGGTGGACACGCCGTCGCGGCATCTGGGGTTGGTGCCGGTGGCGGAGCGGCGGGGGGAGGCGGTGGGGGCGGTGGCGGCGATGGCCGCGCAGGTCTCCGACGGGTGTGACCTGGAGGGGCTGCTGGGGTTGGCGCGGGGTGCGGGTGCGGTGCCGGGGGCGGCGTGGGATGCGGCTGAGGCGCTGGTTTTCTCGCCCCCGCCGCCCCTACCCGTCCCATCACCAGGGGCTGCCGCCCCTTCGGCCCCGGCTTCGGGGGCTGCCGCCCCCGGATCCCCGCTTCGGCCCGAAGGGCCTCGTCCTCAAACGCCGGACGGGCTGGAGGGGGTGCGGACCGGCTCTCGTCCTCGGACGCCGGACGGGCCGGAGCGGGTGCCGGTCGGCCCCCGTCCGGTGCGCGTCGCTGTTGCCGGTGGGGCTGCCTTCACGTTCTCCTATGCCGAGCACGCCGAGTTGCTTGCCGCTGCCGGGGCCGAGGTTGTCGTGTTCGATCCGCTTCGGGACGAGCGACTGCCCGAGGGGACGCGCGGGTTGGTCATCGGGGGCGGGTTTCCCGAGGTGTACGGGGGTGAGTTGGCGGCCAACGAGGCGCTGCGGAAGGACGTCGCCGCGCTCGCGGAGCGCGGTGCTCCGGTCGCCGCCGAGTGTGCCGGGCTGCTGTATCTGGGCCGGGAGCTGGACGGGCTGCCCATGTGCGGGGTGCTGGACGTGCGGGCGCGGATGTCGGAGCGGCTCACGCTGGGGTACCGGGATGCCGTCGCCGTGAGCGACAGTGTGCTGGCCGTCGCCGGTACGCGGATGCGGGGGCACGAGTTCCACCGCACCGTGGTGGAGCCGGGGGCCGGGGCGGCTCCCGCGTGGGGTGTGCGTACGCCCCGGCCGCGGGTCGAAGGTTTTGTACAGCGGGGTGTGCACGCCAGTTATCTGCACACGCACTGGGCGTCCGAGCCCGGTGTGGCCCGAAGGTTCGTGGAGAGGTGCCGGACGTCATGAGCAGCAGCAGGTTGATCGGAGTCGGAGTGGGGCCCGGTGACCCGGAGCTGGTGACCGTCAAGGGGGTCAACGCTCTGCGCGCCGCCGATGTCGTCGTGGTGCCCGTCATGGACAGCGGTGAGCGGGGGCGGGCCGAGGCCACCGTGCTGCACTACGTCGGCGAGGAGAAGGTCGTACGGGTCGTCTTCGCGCTGAACGAGCGCAGTGACCGGGGTCGACGGGAGGCCGCCTGGGACGCGGCGGGGGCCAGGGTGGCCGAGCTGCTGCGCGGGCACGGCACGGTCGCCTTCGCCACCATCGGGGATCCGAATGTCTATTCGACGTTCACGTATCTCGCGCAGACCATCGCCGGGCTGGTGCCGGGGGTGGCCGTGGAGACCGTGCCCGGGATCACCGCCATGCAGGACCTCGCCGCCCGCTCCGGGGCCGTGCTCACCGAGGGGACCGAGCCGCTGACGCTGGTGCCGGTGACGGCCGGCGCCGAGGTACTCAAGGAGGCGCTGAGCGGACCGGGGACGGTCGTGGCGTACAAGTTCGGACGGCAGGCCGGGGCGGTCGTGGCGGCGCTGCGGGAGACCGGGCGAGTCGACGATGCCGTGTGGGGGTCGGCGCTGGGGCTGGCGGAGGAGTCGATCCGGCCCGCCGCCGAGCTGGACGGCTCCCCGCTGCCGTACCTGTCCACGCTCATCGCGCCCCCGCGCCGGGACGGCGGCAGAGGCGGGAAACTGTGAGCGGCCGGGCGTCAGCTGGAAACGCCCACCACCAGCCAGATGAACGCCGCGCCCGCCACCGTGCACAGCAGCGTCGAGCGGGCCGGGTGCTCGTGGTGCGCCTCGGGGAGGATCTCGGCGGCGGCCAGGTAGAGCAGGACGCCGCCGAAGAGGCCGAGATAGCCGCCGAGCAGGGCCTCCGGGATGGTGAAGAAGACCGTGGACAGGGCCCCGAGGACCGGTGCGCAGGCGTCGGCGATCAGCATCGCTATCGCCCGGCGGCGCGCGTTGCCGTACAGGCTCGTGATCGTGAACGTGTTGAAGCCGTCCGCGAAGTCGTGCGCGATGACCGCGAGCGCGACCGCCGCGCCCATGCCGCCGCCCACCTGGAAGGCCGCGCCGATCGCCACGCCGTCCATCGCGCTGTGGCCGACCATCGCCCCGGCCGCCGTCAGGCCCACCTCGGGCGCCCGGTGGCCGTGCTCCTCGCCGCCGTGCGCGGCCTGGCGCAGGGCCAGGGTGCGTTCGACCAGATGGGCCAGCAGGAAGCCGGCCACGAAGAGCAGCAGGGCGGCCGGCACGCCGAAGACCGCGCGGCCGGCCGCGCGCAGCGCCTCCGGCAACAGGTCGAGGCCGACCACCCCGAGCATCAGACCGCCGGCCAGGCCCAGGACCAGGTGACGACGGTCGGTCACACGCTGTGCCGTCCAGCCGCCGGCCAGCGTCATCAGGAACGCGCCGAGCGCGACGAAGACCGCCATGTGCCCTTGCTATCCGATCGACCCGCCTCAGCGCACATCCTGAAGCTCCCGTAACACCCTTTGTCCAGAGAGGACCGAATTTCCATGGCCGATGCCGCTGCCGCAGCCGGCGCTCCCGCCGGCAAGGTGACCTTCGTCGGTGCCGGCCCCGGCGCCGCCGATCTGCTGACGTTCCGGGCCGCGCGTGCGATCGCCGAGGCCGACGTCGTGATCTGGGCCGCGAGCCTGGTCCAGGCGGAGGTCCTCCAGCACGCGCGCGAGGACGCGGAGGTTCTCGACTCCGCGACGATGTCCCTCGAAGACGTCGTCGCCGTGTACGAGCGGGCCCGTACGGAGGGGCTGCGGGTGGCCCGGATCCACTCCGGGGATCCGGCCCTCTGGGGCGGTACCCAGGAGCAGGTCGACCGGTGCGCCGGGCTCGGCATCGAGGTCGAGATCGTGCCGGGCGTCTCCTCCTTCTCGGCCGTCGCCGCGATCGCCCAGCGCGAGCTGACCATTCCCGAGGTGGCGCAGTCCGTCGTGCTCACCCGGCTCGGCGGCGGCAAGACGCCGATGCCGCCGGGGGAGGAAGTGCGCGAGTTCGCGCGGCACGGGACGACCATGGCGATCTTCCTCTCGGCCGCGCGCAGCGGGCAGCTGGTGCGCGAGCTGCTGGAGGGCGGCTACCCGACCTCCACCCCGGTCGTCGTCGCCTATCAGGCGACCTGGCCGGAGGAGCTGGTCGTGCGGTGCACGATCGAGACGCTGGAGGAGACGGTCAAGGAGCACAAGCTCTGGAAGCACACCCTCTTCCTGGTCGGCCCGGCCCTGGCCGCCCACGGCACCCGCTCGCACCTCTACCACCCCGGCCACTTCCACGGCTTCCGCAAGGCCGACCCCGAGGCCCGGCGGGCGCTGCGCGAGCGGGGGGCCAGTACATGATCACGGTGGTCGGTACGGGGACGGGAGCGTCCCCGACGCCGGAGGCGCTCGCCGGCGCCGAGCTGGTCGTCGGCGGGCGGCGGCATCTGGATGCCGTACGGCTGCCGGAGGGGGCCGAGCGGGTCGTCCTCGGGCCGCTGGCGCCCGCCCTCGACACCATCGGGGAGTACATCGGCAAGGACCGGCCGGTGGCCGTGCTGGCCTCGGGGGATCCCGGGTTCTTCGGGATCGTGCGGGTGCTCGCGGAACGGTTCGGGTCGGAGCGGCTGGACGTACGCCCCGGGGTCTCCTCGGTCGCCGCGGCCTTCGCGCGGATCGGGCTGCCCTGGGACGACGCGGTGGTGGTGAGCGCGCACGGGCGGGAGCCGCGTACGGCGGTCAACGTGTGCCGGGCGCATCCGAAGGTGGCGGTGCTGACCGGGCCGGGAGCGGGTCCGGCGGAGCTGGCGGCGGCGGTGCCCGAGGACCGGGTCCTCGTCGTGGCGAGCGCGCTCGGCGACCCGGAGCGGGAGCGGGTGGAGCGGGTCACGCCCGCCGAGGCCGCCGCCCGCGACTGGGGAACCGACGTCAGCGTGGTGCTGTGCCTGGACGGGACACGTGCGCTCGGCGGTGTCCGGACGGTCGCCGGCGCACCGGCCGGTCCCGCCGGATGGGCCCTGGCCGAGAGCGAGTTCACGCACCGCGACTCGATGATCACCAAGTTCGAGGTGCGGGCGCTGGCCCTGGCCCGGCTCGGTCCCCGGCTCGGCGACCTGGTCTGGGACGTCGGCGCGGGGTCCGGGTCGGTGGCCGTGGAGTGCGCACGGCTCGGAGCCGCCGCGGTCGCCGTGGAGAAGACGGCGGACGGGGCGGCGCGGATCGCGGCCAACGCGCGGGCGCACGGCGTGTACGTGGATGTGGTGTGTGACATAGCACCGGATGCCCTGGCCGCACTCCCCGACCCCGACGCCGTGTTCATCGGCGGGGGCGGGGCCGAGCTCCCCGCCGTCGTCACCGCCTGCGCCCGCCGCGCCCGGCGGACGGTGGTGGTCGCGATGGCCGCCCTGGACCGGGTACCGGCGGCCCGCGCGGCGCTCACCGGCGCCGGGTTCTCCTGCGACGGGGTGCTGCTGCAGTCCTCCCGCCTCGCGCCGCTGCCGGGTGAGGTGACCCGGCTGGCCGCGACCAATCCCGTGTTCCTGCTCTGGGGGACGCGAACCCCCTTGTCCGAAGAAGGAGTTGCTCTGTGATCGGCCTGATTTCCGCCACCGCGGCGGGGGCGGCGGCGCGTGACCGGCTGGCCGCGGCGTGGCCGGACCGCACGCGGGTGTACGACGGTCCCGTCAAGGACGCGGTACGGTCCGCGTTCGCGGAGTGCGAGCAGCTGGTGTGTTTTCTGGCCACGGGTGCGGTGGTGCGGCTGATCGCCCCGCTGCTGGGCGAGAAGGCGACCGACCCGGGTGTGGTGTGCGTCGACGAGGGCGGCCGGTTCGCCGTGTCACTGGTCGGCGGCCACGGCGGCGGCGCCAACGAACTCGCGGTGGAGGTCGGCGAGTTGCTGGCCGCGCAGCCGGTGGTGACCACCGCGACCGACGCGGTCGGGCTGCCCGGACTCGACACCCTCGGCTTCCCGGTCGAGGGCTCGGTGGCCGCCGTGTCGCGGGCCCTGCTGGACGGCGAACCGGTGGCGCTGCACGCGGAGTTGATGTGGCCGCTGCCGCCGCTGCCGCTGGCGGAGAAGGGCGCCTTCTCCGCCCGGCTGACCGACCGCGCGGTCGAACCGGGCGAGAACGAGGTGCTGTTGCGGCCGCCGTCCCTGGTCGTCGGCATCGGTGCCTCCAAGGGCGCCCCCGTCGAGGAGGTGCTCGGCCTCATCGACACGGCCGTCCGGGACGCGGGGCTGTCGCCTCGCAGCATCACCGAACTCGCCACCGTGGACGCCAAGGCCGAGGAGCCCGGGATCGTCGCGGCGGCCGCACGGCTCGGGGTTCCGCTGGTGACGCACTCCGCCGAGGAACTGGCCAAGGTCCGGGTCCCCAACCCCTCGGACGCTCCGCTGGCCGCCGTCGGCACCCCCTCCGTCGCCGAGGCGGCGGCTCTCGTGGGGGGCGGCGAACTCCTCGTCCCCAAGCGGAAGTCGGAGCGGGCGGACGGCCGGCCCGCCATGGCCACCTGCGCCGTCGTACGACGCCCCGCGCGCGGCCGTCTCGCGGTCGTCGGGCTCGGCCCCGGTGCCCGGGACCTGCTCACCCCGCGCGCCAGGGCCGAACTCCGCCGTGCTTCCGTGCTCGTGGGCCTCGACCAGTACGTCGACCAGATCCGTGACCTGCTCCGGCCCGGCACCCGGATCCTGGAGTCGGGGCTCGGCGCCGAGGAGGCGCGGGCACGTACCGCGGTCGCCGAGGCGCGCGCCGGGCACGCCGTCGCGCTGATCGGCAGCGGGGACGCCGGCGTGTACGCGATGGCCTCCCCCGCGCTCGCCGAGGCCTCCGACGACATCGACGTGATCGGCGTGCCGGGCGTCACCGCGGCACTCGCGGCCGGGGCGATCCTGGGCGCGCCGCTCGGCCACGACCATGTCTCGATCAGCCTGTCCGACCTGCACACGCCGTGGGAGGTCATCGAGCGCCGGGTGCGCGCGGCGGCCGCGGCGGACATCGTCGTGACGTTCTACAACCCGCGCTCCCGGGGCCGCGACTGGCAGCTGCCCAAGGCGCTCGCGATCCTCGCCGAGCACCGCGAGCCGACGACGCCCGTCGGTGTCGTACGCAACGCCTCGCGCCCCGACGAGTCGAGCCGGCTGACCACCCTCGGCGCACTGGACCCGGCGTGGGTCGACATGATGACGGTCGTGACCGTGGGCAACACCGCGACCCGGAACATCGCCGGACGCATGGTCACCCCGCGCGGCTACCGCTGGCAGGAGAGCGCTCCGGAGGAGGGCAAGTGAACCGCGTCGTCCATCCCATCGAGCAGGAGTCCTACCGGCGGCTGCGCGCCCGCCTGGACACCTCGCACTTCCCGCCGCTGACCCGGGCGGTGGTGGAGCGGGTCGTCCACTCCGCCGCCGACCTGGAGTACGCGACCGACCTGGTGACCGACGAGGGCGACCTGGCGAAGGCGCACGCCGCGCTGCACGCCGGGGCGCCGGTCGTCGTGGACGTCGAGATGGTCGCCGCCGGGATCACCCGCCGGGCGACCGTGTGCCGCCTGAAGGACGCCGAGGCCGGGCCGGGCCTGACCCGTTCGGCGCACGCGATCCGGCTCGCCTACGAGCAGGTCGGGCCCGGCGCCCTGTGGGTGATCGGCAACGCGCCGACCGCCCTGGAGGAGCTGCTCACCCTGGACGCCTCCCCCGCGCTCGTCATCGGCCTGCCCGTCGGCTTCGTCGGTGCCGTCGAGTCCAAGGCCGCGTTGCGCGAGAGCGGGCTGCCCGCCGTCAGCAACGTGTCCGAGAAGGGCGGCTCGGCGGTCGCCGCCGCCGCGCTCAACGCCCTGCTGTACCACCCCACTTCCGAGGAGACGCTGTGACCACCCCGCCCGCCCTGCTCATCGCCGGCCACGGCACCCGGGACGACGCCGGGGCCGAGGCGTTCCGCGACTTCGTCCGGGAGCTGGGCCGCCGCCACCCCGAACTGCCCGTCGCGGGCGGCTTCATCGAGCTGTCCCCGCCGCCGCTCGGCGACGCCGTCGCCGAGCTGGTGGAGCAGGGCGTGCGGCGGTTCGCCGCGGTACCGCTGATGCTGGTCTCCGCCGGGCACGCCAAGGGCGACATCCCGGCCGCGCTGGCCCGGGAGAAGGAGCGGCACCCGGGGATCTCGTACACCTACGGCCGTCCGCTCGGTCCGCACCCTTCCCTGCTGTCGGTGCTCGAACGGCGCCTGGACGACGCGCTGGGCGGTTCCTCGCGGGCCGCGCAGGACCGCGCCGACGTGACGGTGCTGCTGGTGGGCCGCGGTTCGACGGACCCGGACGCCAACGCCGAGGTGCACAAGGCGGCCCGGCTGCTGTGGGAGGGCCGCGGGTACGCCGGTGTGGAGACGGCGTTCGTGTCGCTGGCGGCGCCGGACGTGCCGAGCGGGCTCGACCGGTGTCTGAAACTGGGGGCGCGCCGGATCGTCGTCCTGCCGTACTTTCTCTTCACCGGGATCCTGCCGGACCGGGTGCGGCAGCAGACCGAGGGCTGGGCGGCCGCGCACCCGGAGGTCGAGGTGCGTTCGGCGGACGTCATCGGGCCCGAGCCGGAACTGCTCGACCTGGTGATGGAGCGGTACCGGGAGGCGGTCGAGGGTGATCTGCGGATGAACTGCGACTCGTGCGTGTACCGGATCGCGCTGCCCGGCTTCGAGGACAAGGTCGGGCTGCCGCAGCAGCCGCACTTCCACCCGGACGACGACGGACACCACCCTCACGGACACGGACACCACCACCATGGCGGACACGCGCATGCGCACTGAGGACGGTTCCGACGGCCCCGGAGACGACAGATCCCCGGGCGGCGGAGGCGGGCACGATCTGCGGCACCACGGTGACGCCGAGGTCCGGGACGGCGGTCCGGCGCTCGTCGACCTCGCGGTCAACGTGCGCACCGGCACTCCCCCGGTCTGGCTGCGGGAGCGGATAGCCGAGTCGCTGGGCGGGCTGGCGGCCTACCCGGACGGACGGGCGGCGCGGGCGGCGGTCGCGGCACGGCACGGGCTGCCGGTGGAACGGGTACTGCTGACGGCGGGCGCCGCGGAGGCGTTCGTCCTGCTGGCGCGGGCGCTGAAGGTGCGCCGGCCGGTGGTGGTGCACCCGCAGTTCACCGAGCCGGAGGCGGCGCTGCGGGACGCCGGGCACACCGTGGACCGGGTGCTGCTGCGGGAGGCGGACGGGTTCCGGCTGGATCCGGCGGACGTCCCGGAGGACGCCGACCTGGTGGTGATCGGCAATCCGACCAACCCGACGTCGGTTCTGCATCCGGCGGCGGCGATCGCCCGGCTCGCCCGTCCCGGGCGGACCCTGGTCGTCGACGAGGCGTTCATGGACGCGGTGCCGGGTGAGCGGGAGGCGCTGGCCGGGCGGACCGATGTGCCGGGTCTGGTGGTGCTGCGGAGTCTCACGAAGACGTGGGGGCTGGCCGGGCTGCGGATCGGCTACGTGCTGGCCGCGCCGGAGATCGTCGCCGAGTTGGCGCGGGCGCAGCCGTTGTGGCCGGTGTCCACGCCGGCGCTGGCGGCGGCCGAGGCGTGTGTGGCGCCGCGCGCGCTGGCGGAGGCGGCGCATGCGGCGCACCGGGTCGCCGCGGACCGGGCCCATCTGGTGGCGGGTCTTGAGGAGTTCGCGCCGGAGGGGGTACGGGTGGCGGGGCCGGCGGAGGGGCCGTTCGTGCTGGTCCGGATGGCGGGGGCGGCGGCCGTGCGGCGGCAGCTGCGGGTGCTGGGGTACGCCGTGCGGCGGGGGGACACGTTTCCGGGGCTGGACGAGGAGTGGGTGCGGATCGCGGTGCGGGACCGGGTGACGGTGAACCGGTTCTTGCAGGCGCTGGATCAGGCGTTGATGTTGATACGGGCGTGAGGGGAGGGGCCGGGGAACTGTGGGCCGTGGGCGAGTGCGGGTCTCGTCGTGGCTGGTCGCGCCCGCGCGGCGGTAGCCGCAGATCGACTACCGCCCCGCGCCCCTGAAAGCAGAGCGTCAGCGTCGGCGTCGGGCCACAGCGACCGCTCCTCCGCCTGCCGCCACCAGCGCCAGCGCTCCTCCCACCGCATACGGCGTCATCGAACTCCCACCCGTCTCCGCCAGCTTCGTCTCCTTCGCCGGGGCGCCCTGGACCTTCACGTCGGACACCGGGTCGGCCGGGTCGGCTGCGGGATCCGGCGGTGTCTCGCAGGTCACCTTCGCCAGGGTCACCGTGCCTTCCACGTCGGCCACGTTGAGCTTCAGCGGGTTGACGGAGACCTTGAGTTCGAGGGCGCTGGCCGCCGCCGAGGTCGATGTCGTCTCGCGCCTGGACAGGTCGAGGCGGACCTCGCCGACGCCGGGGACCTTGACGTCGGTGGGGCCGCCCGCGCTCAGCGTCACGCGCTTGCCGAGCACGGTGACGGCGCCGGCCACGTCGGCGTCGGCCTCCGGCGGCCTGCCGGTCTCGCAGGTGGCCTCGGAGGTGACCGTGTCGAGTTCGACGAGGGACAGCAGGGGCAGGCCCGGCAGGTGCAGCCGGGCGTGGGCGAGGTGAACGGAGGCCTCGGCGCGGCTGTCGGTGACCGTCGCCTTCGCCGCGGCGACGTCCGCGCCGAGGACGTTGAACGGCTTGCCGCCGTCCACTCCGTCGAGCGTGGCGGTCAGCGCGGTCCGGTCGGAGCTCTGCGGTGCCCGGACCTCGTTCAGGGTGACCGCGAGCGGGACGTCCACGGTCTTGTCGAGGAGGGAGACATGCAGGCCGGTGCGGAGGACGACGGCGCTCGCGCGACCGTGGTCGGTGGTCGCGTGTGCGGTGCCCGCGCCGGCCAGGACCGCAGGACCGGCGGCCAGGGCGGTGGCCGTCGCGAAGGTCGCGAGACGGCATGCGGGCATGCGGAATGTGTCGCTGTTCAAGGTGGTGGGACCCCCAGAGGAAACTTGCTCGGGACCCGCCAAGAATTACGCACTGTGGGTGAACGGGCGGCGATCCTGCGTTACTTCACCCAATAGTGGACTTTCCGTGAATCTATTCGAGTCGGCAGGCACAGAAGTTCCCTTACTCCACGATCTGCCCGTTCAGCACCACTCTCCGGGGGGACGCGAGGACGCGTACGTCGGCGCGCGGGTCGCTCTCGTACACCACCAGGTCCGCGGGTGCGCCCTCCTCCAGGCCGGGCCTGCCGAGCCAGGCGCGGGCCGCCCAGCTGGTCGCCGCGAGCGCGTCGAGGGGCGGGATCCCGGCGGTGACCAGTTCGGCGACCTCGTCCGCGACCAGGCCGTGGGCGAGGGAGCCGCCGGCGTCGGTGCCGACGTAGACCGGGATGCCGGCGTCGTAGGCGCTGCGGACGGTGTCGTAGCGGCGCTCGTGGAGCCGGCGCATATGGGCCGACCAGCGCGGGAACTTGGTGTCGCCGCCCGCCGCGAGCTGCGGGAAGGTGGCGATGTTGACGAGGGTCGGGACGATCGCGACGCCGCGGGCGGCGAAGAGGGGGATCAGGTCCTCCGTCAGTCCCGTGGCGTGCTCGATGCAGTCGATGCCGGCCTCGACCAGGTCCTGGAGCGAGTTCTCGGCGAAGCAGTGCGCGGTGACCCGGGCGCCGAGCCGGTGCGCCTCCGCGATGGCCGCCTCGACCGCGTCGCGGGGCCAGCTGGGGGCCAGGTCGCCGAGGTCGCGGTCGATCCAGTCGCCGACCAGCTTGACCCAGCCGTCGCCGCGCCGGGCCTCCTGGGCGACGTACGCGACCAGGTCGGCCGGCTCGATCTCGTGGGCGAAGTTCCTTATGTAGCGGCGGGTGCGGGCGATGTGCCGGCCGGCCCGGATGATCTTCGGGAGGTCGTCGCGGTCGTCGACCCAGCGGGTGTCGGAGGGCGAGCCGGCGTCCCGGATGAGGAGGGTGCCGGCCTCGCGGTCGGTGCGGGCCTGCTTCTCGGCGGTCGCCGCGTCGACCGGGCCCTGCGGGCCGAGGCCGACATGGCAGTGGGCGTCGACCAGGCCCGGGAGGGCCCAGCCCTCGACGGTCGTGATGTCACGGGCGTGGGCCGGACGGTCGTAGGAGACACGGCCGTCCACGATCCACAGTTCGTCGCGGACTACGTCAGGTCCCACAAGGACCCGGCCCTTCACGTGCAGCACCGCTTGATCGCTCATGCCACGCACGATAGTTCGTCGGGTGCGGGTTTCGATGTGGCTGGTCGCGCAGTTCCCCGCGCCCCTTTGGGGCGCGTCCCAGCGGGCGCCTCCTATGGAGTACCGTCCTCCTCCACCTGGGCCATGGCCGGGTCCAGGAGCCGGGAGAGGAAGTGGCGGGTCCGTTCGTGCGTCGGGTTGCCGATCACCTGGTCCGGTGTGCCGTCCTCGACGACGACTCCCCCGTCCATGAAGACCACCCGGTCGGCGACCTCGCGGGCGAAGGTCATCTCGTGGGTGACCACCATCATGGTCATGCCCTCCTGCGCCAGCATCCGCATCACCGCCAGGACGTCCCCGACCAGTTCCGGGTCGAGGGCCGACGTCGGCTCGTCGAAGAGCATCACCTCGGGGCCCATGGACAGCGAGCGGGCGATCGCCACCCGCTGCTGCTGGCCGCCGGAGAGGGCGGCGGGGTAGGCGTCCGCCTTCTCCGACAGGCCCACGCGGGAGAGGTTCTCGGCGGCCACCCGCGCGGCCTGCGCCTTGTCCCGCCGGAGTACCCGGCGCTGCGGCAGGGTGAGGTTCTCGGTGACCGTGAGGTGCGGGAACAGGTTGAACTGCTGGAAGACCATGCCGATCCGGCGGCGCACGGCGTCGATGTCGACGTCCGGGTCCGTCAACTCGGTGCCGCCGACGAACACCTGCCCCTGGGTGGGTTCCTCAAGGAGGTTGACGCAGCGCAGCAACGTCGACTTGCCGGAGCCGGACGGGCCGATGACGCAGACGACCTCGCCCTGGCCGATCTCCAGGTCGATGCCGCGCAGCACCTCGTTGTCGCCGAAGGACTTGTGCAGGCCCTTCACCTCGATCTCGGGTCGGCTCATTTGACGGCCTTCCGGGCCTTCGCCTCCATGCGGCGGACGAGGAAGCCGAGCGGGATCGTGACCAGCAGGTAGCACAGGCCGGCGACGAGGATCGGCGTGGAGTTGGCGGTCGTACTGGCCAGGTCGCGGCCGTACTTGGACAGTTCGCGCTCCTCCAGGGTGACGCCGAGGAAGAGGACCAGGGAGGAGTCCTTGAAGAGCAGGACCAGTTCGTTGGTCAGCGGCGGGAGGATGATGCGGAACGCCTGCGGGATGATGATCGAGACCATCGCGCGGGCGGGTGAGAAGCCCAGTGAACGGGCCGCCTCCAGCTGCCCCTTGGGGACCGCCTGGATGCCCGCGCGGATCGTCTCGGCCATGTAGGCGGCGGCGACCAGGCCGAGCGCGAGGGCCACCTTGCCGTAGGTGCCGCCGACGATCTCCGTGCCGGGGAAGGCGAGCGGGACGGCGACCCCGATGAAGATGAAGATCAGCAGGGCCGGCAGGCCGCGGAAGATCTCGATGTAGATCCCGGCCAGCCAGCGGTACGGGCCGACCGACGACAGCCGCATCAGCGCGATCACCATGCCGAGGGCCAGTCCGACGACGAACCCGGACAGGGTGTAGAGCACGGTGTTCTTCAGCGCCAGCGTGATGACGTCCGGGAACATCTGCCTGGCGATGTCCCACTGGGCGAACTGGTTCTGCAGCCGTCCCCAGTCCGCGCCGACGGCGAAGGCGACCACGGCGGCCACGAAGACGACGTACTGCGCGCCGCGCGACAGCCGGCGCTTCTGCGTCCTGGTCAGGCCTTTCCTGCGAGGCCGGAGTCCGGTGTCCGTGCCGACGGTCATGAGGCGGCGGGGGACGCGGCCGAGGCGTCGTAGGGACCGATCCACTTCTCGTACAGCTTCTTGTACGTGCCGTCGGCCTTGGCGTCGGCGATCGCCTTGTTGACGGCGGCGAGGAGCTTGGTGTTGCCCTTCTTCACCGTGAAGCCGTACTGCTCACCGGTGTTGATGTTGCCGGCGACCTGGAAGGCGTTCGCGTTGGCCTTGTCCTTGAGCCAGCCCTGGACCACCGGGTAGTCGATGACGACGGCCTTGACCTGGCCGGTGCGCAGGCCGTTGAGGACGGCGTCGGAGGACTCGAAGGAGACCGGGTCGAAGCCCTGCTTCCTGACGTAGTCCTCGCCGGTGGTCTGCGCCTGGGCGCCCAGCTGGACCTTCTTGGCCTTGGCGTCGGCGAGCGAGGTGATGCCGCTGTTCTTGCCGACGAGGAGTGCCTGGGTGGCGTCGAAGTACGGGGCGGAGAAGTCGACGTTCTTCTTGCGCTCGGCGGTGATGGTCATGCCGGCCGCGGCCAGGTCGCACTCGCCGGAGTTGAGGAAGGCGCCGGTCTTGAAGTTCTCGAACGGCGTGTCGAGGATCTGCTGCTTCACGCCGAGGTTCTTGGCGACCAGGTCGATCATCGACACGTCGAAGCCCTGCACCTTGCCGTCGACCTCCGACTGGAACGGCGGGTAGGGCAGGTGGGTGCAGGTGGTGAGCTGCCCGGCCTTGACGAGGACGACGCCGCCGGCGGCCGTCCTGGAGGCGCTGGAGCCGTTGCCGCTCGACGTGCAGCCGGCCACGAGGGCCAGCCCGGCCGCGGCGGTGACGGCGGCCAGGGTGCGAGCCCGGCGGCGCCCGAGGAGCGTGGTCACGAGACCTCCCGTGGGTCTGTGGGGACTCCCCGCGAAGCTGTGAGGGAGCTTTGGATTCCGGTTGTGCGGGTTCCGATTATAAGGAGATGTTTGGGTTCCTCAAATCAATCCGATGGCCGAGCGGCCGTCCGGCCTAAGAAGTCGCCGGTCGGAGGGGTGAGTGGGTGCCGGTTACGCTCGTCTTGATCCACCTGTCCGTGACTGAGGAGAGCACCGCCGTGACCCACCCCTTCCTCGATCTGCCCCCGCTGACCGCCGCCCGCTTCGCCGCGATCGAGGACCGGGTGGCCCGGCTCCTCGACACCCGCCAGGACGTCGTGATCATGCAGGGCGAGGCGCTGCTGCCGCTGGAGGGCGCGATCAGGGCGGCGGCCGGGCCGGGGACGACCGCGCTGAACGTGATCACCGGCCCGTACGGGCAGACCTTCGGGAACTGGCTGCGGGACTGCGGTGCGACGGCGATCGATCTCGCCGTGCCGTTCCACACGGCGGTGACGGCCGGGCAGATCCGGGAGGCGTTCACCGCCCACCCGGAGATCGACTTCGTCTCGCTGGTGCACGCGGAGGCGGCGACCGGCAACACCAACCCGGTCGCGGAGATCGGCGAGGCGGTACGGGCCCACGGCGCCCTCTTCTACCTGGACGCGGTCGCCTCGGTGGGGGCCGAGCCGGTGCTGCCGGACGCGTGGGGCGTGGACCTGTGCGTGATCGGGGCCCAGAAGGCGATGGGCGGTCCGGCCGGGGTCTCGGCGGTCTCGGTGAGCGCGCGGGCCTGGGCCCGGATGGCGGCGAACCCGCACGCCCCGCGCCGCTCCTACCTGTCCTTGCTGGACTGGAAGGAGCGCTGGGTCGACGGCGGCCGCAAGGTGCTGCTGCACGCGCCGGCGCAGCTGGAGATGCTGGCGCTGGAGGCCTGTGTGGAGCGGATCGAGGCGGACGGCCTGGAGACCGTGATGGCCCGGCACCGCGCCGCGGCGCTGGCCACCCGGGCCGGTGCGGTGGCACTGGGCGGCGGCCTGGAGCCGTACGTGTACGCGGAGTCCGACGCGGCGCCGGTCGCCACGACACTGCGGGTGCCGGCGGGCGTGGTGGCGTCGGAGCTGGTCGCCGAGGCCCTGGCGGGCGACGGCACCCTGCCGCTGGCGGCGGGCGGGGGCGCGCTGGCGAAGGAGATGATCCGGGTCAACCACTACGGGGTGGACGCGACGGCCGACGCCGTCCGCTCCAGCCTCGCGGCACTCGGCGCGGGACTGGCGAAAAAGGGTCTGCCGGTGGACCTGGCGGGAGCCCGGCGGGCGGTGGATTCCGCCTGGCGGTAGCCGGCCGGCTCCGCCGGCGTCCTGCGGGAACGCATCGACGGAGTTATCAGAACCTGAATTCAGGGCAATTTTGAATTCCCTTTCGACCGATGGCTTACCCGAGTTCTTCTGCCCGCTTTTTGCGGAGCTAAACGGGGGGAATTTCGTCCAGGTTTCAGCCCTGTGACGCACTCCACATAACCAGGCCAATTGTCCGCTTTGGGGTAGGAAATATAGGGACATAAGTGCACGGCGGGTTGAGTCGGCAGCTCCCCCCGCCGTGCATTTTTCTATTTGCCTCGCTAAATTCGGTCCGCATGACTGCCCCACAAGCAGACCTGATCGTCGACCGCCCGCTGGTGACCGACGGTGCCGCTCTCTGGCGTATCGCCAAGGATTCCGGAAGCCTCGATCTGAACTCCTCGTACAGCTATCTGCTGTGGTGCCGGGATTTCGCCGGCACCTCGGCGGTGGCGCGCGGCGCGGACGGCGAGCCCGTCGGGTTCGTGACCGGATACATCCGGCCGGACCGGCCGGACACGCTGCTCGTCTGGCAGGTGGCCGTGGACGCCGCGGAGCGCGGTCGCGGCATCGCCGCGCGACTGCTGGACGGGCTCACGGCACAGGTGGCCGCCGACCGGCCGCTCACCGCCGTCGAGACCACCATCACGCCCGGCAACACCGCCTCCGAGCACCTGTTCACCTCGTACGCCGCCCGGCACGGTGCCACCGTCGAGCGCTCGGTGCTGTTCGAGGCCGGCGAGTTCCCCGACGGTCCGCACGACCCCGAAGTCCTGTACCGCATCGGCCCCTTGACCCCCACATCGCACTGAGGAGCCCCGCCGTGACCATCATCCAGCCCGACCTGAGTGTCTTCGAGACCCTGGAGTCCGAGGTCCGCAGCTACTGCCGCGGCTGGCCGACCGTGTTCGACCGGGCGCGGGGCAGCCGCATGTACGACGAGGACGGCCATGAGTACCTGGACTTCTTCGCCGGCGCCGGATCACTCAACTACGGCCACAACAACCCCGTACTGAAACGGGCGCTGCTCGACTATCTGGAGCGTGACGGGGTCACCCACGGCCTCGACATGTCGACGGTGGCCAAGCGGTCGTTCCTCCAGGCCTTCCAGGACCTGGTGCTGCGGCCGCGCGAGCTGCCGTACAAGGTCATGTTCCCGGGGCCGACGGGGACGAACGCCGTCGAGTCGGCTCTCAAGCTCGCCCGGAAGGTGAAGGGGCGCGAGGCGATCGTGTCCTTCACCAACGCCTTCCACGGGATGTCCCTCGGGTCCCTCGCGGTCACCGGTAACGCCTTCAAGCGGGCCGGGGCCGGGATCCCGCTGGTGCACGGGACGCCCATGCCCTTCGACAACTACTTCGACGGCACCGTGCCGGACTTCCTCTGGTTCGAGCGACTCCTTGAGGACCAGGGGTCGGGGCTCAACAAGCCGGCCGCGGTGATCGTGGAGACCGTGCAGGGCGAGGGCGGCATCAACGTCGCCCGGGCCGAGTGGCTGCGCGCCCTCAAGGCGCTCTGCGAGCGGCAGGACATGCTGCTGATCGTGGACGACATCCAGATGGGCTGCGGACGCACCGGGGCCTTCTTCTCCTTCGAGGAGTCGGGGATCGTCCCGGACATCGTCACCGTGTCCAAGTCCATCAGCGGATACGGGCTGCCGATGTCGCTCTGCCTGTTCCGGCCCGAGCTGGACGTCTGGGAGCCGGGCGAGCACAACGGCACCTTCCGCGGCAACAACCCCGCCTTCGTCACCGCGACCGCCGCCCTGGAGACCTACTGGACCGACGGCCCGGCGATGGAGAAGCAGACCCGGACCAAGGGCGAGCAGGTCGAGCAGGGGCTCATCGCGATCGTCGAGGAGAACCTCGCCGACGTGCGGGAGTACCGGGGGCGGGGCCTGGTGTGGGGCATGGAGTTCCACGAGAAGGAGCGGGCCGGGCGGATCGCCAAACGCGCCTTCGAACTGGGGCTGCTCATCGAGACGTCGGGGCCGGAGAGCGAGGTCGTCAAGCTGCTGCCCGCCCTGACCGTCACCCCGGACGAACTGGACGAGGGGCTCAGCATCCTCGCCCGGGCCGTCCGCGAAACCGTCTGACCGGATCGAAACAAGGAGGCTGTACACCACCGTGATCGTCCGTTCGTTCAAGGAGATCGAAGGTACCGACCGGCATGTGAAGTCCGCGTCCGGGACCTGGGAGAGCAAACGCATCGTCCTCGCGAAGGAGCGGGTCGGCTTCTCGCTGCACGAGACGATCCTGTACGCGGGCACGGAGACGTCGATGTGGTACGCCAACCACATCGAGGCCGTCGTCTGCGTCGAGGGCGAGGCCGAGCTGACCGACCACGAGACCGGGACGTCGTACACGATCACGCCCGGCACCATGTACCTCCTCGACGGGCACGAGCGGCACTCGCTGCGCGTCAAGGAGGACTTCCGCTGCGTCTGCGTGTTCAACCCGCCGGTCACCGGCCGGGAGGACCACGACGAGAACGGCGTCTACCCGCTGCTGACGGAGGAGGGCTGACCATGACCACGATCACCGACCTGTACCCGAGCCGGGGGCCCGTCGAGGTCACCGTCCCCCGCAAGGACCCGGTCGTCTGGTCGGCGCCCGGTGCGGCCGGGCCGATCGCCACGGACCGGCTGGAGGCGTTCGAGCGCGACGGCTTCCTCGCCATCGAGCAGCTCATCGCGGACGACGAAGTCGCCGTGTACCGGCGGGAGCTGGAGCGGCTGATCACCGACCCGGCGATCCGGGCCGACGAACGCTCCATCGTGGAGCCGAAGTCCAAGGAGATCCGGTCCGTCTTCGAAGTGCACCGGATCAGCGAGGTGTTCGCGAACCTGGTGCGCGACGAGCGGGTGGTCGGCCGGGCCCGGCAGATCCTCGGCTCGGACGTGTACGTCCACCAGTCCCGGATCAACGTCAAGCCCGGGTTCGGGGCCGGCGGCTTCTACTGGCACTCGGACTTCGAGACCTGGCACGCCGAGGACGGCCTGCCGAACATGCGCACGGTGTCCGTCTCGATCGCCCTGACCGAGAACTACGACACCAACGGCGGCCTGATGATCATGCCGGGCTCGCACCGGACGTTCCTGGGCTGCGCCGGCGCCACGCCCGAGGACAACTACAAGAAGTCGCTGCAGATGCAGGACGCGGGCACGCCCTCCGACGAGGCACTGACCGAGCTGGCCTCGCGCTACGGCATCAAGCTGTTCACCGGCCGGGCGGGGTCGGCGACCTGGTTCGACTGCAACTGCATGCACGGCTCCGGCGACAACATCACGCCGTTCCCGCGCAGCAACGTGTTCATCGTGTTCAACAGCGTGGAGAACACGGCGGTGGAACCGTTCGCCGCCCCGGTGCGCCGGCCTGAGTTCATCGGGGCCCGGGACTTCACGCCGATCCGCTGATCGTCCCCTTTCCTCTCACAGGGACCCCTCCCAGGGAACCCCTCCCAGGGACCCCCCTCTCAGGGGCCGCCACGTCCGCCGTGGCGGCCCCTGAGCCGTGTCACAGCGCCGGGCCGGGTCAGCCCGCGAGGGCGTCGAGCAGGCGGTCCACGTCGGCGGGCGTGTTGAAGAGGTGGAAGGCCGCGCGCAGGTTGCCCGAGCGGTTGGAGACCTCGATACCGGCCCGGCTCAGCCCGGGCTGCCGGCCGCCGAGCCCGGGGACCGAGACGATCGCCGAGCCGGGGGCGGGCAACGCCTCGTGCCCGAGGGCCGCGAGCCCGGCGCGGAACCGGTCGGCGAGGCCCACGTCGTGGGCGTGCACGGCGGCCACGCCGAGCTCCTCGATCAGGTCGAGCGAGCGGCGCAGGCCGGCGAACGTGAACAGGGCGTGGGTGAGGTCGAACCGCCTGGCGGAGTGGGCGAGTTCGGCGACCGGGCCGTAGCAGCTGTCCCACGGCTCCTCGCCCGCGACCCAGCCCGCGAGGATCGGGGTCAGCCCGCCGAAGTCCTCGGGAACCACCAGGAAGGCCGCGCCGTGCGGGCCGAGCAGCCACTTGAAGGAGACGGACGCGGTGAAGTCGTACGCGTCGGCGTCCATCGGCAGCCAGCCGGCGGCCTGGGAGAAGTCGACGTAGGTGCGGGCCCCGTGCGCGCGGGCGGCCTCGCGCAGCGCGGGCAGGTCCGCGATCCGGCCGTCCGCCGACTGGGCCGCGCTGACCGCGACGAGGGCGGTTTCCGGGCGGACGGACTCGGCGATGCGCTCCAGCGGCACCGCGCGGACCTTGAGGTCGCCGCGGACGTGGAAGGGGTTCAGTACGGAGGTGAAGTCGTCCTCGGCGGTGAGCACTTCGGCGCCGGCCGGCAGCGAGGCGGCGATCACGCCGGAGTGCGCGGCGACCGAGGCGCCCGCCGCGACCCGGGTCGCCGGGACGCCGGCGAGCCGGGCATAGGCGGCCCGGCACGCCTCCACGTCCTCGTACAGCGAGGTCAGGGGCCGCCCCTCGGACCGCAGCAGCGCCGCCTCGTGCAGGGCGGCCACGGTACGGGCGGGCAGCAGGCCGTTGCTGGCGGTGTTGAGGTAGGTGCTCTTCGGGGTGAACTCGGCGCGGACGAGGCTCTCGAACGTCTCCGTGGTCTCCATGCGTCCACTCTGCGGCCCGCTGAACACCCCGTCCATTGCGGATTTCTACGTGGTTCCGCCAAGCGACGCTTATACGACGGCCCCGACCTGGACTTTCGCAGTGTCTGCCGCAGCCGCTGTCTCAGTGCTGGGGCACCGCACACCCGTCCGGCCCGCAGGCCTCGGCGCCGCCCTCGTCGATGAGCTTCAGCGGGGAGCGGGCGCCCCAGGCCTGGCTGAGCGCCTGTGTGAACACCTCGGCGGGCTGGGCGCCCGAGACCCCGTACTTCCGGTCGAGGACGAAGAACGGCACCCCGTTCGCACCGAGCTCGGCGGCCTCGCGCTCGTCGGCGCGGACCTCGTCGGCGTAGCGGGACGGGTCGGCGAGCACCTCGCGCACGGCCGCCGCGTCCAGCCCGGCCTCCACGGCCAGCTCGACGAGCCGCTCGGCGCCCTCGCCGAACAGGGACCGCTCCTCGGCGAAGTTCGCCCGGTACAGGATCTGGATCAGCTCGTCCTGGCGGCCGTGTTCCTTGGCGAGGTGCAGCAGCCGGTGCAGGTCGAAGGTGTTGCCGTGGTCACGGCCCCGGGTGCGGTACGCCAGGCCCTCGGCGGCGGCCTGCGCGCCCAGGTTGTCCTCGCCGGCCTGGGCCTGCGCCTCGCTCATGCCGTACTTCCTGGTGAGCATGGCGAGCACCGGCTGGACGTCGTCCTTGGCGCGGCCGGGGTCCAGCTCGAAGGAGCGGTGCACGACCTCGACGTCGTCGCGGTGCGGGAAGGCGGCGAGCGCCTTCTCGAAACGCGCTTTTCCGACATAGCACCAGGGGCAAGCGATATCGGACCAGATCTCGACGCGCATGTTGTCGGCTCTCCAGGTAGTCATAAGAGGACTTGCAACTACCTGAACCTTCAAACAGCCCGCGTCATTCCCCGTCCACCGCGTACCTCAGGTACACGTGGTGATCGCCTTCGGCCGGCGGGTTCTCCGGGTCCGGCACCCAGCCCTGGCGGGCGTAGAAGGCCTGGGCGCGCAGGTTGTCGACGTGCACGTCCAGCACCGCGGTCCGCCTGCCCTCGGCCCGCCACTGCTCCAGGCAGGCGGCGTGCAGGGCGGTGCCGACACCGGCCCGCCAGCGGTCGGGGTCGACATGGAACTGGAACAGCTTGACCGTTTCGGCACCGGTGCCCTCCGGGGTGCGGAAGGAGGCGACCCCGATGACCGCGCCCGCCTCCACCACGCACAGCACCTGCCCGTCGGGCCGTTCGACGGCTCCGCGCCAGGCGGCCGTCCAGTCGGTGCCGTCTTCCGGGAGCCCGTCCGGGTAGTACGTCGACCGGGCCCGGTGGTGCAGCGCGGCGATCGTCTCCGCCTCGGCGGACAGGGCCGTACGGATCACGCGGGGGCCCTTCACACTGTCATCGATCATGCAACGGAGGACGTGGCCCCGGCCGCGTCGGTTCCGTGCCGGCTGAACTGGGCCCGGTAGGCGCTCGGGGTGAGCCCGGTACGGCGGACCAGATGGGCGCGGAGCGAGTCGGCGGTGCCGAGGCCGCAGGCGGCGGCCACCTGGTCCATGGGGAGCGTGCTGGTCTCCAGCAGCTCCCTGGCCCGTTCCACGCGCTGGTGCAGCAGCCACTGCAGCGGACTGACCCCGCTCTCGGCGTGGAAGCGGCGGGTGAGGGTGCGCACCGAGACCCCGGCGTGCCGGGCCAGGTCGGTGAGGGTGAGCGGCTTGTCGAGGTTGCGCATGGCCCAGCCGCGGGTGTCGGCGCAGGCGGTGCCGCGCTCGGGCGGCAGCGGGGTGTGGGTGAACTGGGTCTGCCCGCCCGGCCGCACCGGGGCGACCAGGGCGAGGCGGGCGACCTCGTTGGCGACGGCGGCGCCGTAGTCGGTGCGGACGAGGTGCAGGCACAGGTCGATGCCGGCGGCGTAGCCGGAGGAGGTGAGGAACGGGCCGTCCTGGGCGTAGAGGACGTCGCCCTGGACCTCGACGTCGGGGTGCCGGCGGCGCAGTTCGTCGGCGTGCTTCCAGTAGGTGGTCGCCCTGCGGCCCTTGAGCAGTCCGGCCTCGGCGAGGGAGAAGGCGCCGGTGCAGATGGAGGCGATGCGCGCCCCCGCCTCGGCGGCCTCGCGCAGCGCCGCCAGCACCCGGGGGTCCGGCGAGTAGAGCTTGCCGGTGCCGGCCACGATCACGGTGTCCGCCTCCCGCAGCACCTCGAGCCCGTGCGGGACGTGCAGGTCCAGGCCGCCCGTGGTGGGCACCGGGCCGGGGTCGGGCGCGCAGATCACCACCTCGTAGCCGGGCCGCCCGTCGACCTCCGCCTTGTCGAACAGCATTTCCGGAATGGCGAGGTTGAACATCGACACGGGTGGGGACGCGACAACCGCGACTCGCAGCATGGCCAGAACCTCCGGACACCTGGCATTCGGGCCACTACTGTACGCCGCGCCCGATCAGCAGCATGGAGCCATGCCGACCGACCAGACCCGACGGGCCACCCGCATCGACACCGAAGAGAGCGAGTTGAACAAGGGACAGAGCCGCGCCCCCGCCCTCACCCTGACCGCCGCCCTGCTGGGCTTCGCGCTCATCACCCTCGACGCGTCCGTGGTGAACGTGGCCCTGCCCGCGATCGGCTCGGCGCTCGGCGGCGGCCTGTCCGGACTCCAGTGGACGGTGGACGCCTACACGCTGGCCTTCGCCGCCCTGATGCTCTCCACCGGCGCCTTCGCGGACCGGGCCGGGGCGAGCCGGGCGTACGGCCTCGGCATCGCCGTCTTCACCCTCGCCTCGGCGGCCTGCGGCCTGGCGCCGACCCTCCCGGCTCTGATCGGGGCGCGCGTGGTGCAGGGCGCCGCGGCGGCCGTCGTGCTCCCGGCCTCGCTCTCCCTGGTCCGGCACGCGTACCCGGATCCCGTGCAGCGCACGAAGGCGGTCGCGCTGTGGGGAGCCGGCGGCTCGGTCGCGCTGGCGCTGGGCCCGGTGGCGGGCGGCGCGCTGACCGCGGCCTGGGACTGGCGCGGCATCTTCTTCATCAACCTGCCGCTCGGGGCGGTCGCGCTGCTCCTGCTGGTGCGCGCCCCGCGCTCGGAGCGCCGTCCGGCCCCACTGGACCTTCCCGGCCAGTTCACCGCCGTCGTCGCCCTCACCGCCCTCACCTTCGCGGTCATCGAGGGCGGTACGACGGGACTCGTGGCCTTCGCCCTGGCGCTGGCGGCGGCCGGCCTGTTCGTCCGCGTCGAGCGGCGGCAGGCGCACCCGGTCGTCCCGCTGGAGCTGTTCCGGGACGGGGCGGTACGGGTGTCCGTGGCGGCCGGGGTGGCGTGCAGCGTGGCCTTCTTCGGCGTGGTGTTCGTCTTCTCGCTCTTCTTCCAGCAGGTCCAGGGCCGTTCGGCGCTGTACACCGGGCTGCTCTTCCTGCCGATGTCCGCGCTGATCGGAGTGACCAACGTGGTCTCCGGAAAGCTGGCCGGCCGCCACGGCCCGCGGCTGCCGATGCTGATCGGCCAGGCGCTGGCCGCGGCCGGCCTGCTGGGCCTGCTGTCCGTCGGCTCCGGCACGTCCGCCCTCGTGGTGGCCGTCCTGCTGGTCCCGATGGCGCTCGGCTGCGCGCTGACCGTGCCGCCGCTGACCGTCATGATGATGGAGGCCGTACCGGCAGAGCGGGCGGGCCTGGCGGCCGGGGTGCTCAACGCGGCCCGGCAGGTGGCCGGCGGACTCGGGATCGCGGTGTTCGGCGCCCTGGTCGGCCACGGCTTCGCCGCCGGGATGCGGGCGAGTCTGACGCTGGCCGCGGCCCTGTTCGCCGTGACCTTCGCGCTCAGCTTCCGTCGCGCAGGTCGGCCGGCCAGTCGGGCCTGAACTCGATGTGGTCGTACGTCACCACGCAGCCCTCCCCCATCGGCGACTGGGTCATGAAGCCGACCAGGGCGCCCTCCGTCTCCTTCTCGCCGCCCAGGGTGAACAGCCGCACGAAGACCCACTTCTTGCCGTCCCGGGAGGCGTGGAAGGCCAGCGCCCGCCCGGTCCTGCTGATCCGCAGCCAGACCGAACTCCCCTCCACCGTGAAGGAGTTGGCATCGTCGGAGTGCCCCCGGGTGACCACGGTGCAGACGGTGGGCACGTCCGGGGAGTTCTCCAGGCAGAGCTTGGCCCAGGCCCGGTCGCCGACGTGGACGTACAGCACCCCGGCGTCGAATGCGGCGCCGAACCCGACGGTGACCCGGGCGATCAGCTGGAAGTCCCCTTCGGGCGCCCCGAGCAGCCGGGGCGCGTCCGAGGCGGGATCCAGCGCCTCCCCGGTGGGCGAGACGAACCGGTCCTGCCGGGCCCCGGCCCACCCGGTGAGCACCCCGTCCTCATAGAACCAGTGCCCGTCGGGCCCGTAGGTACGGAGCGGGAAAGGAAGTTCGGGAAGTTCGACGTCCATGGTCGGATTGTGTCAGCAGAACCATGTGACATGGTCACGGGAAGCCAACTTGGAGGCGCGAGACCGTGCCTGGAAACCAGGGCAAGCCCAGCCGACCCAGGGGCGCGGGGAACTGCGCGACCAGCCACATCGAACCGGCACTCCGCGACGTACCCCACACCCCTCCGGTGCTACCGCTCCAAAACCCCGTTGAACCTCCGAGGAAGCCCCAGCGGATTCCCGTCCTTCAACTCCGCCGGCAGCAACGCCTCCGGCACCCCCTGATAAGCCACTGGCCGCAGCCACCGCTCAATGGCCGTACCGCCCACGGAAGTCGACGTCGACGTGGTGGCCGGGTAGGGCCCGCCATGATGCTGGGCCGGGGCCACAGCGACCCCCGTCGGCCACCCATCGACGAGCACGCGCCCGGCCAACGGCGTCAGCTCCGCGAGGATCTCCGCCCCCAGCCCCTCCCCCGCGGCCTCCTCGGCGGACACGTGAACCGTCGCCGTGAGGTTCCCCGGCAGCCGCGACAGCACCGCCGTCGCCTCCCCCCGGTCCTCGTAGCGGACCACGACGGTCACCGGCCCGAAGCACTCCTCCAGGAGCAGGTCGTACGCCCCGGCCTCGGCCAGCCGACTCGCCGGCACCGTGAGGAACCCTGCGCTCACGGTGTGCTCGCCGCCCGCCCCCGGCGTCACCGGGCTCTCCACGTCGGGGAGTCCGGCCCGCTCGGCGACCCCGGCGACGAAGTTGTCCCGCATCCGGTGGTCGAGCAGCACGCCCGCGTCGGTGTTGCTGACCGCGTCCGTGAGGGACTTGACCAGGCCGTCACCGGCGGCGCCGCCCGGCACCAGCACCAGGCCCGGCTTCACGCAGAACTGCCCGACGCCCAGGGTCATCGACCCGGCGAGCCCGGTGCCGATCTCCTCGCCGCGCTCGGTGGCGGCGGCCTCCGTGACGAGGACCGGGTTCAGGGAGCCCAGCTCGCCGTGGAAGGGGATCGGCACCGGACGCGCGGCGGCCGCGTCGAACAGCGCCCGCCCGCCCCGTACCGATCCGGTGAAGCCTGCGGCGGCGACCAGCGGATGCCTGATCAGCTCGATGCCGGCCTCGAAGCCGTGCACGAGACCGACGACGGCCTCCGGGATGCCGTGCTCGGCGGCGGCCCGGCGCAGCACCTTCGCCACCAGCTCGGACAGGGCCGGGTGGTCGGGGTGCGCCTTGACGACGACCGGGTTGCCGGCGGCCAGCGCGCTCGCGGTGTCGCCGCCGGCGACGGAGAAGGCGAAGGGGAAGTTGGAGGCCGAGTAGACGGCGACGACACCCAGCGGGACCTTGTAGCGGCGCAGGTCGGGAACGGGCGGGGTGGCGGTGGCGTCGGGGTGGTTGATGATGACGTCGAGGAAGGCGCCCTCGTCGACGATGCCGGCGAAGGCCCGCAGCTGGTAGGCGGTGCGGGCGAGTTCCCCGGTCAGCCGGACGGGGCCGAGCGCGGTCTCGGCGTCGGCGGCCTCGACCAGCTGGTCCTTGGCCGCGTCGAGTCCGGCGGCGGCGGAGCGCAGGAAGGCGGCGCGGACCGTACGGTCGGCGAGCGAGCCCCGGGCGGCGTGCGCGGCCGTGACGACGGCGTCGACCTCCTCGGCTGTGGCTTCCACCGCAACCTGTTCACGCTGCTTCCCGGTGCGCGGGTCGACACTCCAGACTGGTGCTGCTGCCACCGCGGGTCCCTCCATGGTTGCGTTCTGCCGCAGTATCCGGGTCATTCACCAGGGATGTTCGATATGCTGAACGCTGTCTCTGATGATGAATATGCTGTTGGAGACTATAACCACGGTTTCTCGTCCAACGAAGGGGTCAAGGGCGATGTCGGCAGGCGAGACAGGCGGCGGGGCACAGGTCAAGTCCGCGGTACGGACCGTTGAGTTGCTCGAATACTTCGCAGGCCGGCCCGGCATGCACTCCCTCGCGGCCGTCCAGGAGGCCGTCGGATATCCCAAGTCCAGCCTCTACATGTTGCTGCGCACCCTGGTGGAGCTGGGCTGGGTGGAGACGGACGCGACCGGCACCCGGTACGGCATCGGGGTGCGGGCCCTGCTCGTCGGCACGTCGTACATCGACGGCGACGAGGTGGTGGCGGCCGCCCGCCCGACCCTGGACCGGCTCTCCGACGACACCACGGAGACCATCCACCTCGCGCGCCTCGACGGCACGAACGTGGTCTACCTGGCCACCCGCCAGTCCCAGCACTACCTGCGCCCCTTCACCCGGGTGGGCCGCCGCCTGCCCGCGCACTCCACCTCGCTCGGCAAGGCGCTGCTCGCCACCCACACCGACGAGCAGGTCCGCAAGTTGCTGCCGGAGACGCTGCCCGCGCTGACCGAGCACACCATCACCGACCGCGAGAAGCTCATCGAGGAGCTCCACCAGATCCGCGAGCAGGGCTTCGCGATCGACCGCGAGGAGAACACGCTCGGGCTGCGCTGCTTCGGCGTGGCGATCCCGTACCGCACCCCGGCCCGCGACGCGATCAGCTGCTCGGTCCCGGTGGCCCGCCTCACCCCCGCCCACGAACAGATGATCAAGGACGCCCTGTTCGACGCACGGGACCGCCTGACGCTGGCGACGCGCAGGCTCTGACCCGGCGGGGCCCGCGGGCCCGCATGAGCGGACGATGAAAAATCCGCCGGCAGGGAACGCACACCCCGCCTTCGCTCGTCTGTCTGAGCGGGATGAACAAGACGATCAGGCGGGCGTCCGTCTTCACACTGCTGCTCGTGCTCGCCCTGCTGCTCAGGGCGACATGGGTGCAGTTCTACGACGGTCAGGCCCTCGCGGACAACACGAACAACCGGCGCAACGTCATCGAGACGTACTCACAGCCGCTCGGGAACATCATCGTGGCCGGTGAGTCGATCACCGGCTCCACGCAGACCCTGAGCAACAGCGACCTCAAGTACAAGCGCACGTACACGAACGGCAAGCTGTACGCGGCGGTGACGGGCTATGCCTCGCAGAGCTATGCCCCGACCCTGCTGGAGGGCGTCTACCAGGACCTCCTCAACGGCACCGACAACCGGCTGAAGACGGTCATGGACACGGTCACCGGGGAGCGCGCCGAACCGGGCGACGTGATCACCACGATCGACCCGGACGTCCAGAAGGCGGCGTACGACGCGCTCGGCGACAAGAAGGGCGCGGCGGTCGCGATCGACCCGAAGACCGGGAAGATCCTGGCGGTCGTGTCGACCCCGTCGTACGACCCCTCCTCGCTCACCGACGCCAACACCGCCGGTACGGCCTGGAAGAAGCTCAACGCCGACTCGGACAAGCCGCTCACCGACCGGGCGCTGCGCCAGCCGCTGCCGCCGGGCTCGACGTTCAAGCTGGTGGTCGCGGCGGCGGCTCTGGAGGACGGCCTCTACGCGAACGTCGACGACAAGACCACCAGCCCCAACCCGTACACCCTGCCGGGCACGACGACCCCCCTGAAGAACGAGAGCGCCTCGGCGCCCTGCGAGAACGCCTCGATCCGCACCGCCCTGGAGTACTCCTGCAACAACGTCTTCGGGAAGATGGCCGTCGACCTGGGCCAGGACAAGGTCCGGGCGATGGCGGAGAAGTTCGGCTTCAACGACGACAAGCAGGACGTGCCGGTGCGGGCCTACACCAGCGTCTACCCCTCCGGCATGGACAAGGCCCAGACCGGCCTCTCCGGCATCGGCCAGTTCGACGTCACGGCGACCCCGCTCCAGTTGGCCATGGTGTCGGCCGCCATAGCCAACGGCGGCAAGCTGGTCTCCCCGCACATGGTCTCGCAGATCACCGACAGCGGTGGTGACACGCTGAAGAACTACGACGACGAGGCGAGCAGCGAGCAGATCGTCAGCTCCTCGACCGCGGAGCAGTTGCAGTCCGCGATGCAGACGGTGGTCGAGCAGGGCACGGGCACGAACGCGAAGATCGGCGGCGTGACGGTGGGCGGCAAGACGGGCACGGCCCAGCACGGCGAGAACAACAGCCAGACGCCGTACGCCTGGTTCACGTCGTACGGCAAGTCGGACAGCACCGGGAAAGAGGTCGCCGTCGCGGTCCTGGTCGAACAGTCGGACGCGGCGAGGTCGGAAGTGAGCGGCAACGGTCTCGCGGCACCGGTGGCGAAGGCGATGATGGAGGCGGCGCTCAAATGACCGCCCCGAGCTGAAGCGCCCCGTAAGGGGCGCGGGGAACTGCGCGACCAGCCACGAATCACCCGCAGCCGATCGCGCAGCCTTCCTACTTCACACCCAGCACCTGCTCCACCGGATCAATCGCGAAGTACACCAGGAACAGCGCCGACACGGCCCACAACAGCCAGTTGACCTCCTTCGCCTTCCCCAGCACCGCCTTGATCACGACGTACGCCAGGAACCCCGCCCCGATGCCGTCCGTGATGGAGTAGGTGAACGGCATCGCGGCGATCGTCAGGAACGCCGGGATCGCGATCTCGTACCTGTCCCAGTCGATGTGCTTGACGTGGGTCATCATCAGGAAGCCCACGGCGATCAGCGCGGGCGCCGCCGCCTGGAGCGGGACGATGGTCAGCAGGGGCGTGAGGAAGAGGGCCAGCCCGAACATCCCGCCGGTGACGAGGTTGGCGAAGCCGGTACGCGCCCCCTCCCCCACCCCCGCCGCCGACTCGATGTACGCCGTGTTGGAGGAGGCCGAGCCGATGCCGCCGGCCACCGCCGCTGCGCCGTCGATGAACAGCACCCGCCCGATACCCGGCACCTGCCCCTGGTCGTCGAGGAGCCCGGCCTCCGCGCTGATCCCGACGATCGTGCCCATGGCGTCGAAGAAGTCGGACAGGATCAGGGTGAAGACCAGCAGTACGGCGGTGAGGACACCGGCCTTGCCGAAGCCGCCGAACAGGCTGAAGTGACCGATGAGCCCGAAGTCGGGCGCGGCCACGATCTTGTCGGGGACCTTCGGCGTGGTCAGGCCCCAGCTCTTGATGTCGGCGGCGGAGTTGATGACGATCGCCACCAGGGTCATCGTGACGATGCTGATCAGGATCGCGCCCTTCACCTTCCGCGCGACCAGCGCGATGGTCAGGAGCACGCCAACACAGAAGACGAGCACGGGCCAGCCGGTGAGCCGTCCGACGGCACCCAGCTGCACCGGCACGGTGGTGTCCGCGGCGTCCGGGATCCGGCTGACGAAGCCCGCGTCGACGAAGCCGATGAACGCGATGAACAGGCCGATGCCGACGCCGATCGCCTGCTTCAGCTGCTGCGGGATGGCGTTCATGATGGCCTCGCGCAGACCGGTCACGACCAGTACGCAGATCAGCAGGCCTTCGAGGACGACCAGGCCCATCGCGTCGGACCAGCTCATCAGCGGCGCCAGCTGGAAGGCGACGACGGCGTTGAGGCCGAGACCGGCCGCGATGGCGAGGGGCAGGTTGCCGCCGACCCCCATGACGACGGTCATGACGCAGGCCACCAGGGCGGTGGCGGTGACGAGTTGTCCGGTGTCGAGGGTGTGGCCGAACTTGTCCTTGGCGCTGCCCAGGATGATGGGGTTCAGGACAAGGATGTAGGCCATGGTGAAGAACGTGGCGAAGCCGCCGCGTATCTCCCGGCCGAAGGTGGATCCTCGTTCGGAGATCTTGAAGAACCGGTCGACGCCGTTCCCGGCAGGTGGCGCGGCCCCCTGCGGCCGGGCCGCCTTCTGCGTCTCGGACATGCTCGTACTCCTCGTCCCCTGGGCATGCGTGTGCGGATGCTGGCTGGATTGTTCCCGCGCCGAACCGGTTTCAGGTTTTCCCCGTGTTACGGAATCAGGCTCGGTGTGGTTCGGTGGACCACACCGCGTCCGGCCTCTCGCACGAGATACCACGAGATGCATCGAACCCCCGTACGACGCACACGAAATGATCACTGCTACGCTCCGGATCTCGCCGGAACGTTCCTCCGGATGTTCGCATGTCACCGCATGTCATCTGCATGACACAGAATCCCTGACAGAAGAGGTCACCCGTGGGCTCAGTCGTCGACGACGCCGCCTCCGAGGAGTTCCATGCCTTCTTCGAACGCCACTACGCCGAACTCGCCCGTCTCGCCCACCTGCTGACCGGTGAGGCGGACGCCGCCGACGATCTGGCCGCCGACGCCCTGCTGGCGCTGTGGCACCGCTGGGACCGGGTACGGGCCGCCGACCACCCGGTGGCCTACGCCCGGGGCGTCGTCGCCAACCTGGCCCGCACCCGCATCCGCAGTGCCGTGCGCGAACGGCGCCGGATCGCCCTGTTCTGGTCGCACCGCGAGGAGACCGCCGAGAACCCGGACGTCGCCGGAGTGGTCGACGTACAGGGGGCGTTGCGCCGGCTGCCGTTCCGCAAGCGGGCGTGTGTGGTGCTCCGGCACGCGTTCGACCTGTCGGAGAAGGACACCGCGCTCGCCCTGGGGATCTCGGTGGGTACCGTTAAGAGCCAGACGTCCAAGGGCATGGCGGAGTTGCAGCGGCTGCTCGGCGACTCCCAGGGTGTGCCGCAGCGGGTGCACGCGGCGATGGTGCCGCGGACCGGTGAGAGCGGAGGAAGGAACCGATGAGGCAGCAGGACGTGCACGACGAGCTGCGCGCCCGGCTGCACGAGACGGCCGAGGCGCACGAACCCGACCGCGCCCGCATCCTGGCCCGGGTCGAGCGGGGCATGGCCGCGCAGGGCCGCCCGAACCATCGCGCCACCCTCCCGCCCGTGTTCGGCTGGGTCCGGGTGATCAGCGCCACGGCCGCGGTCGCCGCGGTCCTCGGGGTCGGCGGCTACGCGGTCGCCTCGGCCGTGAAGGACCCGCCCACCGAGAAGACGGTCGCGGTGTCGCCGACGCCGTTGTCCTCCTCGGACCCGACCAGCCGCCCGCCGTCCCGCCGGGCTGCCCCGCCGGCCTCCGAGGCGCCCTCGAAGAACGCGTCCCCCAGGGCGAGTTCGACGCCCTCGTCGACCCCGAAGGCGTCCGCCACCCCCGCGGCACCCGTCGCGAAGGGCGAGCAGGACGGCCCGCTCTGGTCGGACGGCTCGGTGGACCCGCACAGCAACGACTTCTGGGCGCAGTCCAACGTGACCCTGAAGACCTCCGGGCAGCTGACGGCGCTCACGGTGCGGTTGAAGGTGGCCCAGACGGGCGGGGTGACCGACGCCGGAGCCTGGCGCTCACTGCCGGAGACCGACTTCACGCAGTCGGTCTCCGAGCAGGACGGCTTCCTCGTCTACACGTGGACCCTCAAGCCGGGCAGCAAGGTCGCGGCCGGCGAGTGGGTGTTCGCGGGCCAGTACAACCACAAACAGGGCGGCCGCGACGCCAAGAAGGACAGCTACACCATCACCGGCAGCACGGACGGCAAGCAGTACGCGGTGACAGGCGACTTCGCGACGCACACGACAGCCGACGGCGACTCATAGGAATACGGCGACTCTCCGCGCCCCCGAAGGGGCGCGGGGCTGTACCGATATGCGGCTCCGCCGCGTGGGCGCGACCAGCCACAACGGCCGCGCACCCCGCGACGCACCCGTCAGTCCATGGTGGATCCGATCGTCGCCGACCCGGTGGTCAGAAACATCGTCACCGGCAACGCCCCACTCGTCGGCCGCGCCGCGTACGCGGTCGTCGCATCCGTCGACTTGAAGGCCGGCGTAGCCACCCCGGCGTCCCAGCTGTTCGCCGCCGACACCGCCCTGGACCCCAGCTTGTCCGCCCCGCCCCCGTTGCCCACCGCCAGGTTCCGCGCCAGCCGGGCCTTGCCGGTCTCGAAGAAGAACCCGGCCTGGGCGTTCGCGTAGGCCGTGTTGCGGTTCAGGACGATCGCCCCGGTGTTGGAGTTCTCCGTGAACCCGTTCAGCGTGTTGTCCCAGGCCGCGTCGTCGTTGACGACATGCGCGACGGCGACGCCCCCGCCGCCCAGCTTGAACCCGTTGCCGTTGCCCTCGAACGCGGAGTCGTTCCAGCGGTTCTTGCCGTTGCCGAAGGCCCAGCTGTGCTCGATGGTGACGGGGGACGAGAACTGCCACAGGTCAAGCCCGTCATCCGAGTTGTTGTACAGACGCGCGCCGGTCACCTTGTTGCCGGTGCCCGAGCCGAACTTGATGGCGATGCCGTCGGCGTTCTGTCCGTGGCCGGCCTTGTCGTAGTTGCCGTAACTGTCCAGGTTCTGGACGAGGTTGTTCACGGTGTTGTCGCCGCGCAGCGTGAACCCGGAGTCGCCGTTGTCCGCGGTGACGAGGTTCTTGAAGATCCCGCCCGTGGACGAGGTGACGACGAAGCCCTGGGCCGGGGAGTTCTGGAAGGTGAGGTCCTGCACGGTCCAGTAGCTGCCGTAGATCCCGGTGAGCCACTGGCCGGCGGGCAGCTTGGAGCCGTCGATCCTCACCTTCTCGCCGCTGTAGGCCTTGAGCGTGATGCGGTTGGAAGCGGTGCCGCTGACCGTCGACTTCAGGGTGGCGGTCGGGTAGTAGGTGCCCGCGCGCACCTGGATGACGGTACCGGCGGCGGCGCCGGCGACGGCCGACTCCAGCTGGGCGGTGGTGGAGACGGTCACCGTGCTGGTGGCGGCCTGGGCACCGCCGTTCGACAGACCGAGGTAGACGCCTCCCGCCCCCGCGGCGACGGCCACCGCCGCGGCGATCGAGAGGGTACGCGTCCTGCGGTGGCGTCCGGTGCTGAAGCGCACTGGCCGTTCCTTTCCTTGGCGTCCTTGACGTACGTGACGTGCAGGACGTGTTCGACGAGGGAGCGAAACGGGCCGGAGGGGCCGCCCCGGCCCGTTTCTGTCTCCCAGTCGCCGCCATGGCCGGAAAGGGTTGCCGTCTTCCTCGGCTACGACACGAAGTACGTCGGGTTCGGCAGCTTGTACGTGCGGTCCGCGTGGCCGCCGTCCAGGTCCGAGTACTGGTCGCCGAAGTTGGCGATGATGTCGTACCCGAGGTCCTTCTCGATGTGGTTGCGGGTGCCGGACTTGTACTGCACGGTCGTGCAGGTCCAGCTGCCCGCGGTGGCGCAACCGCTCAGGTACGACGGCGGGTTGGCCGCGTCCTTGAGGAACATGTGCGCGGTGTCGAGGTTGACGTCGGCGCCGATCTTCTTCAGGTTCTCGACCGCGGCGGTGCGCTGCGCCTCGCTCAGGCCGGAGTTGTAGAAGACCTCGACGCCGTCCTTCGCCGCGTACTGGACGAGCTCGGCGCTGCCGAAGACGCCCGGCCGGTCGGCCTTGTTGACGTAGGCCGCCCAGGTCGCGCTGTTGTACGTGTAGTTGTAGCGCTTCTCGTAGTCGAGGCTGAGGAGCAGGGTGTCGTCGATGTCGAAGACGACCGCGGGCTTCTCGCCGTGCCGGTGCGCCTTGCGCGCGGCCCGGTCGATGTAGCGCTTGGCGTCCGCGTCGATGCGGGCCAGGTCCTTGGCGTAGGGGCTGGTCGGCGAGGCCTGGTAGACGCCGTTGGCGTCGGCGGCGGTGCCGTAGTAGGTGTCGATGTCCTTCACCAGGAGCCCGATGTTGTACGGCTCGTGGGTGGAGTTCGCGGTCGACTGGCCGGCCGTGGCGGCACCGGCGCCGTAGAGGGCGCCGCCGGCGAGCGCACACGTGGTGGCGATCGCGGCGAGACGAAGTGACTTATGCATGTCAGGAGTTCTACGCGCGTCACCGGGGTGGGCGCGAGACCCGTTGCCTGATCGATATCTCATCGGCGGGCAAAAAGCGGGTCAAGCGCCCTGGAAGGAGTCCCTCCGGTTGCCTCTGGTGGCTCTGGCTCCCTCCGGCTCAGTTCATGGTGGCCCCGATGGTCGTGCTCCCCGTCGTCAGGAAGGTGGTCGCCGGCAGGGAGCCGTCCGACTGGCGGGCGTTGTACGTGGTGGTGGCGTCCGTCGACTTGAAGGCGGGCGTGCTGATGCCGCTGTCCCAGTTGTTGCCGGCCGACACCACCGAGGAGCCCTTGCTGACCAGCCCGCTGCCGTTGCTCACCGCGAGGTTCTTGCCGAGCCTGGCCGCGCTGGTGGCGAAGTAGTAGCCCCAGCCGCCGTTGGCGTAGGCGGTGGTGCGGTTGATGACGATCGCGCCGGTGTTGGAGTTCTCGGTGAACCCGTTGCCCGAGTTGCCCCAGGCGGCCGAGTTGTTGACGACGTGCGCCACGGTGACGCCGTTGCCGCCCAGCTTGAAGCCGTTGCCGTTGCCCTCGAACGCGGAGTCGCCCCAGCGGTTGACGCCGTTGCCGAAGGACCAGGTGTGCTCGATGGTGACGGGCGAGGAGAAGGACCAGAGGTCGATCCCGTCGTCCGAGTTGTTGTACAGGCGGGCCCCGGTGACGAGGTTGCCGGTGCCGGAGCCGAACTTGATGGCGACGCCGTCGGCGTTCTGGCCGTGGGTGGCGGCGTCGTAGTTGCCGTACGAGTCGAGGTTCTTGACCGTGTTGTTCACGGTCCCGTCCCCGGTGAGCGTGAAGCCGGAGTCGCCGCCGTCGATGGTCTTGATGTTGTTCCAGTTGGTGCCGGTGCAGGACTGGCAGACCACCGCGCTGTCCGGGGAGTTCTGGAAGGTGATGTCGGAGACGTTCCAGTAGTCCGCGGTCAGCTTGAAGATCCACTGACCGGAGGGCAGCGAGGAACCGTCGATCTTGACCGTCTCCGAGCCGTACGCGGTGAGCGTGACCGGTGCGGCGGAGGTGCCGTTGACCGTGGACTGGAGGGTGGCCGTCGGGTAGTAGGTGCCGCCGCGGACCTGGATGACCTCGCCTGCGGTGGCGTTCTTGATGGCGTTGGACAGGTCGGTGGAGTTGCTGACCACGACGGTCGCCGCGTGGGCCGGGGTGGCGAGCACGGCGAGTCCGAGCGATGCCGTGGTCACGGCGAGCGCGGTGAAGGTGCTGATTCGACGCATGACGTGCGGGTCCTTTCGTCGATCAGAGTGAGCGGACGGGTTTCCAGTCGCCGAGGTAGGCCGCGGGGGTGTGCGACGTGGCCTCGGCGGCGGTGAGCTGGGGCCGGTTGTCGGGGACGGTGATCACCGCGCCCGGCCCGGAGTTGCGGTACTCGGCGAACCGCATGGACTGCCAGGGGTAGGCGTCCCGCATGTTCGTGTAGGGCGCGACGGGGTCGATCCCGGGGCCGATGAGGCTGTCCCGCACGACCAGCGAGGGCCAGGCGGTGGTCTCGTACGTCGGCACCCAGGGCCGCGCCAGCTTGTACGCCCCGTCCTCCGCGCCGGAGGAGAACCGGCAGCGGACGGCGAGGAACCCGTGCGGGTTCGCACGGGCGGTCGAGGGGGCGAACACCATGCCCTTGGGGGTGAAGGTCACGTCCCGCTGCAGGGTGCGGAAGTGGCAGTGGGCGTACACCGCGACGGCCCGCCCGAAGACGAAGTCGACGTCGCCCTCGATGTAGCACCCCCGGAAGAACTGCCGGTCGAAGGAGGCGAGTTCGGTGGTGTCGGCGAACAGGGTGTCCTGGTGGGCGAGGAACCGCACGTTCTCGACGTGGGTGCGGTCCCCGGTCAGGTAGGCGGCGACGGCCTGGGTCCCGGTGATGTCCGGGTGGTCGGCGCGCAGCCAGTCGTTGGCGAGGGTGAGGTCGCGGACGGCGAGCCCGGGCGCCGCCGAGGTGAAGGTGGCCGAGCCGGCCGTGCCGTAGGTCCCCGAACCGTCCGGTTTCTGGGTCCCGTTGGCGTTGTCGTAGACGATGACGGCGGCCCGGGGATCGCGGCTCGCGCCCCGCAGTGTCAACTCCTCCTTGCCCGCGGGGACGTTGACGACCTGGCGGTACGTCCCCGGGTGCACGACGATCGTCCAGCCGGGGCCCGGCACCGCGTCCACGGCCGCCTGGACGGAGTCACCGGGCCGGACGTGCAGGGTGCGGTGGTCCCGGGTGAAGGCGGTGGCCGAGCCCATGGCCGGCACGGCCGCAGCGGCGAGCAGTGTGCGTCGGGTCGGCACGTCAGCACTCCTTCCACGGGGTCCAGTCGCCGAGATATGTCTCCCGGGTCGCGGACTCGGCCTGTTCCGCGGTGAGTTGGGGCCGGTTCCCGGGGACGGTGATCGCCGCGCCGGGCCCGGAGTTGCGGTACTCGGCGAACCGCATGGACTGCCAGGGGAAGGCGTCCGACATGTTGGTGTAGGGGGCGACGGCGTCGATGCCGGGGCCGAGGCAGGAATCGCGGACGACCAGCGAGGGGCGGGCCGTGGTGTCGGAGCTGGGCACCCAGGGGCGGGCCAGCTTGTAGGAGGCGTCCGGGGCCGCGCTGCTGATCCGGCTCCGGCTCACCAGATAGCCGTACGGGTCGGCGGCCGCCGTGGACGGCGCGAGGACGAACCCGTACGGGGCGGCGGCCAGGTCGGTCCGGTCCAGGGTGCGGAAGTGGCAGCCCTCGTACACCGCCGTGGCCCGCCCGAAGACGAAGTCCACGTCGCCCTCGGCATAGCAGTGCGCGAAGTACTGCCGGGCGAAGACGCCGAGGGCCGTCGAGTCGGCGTACAGGGCGTCCTGGTGGCCGAGGAACCGGCAGTGGTGGAAGGCGCTGCGGTCGCCCTGCACCTTGAGGGCGACGGCCTGGGTGCCGCTGACGATGTCGGGGTGGTCGGCGCGCAACCAGTCGTTGGCGAAGGTGATCCAGCGGGCGGTGAAGCCGTCGGCCTGCACGGTGGTGGTGGCGGAGCCGGTGGTGCCGTACGTCCCGCCGCCGGGCTTGGGGGTGCCGGCCGCGTTGTCGTAGACGATGACGACGTCACGCGGGTTCTCGGTGGCGCCGATCCAGGTGGCCTCGGTGCGGGTGGTGTCGACGGCGACCGTCTCCCGGTAGACGCCGGGGGCGAGGACCAGGGTCCAGCCGCTGCCGGTGGCGGCGGTCACGGCGGCCTGGACGGTGCTGAAGTCACCGCGGCCGTGCGGGTCGACGTAAAGGGTCTCCGGACTGCGGCGGCGCTCCGGGGACCCGTACCGCCCGAAGGGGCGGGCGGCTGCTTCTGCGGGCAGGGCGGCCAGGGCGAGCGCGGCGCCCGCCCCGGCGCCCGCGAGCAGGAAACTCCGTCTGGACGGGGGAAGGTGGGGCGAGGACATGCGGGTGCTCCTTGGGGAGGGAGAGGGGTGGCGGTACTCCTTGCCGTGGGGGGTGGGGCCGGGGCGGACTCCGGTGCGCGCCCCGGCCGGGGCGGACGCGTGTCAGCGCAGGTGACCGGCGCCCGCGCCGCAGTCGACGATGCGCGGCACGGCCGGTGCCGGGTCGATCCTCGTGCGCAGGGTCGGGGTCCAGGTCGAACCCGCCGTGAGGGTCTCGGCGGGGATCTGCGCGTTGTGGACGGCGATCAGGTCGGTCAGCTCACCGTTGACGTAGTTGTCGTCGGCGGTGAGCGTCGACTCGTTCCACTTCTTCAGGATCGAACCTGCCTCGACCGTGTCGGGCAGGGTGAACGCGTTGTGCTCGGCGACGAGTTGGGACTCGATGCCGATGCCGTAGCTGTAGCCGTAGCCGTCCTCGGCGACGAAGTGGTTGTTGTAGGAGTCGACCTGCCCGAACCGCACCCGGGGCGCCCGCTCCACCAGGTCGGAGAACAGGTTGTGGTGGAGGGTGACCTTGAGGTGCCCCCGGTCGACGGCCGCGGTGGACGCGCTGTCGCTGTTGCCGATGAGGATGGTCTTGTCGTGGTCCTCGAAGACGTTCCAGGAGACCGTGACGTAGTCGGCGCCCTTGACGATGTCCACTTCGCCGTCGTGCTGCTCGTAGATCCGCCCGAAGTAGTACGGCAGGGTGCTGTCCGGGTGCTCACCGTCGGTGAACGTGTTGTGGTCCATCCACACGTGTGTGGACCCGTAGACGACCGCGCTGTCGTACTCGGAGTTCCAGTTGCCGTCGGCGGTGTCGGTCGGGTCCCACTGCGGGAAGCAGTCGAGGGGGCTCTCGAAACCCAGGTTGCGGACGATGACGTTGTCGACGGCCTTGATCTGGAGGCTGGCGCCCTTGAATCCGGCGTCCTTGCCGATGCCGACGATGGTGGTGTTGGCCGGGACGTACGCCTTGATGTAGGCGTCCTGGAGGGCGGCGGAGGCGCGGCGCAGGCCCTCCGGGCTGTCGTCGGGCTCGTTGTCGAGGTTGGTGGAGTGGCCCCAGGCCTCCGGTGAGTACTTGGCGAGGTAGGCGTCGAAGTCGTAGCCGGGCACGGCGAACGAGTCACAGCTGGGCCCGTCCGCGTCGATGGTCCCCTTGACTCTGATGATCTTCGGCGCACTGCCGCCGTCGGCGAGGGCGGCCTTGAACCCGTCCCAGGTGGTGACGGTGTAGACGTGCGCGGCGTCGGCGGCAGCCCCGCCGGTGGTCCCGGTGGTGGCCGCGCCCCAGCCGTCGTCCGCGGCCAGTACCTGACGGTCGAGCGCGACCCGGTGGGGGGTCGCGGCCTGGGCGGTGCCGGTCACGGCCAGTACGAGAGCCGTGCAGCCCACGATCGCCGCTATGACGCGTCCATGACATTTCTGTATACGCACTGTGCGGGTCTCCTCAGCTTGCGGGTGGCCAGGTGATCCAGGAGGTGGGGATGTCCTTGTGCAGCCGGACGACGTCGTGCCGGGCCAGCACCCGGGTGCGCAGCAGTTCCTGCGCCACCAGCCGGGCCACGGCGATGGCCCCCGGCGGGTTGAAGTGCGTGTTGTCCTGCTCGGTGTCCGTCCAGTTGAAGTACGTCTTGGTCGCCTCGACCCCGAGCGACTGCCACAGCGCGAGCGACAGCGCCTCGATGTCGAGCAGCGCGACCCGCTCCCGCGCGGCGAGCGCGCGCATCGCCGCCGGGTAGTCCCCGTGCGTCGGCACGGCGTTGCCGTCGGCGTCGAACCGCCGGCGCTCGACGGGCGTGGCGAGCACCGGCCGCGCCCCGTACGCACGGGCACCCTCGACATAGAGCCGCAGGTAGTCCTGGTAGCTGGTCCAGGGTTCGGTGTACCGGGTGGGGTCGTCGCTCTTCTCGTCGTTGTGTGCGAACTGAATGACCAGCAGGTCGTGCGGCCGGATGGCGGCGAGAATGGCATCGAGCCGCCCCTCGTCGACAAAGCTCTTGGAACTCCGCCCGTTCACGGCTTGGTTGGAGACGGCGATTTCCTTCCGGAGAAAGAAGGGAAGCGCCATTCCCCACCCGGTCTCCGGGGCCGCGTCGGCGTATTTCTGGGCGGCGGTGGAGTCTCCGGCGATGTAGAGGGCGCGATGGTTCCTCTCGGGAGCACCGCCGACGAGAGGAACGGCCGTGAGGGCCGCGGAAGTTACCTGCCTGCGCGTAAGGGACACGGAGGCCGCCTTTCAAACAGGGGATGAGGTTTCCTGCCTAGGGGCGCGGGTCTGTACTGATTGGCGGCTCCGCCGCGTGGGCGCGACCAGCCACAACCGACCCGCAGCCCCCCACAACCGAAACCACCCGATCTCAGTGGTGCTGCTTCCAGTCCGCCTGAGCCTTGTCGAGCTGGTCGGCCAACGTGTCCAGGAACTCCTTCGCCGTCATCTTCCCGAGCAGCACCTTCTGGAAGTTCGGCTCGTTGTCCGCCTTGGAAATGGTGTTCCAGTCCGGCAGGTAGTAAGGAAGCTGCACGATCTTCGTCGACGCCCCGTTGAGCGCCTCGGCGGCCAGCTTCGTCGGCTCCGACGCCTGGACCCAGGCATCCCCCGCCGCCTCGTTGTTCGCCGGCACCTGCCCCGCCGACTCGTTCCACTTGCTGTTGGCCTCGTGCGCGGCGGCGAACTCGATGAACTTCCAGGCGGCCGCTTTGTTCTTGCTGGACTTGAAAAGGCCGAGACCGTCCACGGGGTTGGAGACCTGCACCCGGGTGCCGTCGTCCAGCGTCGGATTCGGAATTCCCTTGAACTTCCCGCTGAGCGCCTTCTCGTGGTCGGCATAGGAACCGAGGTTGTGGCTCAGCATCCCGATCGTGCCGGAATCCCACTGCGCGACCATCTTGGTGAAGTCGTTGTTCACGTCGGCGGACGGGGTGTCCTTCTTGTACAGCCCGACGTACTTCTCCAGGGCGGCGACGTTCTTCGGGTCGTTGACGGTGGTCTTGTCACCGTTCCAGAAAGAGGTGATCCCGCTCTGCCCGTAGACGGCGTCCAGCGCCTGGGCGATGGATCCCTCGCCGCCCCGGATGGTGTACCCGAACCTGTTCTTCGCCTGGTCGGTGAGTTTCGCGGCGGCCTCGTAGAACTTCGTCCAGGTGGTCGGCGGGTCCAGCTTGGCCGCGCCGAACAGATCGGTCCGGTACCAGAGCGTGCCGTTGTTCGCGGAGGTCGGCACGGAGTACGTCTTCCCGTCACCGCCCGCGGACTTCACGCTGTCCAGGAACTTCTCGTTGAGCTTGCCGTTCAGCGAACTCTTCGCGAGCCGGCTGTCCAGCGGCTCCAGCGCGCCCTGCGCGGCGACCTCCGCGAGCATCGCGGTGGTGACCCCGCCGACGTCGGGCAGTCCGCCGCCCTGGATGGCGGTGTCGTACTTGGACTGGACACTGGCGGCGGGCACCCCGACGTACGTGACCTTGATGTCGGGGTTCTGCTTCTCGAAGTCGGCGATGATCTCCTTCCAGACGTCGGTGCGGACACCGCCGTTGTTGTCCCAGAAGGTGATCGTGCCCTTCCCGGAGCCCTCGCCGCCCTTGTCTCCCGCGCCCCCGCTGCCGTCGTCACCGCAGGCGGTGGCGGTCAGCGCGAGCACGGAACCCAGAGCGACGGCGACGGCCGCGCGCCTGCTTCTGCGGATGCTGCTCTTCATTGATCGGCTCTCTTCTGTCGGTGTCGGCAGGGGGTGACGCGGAAGTGCGTGAAGGTGGCGGCCCCGGCGGCGCCCGGTCCCTCGGGCGCGGCGGCGAAGAGGCCGAGCAGGGCGCCGACCCAGCGCCAGGGCGTGGCCGCGAACACCGGTCCGGACGGCACGAAGCCCGCCCCCACGTCGTACGCGAACCGGGAGCGCGCCCCCGCGCCGATCCCGATCCGCAGCCGGGCGTGTCCGCCGGGCGCCGGCCGGCCCGGGGCCGCGTCCCGTTCCCGGTCGGCGGCGGCCTGCGCGAACCGGTGCACGAGCCGCACGGCTCCGCCCGGCCCGCGCTCCAGCCCGATCCAGCCGAAGGCGTCCCCGAGCACCGCAAGCCCCGCCCGCGCCCCGGGCTCGGCGCTGTCCAGCCGCAGTCCGACCTCGACGACGCACGGCGTCCCGGGCAGCCGCTGGGTCAGCACGTGCGGCAGTCGGCGCAGGTCGTGCGCATCCCCCGAGCGCACGCAGGCGAGCCGCAGGCCGTCCCCGGAGTGCTGGGTGGCCCAGCCGGCCCCCGGGTTGGCCGTCCACTGCCACTGCCGGCCGAACCGGCCGCCGGGGAACGCGTCGTCGGTGGCGGGCGCGGCCGGCGGCTGCTCCGGCAGGGCGGGCCTCGGGTGTACGGCGACGGGCGCGCCGTCGTCCCCGATCACCGGCCAGCCGTCCGCGCCCCAGCGCATCGGCTGGAGGTGGACGACCCTGCCGTACGCGCCCCGCTGCTGGAAGTGCAGGAACCAGTCCTCGCCGGCTCCGGTCCGCACCCAGCCGCCCTGGTGCGGTCCGTTGACGTCGGTGTCCCGCTGTTCCAGGACGATCCGTTCCTCGTACGGCCCGAAGAAGCCGCGGGAGCGCAGGGCGCCCTGCCAGCCGGTGGCCACTCCCCCGGCGGGGGCGAGGATCCAGAACCAGCCGTCGTGCCGGTGGAGCTTGGGGCCCTCCAGGGTGAACCACCCCGGTAACCGGTCCCCGTCCACGATCACCTTGCCGGCGTCCAGCAGCGAGGTGCCGTCGGGGTGCATCCGGTGGCCGGTCAGCCGGTTGTCGATGCCGGAGCGGGACTTCGCCCAGGCGTGGACGAGGTACGCCTCGCCCGTCCCGTCGTCCCACAGCGGGCAGGGGTCGATGAGTCCCCGGCCCTCCTTCACCAGGTGCGGGCGGCTCCAAGGGCCTCTGATCTCAGGGGCGTTGACCTGGAATATGCCGTGGTCGGGGTCGCCCCAGAAGATCCAGAAGCGGTCGTCGTGGTGGCGTAACGAGGGGGCCCAGACCCCGCGGTCGTGGCGCGGGGCGGCGAACTGCTCCTCGGGTTCGAGGCGTTCGAGGGCGTGGCCGACCAGGGTCCAGTTGACCAGGTCGCGGGAGTGCAGCAGCGGCAGGCCGGGGGCGCGGCCGAAACTGGAGGCGGTGAGGTAGAAGTCGTCGCCGACGCGGACGACGTCCGGGTCGGACCAGTCGGCGTTCAGGACGGGGTTGGTGTACGTCTGTCCGCCATCCGTCATGTACTCACCCCCTTCGGCGGAGCCCAGGGGGCGCCCACTTCCGAGTAGAGGGAGAGGGTGTCGGCGCACGCCGTGACCAGTGCGTCGATGCCGGTCACGACCCGGCGCTCCGCCTCGGGCAGGTAGTGCCAGGCGTCGGCGGGCAGCGCGGCCGGGTCGTCGGCCAGTCGAATCGCTTCGACGACCTTCATGAAGGCCCCGGTCGCGTCCGGCTCCACCAGCAGGGCGGCGCCGGTGGTGAGGTGGTCGGCGAGGTTCTCCAGCAGGTCCGTGCTGCCGTACTCGATCTCCTCGGGGCCGTGGCCGGCCCGCTGCACCAGCACCCGGTCCTGCTTGTACCAGTGGGTGATCCGGCCGCTGGTGCCGTGCACCACTACGTACGGGTCCCCCGGTTCCTCGGCGCAGAGCGTGGCGGCGACCGTGACCGGGCCGCGCGGGGTGCTGACGCGGACGCAGGAGGTGTCGTCGGACTCGATGTCGTTGGCGCGCAGCAGCTCGGTCTCGATGCCGGTGACGTCCTCGGCGCGGTCGGTGCCGAGCAGTGCCAGGCCGGTGGCGACGGCGTGCGCGAGGGGGTTGGTGAGGACCCCGTCGACCACGTCGACGCCGTTCAGCCGCCGCTTGCCGGCCCAGGGCGCCCGGCGGTAGTAGGACTCGGGGCGGGCCCAGGCACCCGCGCCGCCCACTCCCACCACGTCACCGACGGCGCCCTGCGCGATCAGCCGCCGGATGGCGGGCACGGCGTGCGAGCCCAGCGACTGGAAGCCGATCTGGCAGGACACACCGGCCTTGGCGACCCCGTCGGCCATCCGCCGGAACTCGGCGTACGACGGCGCCGGCGGCTTCTCGAGGAGCACGTGCACGCCCCGCTCGGCGGCCGTCAGGGCCAGGTCCGTGTGGGTGGGGATCGGGGTGCAGATCACGGCGATCCGGGCGCCGGTCGCATCCAGCAGGGCGCCGAAGTCGGCGGACTGGGCGGGCTGCCCGAGCCCCTCCGGCAGCTCGTCCGGGCCCAGCGGGGTCAGCTCGCAGATCCCGGCGAGCCGTACGATCCCCTTCTCCTGGAGCCGGCGGATGTTCTCCAGGTGCCAGCGGCCGTGGCCGCGGGCGCCCGCCAGGACGAGGTCGATGGTCGAAGAGTTCACAGCGTTCTCCCTGCGCAGCCGATCTTTGGGTGCAGGGTAAGCGTTTGCACCGAGCGGTCCGAAAGGTGTCTCATCCCTTCACCGCCCCCGCGCTGAAGCCGGTGATCAGCCACTTCTGGATGAAGGCGAAGACGATCACGACGGGTACCGCGGCGATGATCCCGCCCGCGGCCAGCGCGCCCAGGTCCACGCTGTCGGCGCTCATCAGGGTGTTGAGGCCGACCGGGATGGTCTGCTTGCTCTGGTCGGAGAGGAACATCAGGGCGAACAGGAAGTGGTTCCAGGCGTGCACGAAGGCGAAGGAGCCGACCGCGACCAGCCCGGGCCGCAGCAGCGGCAGGACGACGATCCGGAAGGCGGTGAGCCGGTTGCAGCCGTCGACCCAGGCGGCCTCCTCCAGGGAGTACGGCACGTTCCTGATGAAGCCGCTGATCAGGATCATCGACAGCGGGAGCTGGAAGACGGTCTCGGCGATGATCACACTGCCGAGGGAGTTGATCATCTGGAGCCTGGCGAAGATCTGGAAGAGCGGGACCAGGAGCAGCGCGCCCGGCACGAACTGGGAGCAGAGCAGGGCCAGCATGAAGCCGCGCTTGAGCCGGAAGTCGAAGCGGGCGAGGGCGTAGCCGCCGGCCAGCGCGACGACCGTGGTCAGCACCAGGGTGGCGACTCCGACGTAGACGCTGTTGGTGAAGTAGGTGCCGAAGCTGCGCTCGGTCCACACCTTTTGGAAGTGGTCGAAGGTGACCGGCCAGGGGACGAGGGAGGTGGAGCCGGCCGGGCGGAGGGCGAAGAGCAGGATCCAGTAGAAGGGGATCAGGGTGAAGAGGAGGTAGATCCCGAGGGGGAGGTAGATCTGCCAGCGGGGGACCTCGTCCCAGGCGCGGCGCTTCTTTCCCGGCCGGGCGGGCCCGGCCACGGCGGGCTCGGCCTCGGGGGCGATCTCGGTGATCACTTGACCCCGCCCCCGAACTTGCTCAGCCGCAGGTAGACGATGGAGCAGAAGAGCAGGATCACGAAGGCCACCGTGGTCAGCGCGGAGGCATAGCCGAAGTTGTGGGCGTCGACGCTGGTGTTGGCGATGTAGAGGGGAAGGGTCGTCGTCTCCCCCGCCGGACCGCCTCCGGTCAGCGTGTAGAGCAGGTCGACGTTGTTGAACTCCCACACCGCGCGCAGCAGCGTGGAGAGCACGATGGCGTCCTTGAGGTGCGGCAGCGTGATGTGCCAGAACTGCTTGAGACGGCTCGCCCCGTCGACCTCCGCCGCCTCGTACAGGTCCTTGGACACGGACTGGAGGTCGGCGAGGATGAGGATCGCGAAGAAGGGCACACCCCGCCAGAGATCGGCGACCACGGCCGCCGGGAAGACGGTCGAGGTGTCCGACAGCCAACTCGTGCCGTACGCCCCGATGCCCGCGTCGGCGAGGTAACGCGTGATGCCGGTCTGGGAGTTGTAGAGCAGTACCCAGATCGCGGAGGTCAGCACCCCGGAGACGGCCCAGGGCGAGAAGACCAGGGCGCGTCCCAGCGCCCGCCCCACGAAGGTCTGGTTGACGATCAGCGCGAGCGCGAGCCCGAACAGCAGCTGCAACCCGACTTCCGTCACGACCCACTTGGCGCTGAAGGTCAGCGTGTCCCAGAACTGCGGGTCGTGCGCGAAGGCCTGCGTGAAGTTGCCGAGGCCCGCGAAGCCGTTCCGCCAGGGCTTGGTGGGGTTGTAGTTCTGCAGGCTGTAGTAGAAGACGCTGAGCACCGGGTAGGCGATGAAGCCCAGCATCAGCAGGGCCGCCGGGGCGATCAGCAGATACGGCAGCCTGCGCGGCGTCGCGGAGCCACGGCGCCGCCGGGGTGGCGCGGGCGGTTTCGCCACGGCTGCGGCTTGGGCCATGACCTGTTCTCCGTTCGCGATGGGGCAGTTGCAGGGAGCATGGGAAGCGCTTGCTAAATGCACATGGTTGAAGCGCTTCGACGATCGTCAGAGCAAGTCGGGAGGTCAGCCCGCGTACGGGTCCGGGACTTCTCCCGGCCGGGCCAGGAACTCGAAGTCGCAGCCGGTGTCGGCCTGGGTGATCTGCTGGTCGTAGAGCGCGCCGTAGCCGCGCTCGTACCGCGCGGGCGGCGGTGTCCACTGCGCCCGGCGCCGCGCCAGCTCGTCGTCGTCCACGTCGAGCCGGAGCGTGCGCGCCTCGACGTCCAGGGTGACGAGGTCGCCGGTGCGGACCAGGGCGAGCGGCCCGCCGACGTACGACTCGGGCGCGATGTGCAGCACGCAGGCGCCGTAACTGGTGCCGCTCATCCGGGCGTCGGAGATCCGCACCATGTCCCGCACGCCCTGCTTGAGGAGGTGCTCGGGGATGGGCAGCATGCCGTACTCGGGCATGCCGGGGCCGCCCCTGGGCCCGGCGTTGCGCAGCACGAGCACGGTCTCGGCGGTGATCCCGAGGGACGGATCGTCGATGGTGCGCTGCATCGTCCGGTAGTCGTCGAAGACGACGGCCCGGCCGGTGTGCCTGAGCAGGTGCGGCTCGGCGGCGATGTGCTTGATGACGGCACCGTCCGGGCAGAGGTTGCCGCGCAGCACGGCGACCCCGCCTTCTCCCGCGACAGGGTTGTCGCGGGTCCTGATGACGTCGTCGTCGTGCACCCGGGCGCCGGCGAGCTGTTCGCGGTAGGTGTCGTACGACACCGTGGGCCGGTCCAGGTGGAGCAGGTCGGGGATGCGGGAGAGGAAGCCGGGGAGGCCGCCCGCGAAGTGGAAGTCCTCCATGAGGTACTTCTGGCCGCCGGGGCGGACGTCGGCGAGGACGGGCACGGTGCGGGCGATGCGGTCGAAGTCGTCGAGGGTGAGCCGCACCCCCGCCCGCCCGGCCATGGCGATGAGGTGGATGACGGCGTTGGTGGAGCCGCCGAGCCCGAGGACGGTGGTGACGGCGTCCTCGAAGGCCTCCGGGGTGAGGAGCTGCGAGAGCCGCCGGTCCCGGTGGACGAGTTCGACGATCCGCATGCCCGACCGGGCCGCCATCCGGTCGTGCCCGGAGTCGACGGCCGGGATGCTGGACGCGCCCGGGACGGTCACGCCGAGCGCCTCGGCGGCGGCGGTCAGGGTGGAGGCGGTCCCCATGGTCATGCAGTGCCCGGGCGAGCGGGCCAGCCCGCTCTCCAGCTCCTGCATCTCGCAGTCGCCGATCAGGCCGGCGCGCCGGTCGTCCCAGTACTTCCACATGTCGGTGCCGGAGCCGAGGACCTCGCCCCGCCAGTGGCCGGGGAGCATGGGTCCCGCGGGCACGAAGACGGCGGGCAGGTCGACGGAGGCGGCGCCCATGAGCAGGGCCGGGGTGGACTTGTCGCAGCCGCCCATCAGCACGGCCCCGTCGACCGGGTACGACCGCAGCAGCTCCTCGGTCTCCATGGCGAGGAGGTTGCGGTAGAGCATCGGGGTCGGCTTCTGGAAGGTCTCCGAGAGGGTGGACACCGGGAACTCCAGTGGGAATCCGCCCGCCTGCCAGACGCCCCGCTTGACCGCCTGCGCCCGGTCACGGAGGTGCACATGACAGGGATTGATGTCCGACCAGGTGTTGAGGATCGCGATGACCGGCTTGCCGAGGTGCTCCTCGGGGAGATAGCCGAGCTGGCGGGTGCGGGCGCGGTGGCTGAAGGAGCGGAGCCCTTCGGTGCCGTACCACTGGTGGCTTCTGAGTTCCTCGGGCTTTTTCATACGGACCATCCGGAGGCGATGGCGGCGACCTCGGCGCGCTCTTCCTCGGGCAGCTGCCTGCTGGGCGGGCGGACGTCGCGGCGGCACAGGCCCAGGGAGGCGAGGGCCTCCTTGACGACGGTGACGTTGTCGGCGGAGCCGTGGGCCGCCCGGAGTTCCTCGAAGCGGCGGATCTGTTCCCAGACCTTCATGGCGGCCGGGTAGTCACCGGATCGAAGCGCTTCGATCATCTGCAGCGAAACGGCCGGGGCGACGTTCACGAGGCCGGAGGTGAAGCCGGTGGCACCGGCCGAGAAGTAGGAGGGCGCGTAGGGCTCGGCGAGCCCGGCGACCCAGACGAAGCGGTCGAGCCCCGCGTCCCGCGCGAAGGCGGCGAACCTGGCGGCGTCCGGGACCGCGTACTTGACGCCGATCACATTGGGGCAGGCGTCGGCGAGTTCGGCGAGACGGACGCCGGGGAGCTGGGCGTTGCGGACGTACGGGACGACGCCGAGTTCGGGGACGGACGCGGCGATGGCCCGGTGGTAGTCGACCCAGCCGGCCTGCGAGACGTACGGGTGGACCGGCTGATGGACCATCACCATGTGTGCGCCGTGCTCGCGGGCGTGCCGGGCGGAGGCGACCGCGGTGGGGATGTCGTGCCCGACGCCGACGAGCACCGTCGCGGCGTCCCCGGCCTCGTCGAGCGTCGACTCGGTGACGAGCCGCCGCTCTTCGGGGGCGAGGGCGTAGAACTCGCCGGTGTTTCCGTTGGGGGTGAGGGTGCGGACGCCGCCGTCGAGAAGCCGGCGCAGCAGGGCCCGGTGGGCGTCCTGGTCGACGCCGCCGTCCGCGGCGAAGGGGGTCACCGGGATGGCCACCACGTCGGCCAGGGCCGCCCGCTGGGTCTCGAACGCCACGCTGCTCATTCCCGGCCTCCCTGGTCGGCCGCCCCGGGGAACGCCCGGTCGACGAAGGACGCGATATGGGCGTACAGGGTGCGGGCGGCGCCGTCGGCATCGCCCGCGAGCGCCAGCCGCAGGATCTCGCGGTGCTCACCGGCCTCCTGCTCCCAGGAGGGGGAGGCGGCCCAGGCCACGGCGGAGACCAGGGCGGCCTGGTCGCGGACCTCGTCGAGCATCCGGCCGAGCAGCGGGTTGCCGCACGGGAGGTAGAGGGCGCGGTGGAAGTCGCGGTTGGCGAGGGAGCGTTCGGCGGTGTCGGTCGCGTTGTCCGCGCGGGTGAGGGCGTCACGGGCGTCGTCGAGGGAGGCGCCGCGCCGCACGGCCCGCTTGAGCGCCTCGGGTTCGAGGAGCAGCCGCACGTCGTAGACCTCGCGCGCCATGTCCGCGTCCACCATGCGCACCGTGACGCCCTTGTACTGGCTCATCACGACCAGCCCGGTCCCCGCGAGGGTCTTGAGCGCCTCCCGCACCGGGGTCTTGGACACCCCGAACTGCGCGGCGAGCTCGGTCTCCACCAGGGCCTGACCGGGTGTCAGCTGCCCGGTGAGGATGCGGTGTTTGATCGCGTCCAGCACGAACTGCGTACGGGACGGAATCGGCATGGGCACAGAGGTCATGCGCGCCTCTCGGGGTCACGTATCAGGCAGGGGCCTGATCTGACGTATCTGATCCGACGTATCTGATCTCGCGTATCGCGTCTCATATATGACGTACGAAGTACGACGCGGATGAAGGTAGGAGGACGGCTGTGTTTCGTCAATGCTTCTGACAAAGGTGGTCGGGGCCGGGCGCCCGTCGGCCACGGAACGCCGGTCGCGGCGACTGCCGAGTCCGCCGGTCCGGTGCTGATCACGTTCGGCCTCCGCTGTTTCAGAAGCCTCGCGTTTCCCCCTCCCGCGCCACGCCGGTGGGACGTCCCCACACCGCCCCCGCCCGGGCCGCTGCCGTCTCGCGGGTCAGGGCGGGTCCCACATGGGTGATCAGCAGTTCCCGTACGCCCGCCTCGCGAGCGATCCGTCCGGCGTCCTCGGGGGTCAGGTGAACCCGTTCGCCTTCGCGATGCCTGTCGAGGTCGGCCTCGCACAGGAAGACGTCCGCGCGGGCGGCCAGCTCGGTCAGGGCCGCGCACGGTCCGCTGTCCCCGGAATACGCCAGCACGCTCCCCTGGCACTCGGCGCGCAGACCGTAGGCCTCCGTGTCGTGCACCACCGCCCGGGCGGTCAGCCGCAGGTTCCAGTGCTGGACGGCGTGGCCGTCGTACAGCGGCCGGAAGTCGAACACCCCGCTCAGGAAGCGCACATCCGGCCGCCCGAGGAAGCCCGCCAGGCGCTGTGCGCACTCCTGCGGCGCGTACACCGGGATCGGGGCGGCCGGGGCCAGTCCGCCGAAGGCGTAGGCGTACGCGGCGGCCAGCAGGTCCGCGCTGTGGTCCACGTGCAGGTGCGAGAGCCAGATCGCCGTGAGCCGCGCCGGATCCGTGTGCCGCTGCAACTCCGCGAAGGTCCCCGTCCCCGCGTCCACCCACACCTCGGCGCCGCCGCCACGCAGCAGGTAACCGGAGCACGGGCGGCCGGGCCGAGGGTGGGGAGAGGCGGTGCCGAGGACGGTGAGGCTCAAGGGCATGGCGAGGAGAGTACGGATCCGGGTCCCCGCCCGCTCACGGATCGAGTCCTTTTACGCCTTGGCCCCTGGAGGCCGGCCTCCCGCCTCACGCCCCCTACGGCCCGCCCCCCTCACGGCCTCCATCCCGGGTCCCGGCCGCTCAGACCCACCGTCCGGTCCAGCAGCCGCGCGCTCTCCGGCACCGGTACGAGGGGGCCGAACGGGCCGCGGTCGCCCTCCGCCACCATCCGCAGGAAGCCGTACGCCGCCTCCAGCGCCACCGGGTCCGGGACGTACTCCTGGCCGGTGGCCCGGGCCAGGTCCCAGCCGTGGATGACCAGCTCGTCGGCGGCCACCGCGCCCGCCACGCCGCCCGGCATGTCGATCCCGCCCGCACGCGTCATGCCGTCCCACGCGGACGGCTCGCGCCAGGCCTCGGCCAGTGCGTCGAGCGCCTTGGGCAGTTCCTGCCGCCACTCCGGTCCGAGTGCCGGCAGGGACGCGTCGGGGCGGTGCTCGGTGGTGGCTCCCAGAGTCTTGTGGGCCGCGTCCCGGAAGGCCACGGACAGGCCCGCCACATGGCCCAGCAGGTGGCGGACCGCGTAGTCCGGACACGGCGTCGACACCGCGAGCTGCCCGTCCGTCACCCGCTCCGCGAGTTCCGCCACGATCCTCGCCTGCGGGCCCAGGTCGATCACGGTCGTACCAGTCATTGTGCTGCCTCCCGGTGCACCGGTTCGGTCGTCCCCTCGGGGTCCTTCAGGAGGGTGGACCGGACCGCCTTGCGAAACTCATCGGTCCGCCACACCGACACCCCGCCCAGGAAGCACCACAGCGCGATCACCGGGTCGCAGATCGCACACCCGAACGACGAGTCGAGGAAGAACGGGATCAGCGGCGAGCCCTTGATGTCGTGGACGATGTCCCACGCCGTGTGCAGCAGCCAGCCGACGCCGACGAAGGTCCAGGAGTCCAGGCCGCGGTAGGCGACATAGGTGGCCAGTGCGGTGAACGCGAACTCCCAGCCGCCCAGGCCGCCGCCGCTCAGGTACGCGGCGCCCGCGCCGGCCACCATCACCGCGTTGAGGCGGCGCCGGTGCGGTTCGCGGACGAGGGACATGAGCAGGACGTAGGCGAGACCGATGAGGATCGGGGCGAGATAACGCATGCGGCCGACCGTAGGGGCGCGGCGGCAGCCGCCCCATGGGCATGACGGACAGGTTCCGACGGATTCCCGCCGGGCGATCCGGCCGCGTTCTAAGGCACCTGCCCGATCCCCTCACCCCCGCCTTAGACCCACGATGACCAGGCATGACGACCAGTTCCTGGGCCGTGGTCCAGCTGCTGCGCGACCGCAACGCGGCGCTCTATCTCACCGGCGTCGTGGTGTCCGGCTTCGGCACCTCCGCGCTCTGGCTCGTGTCCGGCGTCTGGGTCAAGGACCTCACCGGCTCCGACGGCCTCGCCGCCCTGTGCACCGCCGCCCTGTGGGCCCCCACCCTCCTCGGCCCCGTCCTCGGCACCCTCGCCGACCGCGTCCGCCGCAAACCCCTGGCGATCCGCACGAACCTCGCCCTCGCCCTCCTCCTGCTGCCCCTCTGGACGGTCGACTCCCCCGCCCGTGTCCCCCTGCTCTTCGCCGTCCTCCTCCTCTACGGCGCGGCAGGCGTCGTCGAGGACGCGGCCGGCTCGGCCCTCGTCGTCGCCGCCGTCGACCCCGCCCTCCTCGGCGACTTCAACGGCTTGCGGACCACCGCCCGCGAGGGCATGAAGCTGGTCGCCCCGCTGACCGGCGCCGCGCTGTACACGGCGTACGGCGGGCCGAGCGTGGCGCTGCTGGACGCCTGCAGCTTCGTGCTGGCGGCAGGGCTGTGGGCGCTGCTCCGGGTGCGGGAGGAACGGCCCGTGCGGCACCGCGCGGACTGGCGGCGGGAGACCGCCGAGGGGGCCCGGCTGCTGTGGGCGCACCCGCTCCTGCGGCCGCTGGTCCGGGCCGGCGGCGCCACGATGTGCCTCGCCTCGCTCGGCAGCAGCCTGAACTACGCCGTCCTGGACGCCCTCGGCCGCTCCCCCGCCTACACGGGGGTGATGTACGCCGTCCAGGGCGTCGGCTCGGTCTGCGTCGGGCTGGTGGCGGGACCCGCGCTGCGGCGGCTCGGCGAGCGGCGGTTCGCGGTGTACGGGATCGCGCTGACGGGGGTGGCGGTGGCCGGGCGAGCGGGGGTGGAATGTGACATAGCACTGCTCGCGTGCAGCCTCGCGGGCGGTCTCGGCCTGCCCTGTGTCCTGATCGCCGCCTACACCGCCGTACAGCGTGAGGTGCCGGCCGCCGCGCTGGGGCGGGCGACCGCGACGGCGGACACGCTGATGTTCACACCGAACGTGATCGGACTGGCCGTCGGGGCCGCCCTCGTCGAACTCGTCGACCACCGGCTGCTGTTGCTGCTCTTCGGCGGCGGGCTGCTGGCCACCGCCTGGTCACTGGCTCAGCGCAACGCCTCCCGCACCGCGGCCAGATCGCCGTCGGACGCCAACCCGGCGTGATACAGCCGCAGTTCGGTCGCCCCCAGCTCGCGGGCCCGTGCCGCGTCGGCCGCCAGGGTCCCGGGGCTGCCGCCCATCCCGGAGACCACCGTGAAGTTGGCGGCCAGGACGGTGTCGTCCCGCGCGTGCTCGGCGAAGGGCGTCAGCAGGGCCGTACCGCCCGCGCAGGGGACCACGACACCGTCCGCGACGGACAGGATCCGGGCCGGGTCCACGCCCGCGTTGGCTCCGCAGTGGTACGTCACCGGGTCGGCGTGCAGCAGCACCTGGAAGCCCTCGGGGGCCGCCGCCCGCACCGCGGCCACGGCCGTCTCCTGGAGGGTGCGGGCCTGTCCGTCGCGCCACGCGCGCGTGGCCGCCGCCACCGGCTCGCCGAGCAGCTTCTGCACCGTCGGCCAGCCGGCGTCGTCACCGGTGCCCCGCCAGAGCGGCTCCAGGGCCTCCCGTACGGCGGCGGCCAGCTCGTCGGCGTCCAGGCCCTCGGCGCCGTACCCGGCCCGGCAGGCGGGGCAGAAGCAGAGTGCCATCAGGTACTGGCCGGCGTCCCCCAGGCCGACCCCGGCGGTCTTGTCGTGGGCGTGCAGGTGCTGGAGGCCGTACCAGCCGAGGGACTCCAGTTCGGTGCCGGCCGCGCCGGGGCGTACGGCGGCCTCGGCGGCGAGGTCGGTCAGGTACGCGCGCGTGGCGGGCTGGGCGATGCAGGGGGCCCAGGGGTAGCGGTCGCCGTAGGCGTTGACGACGGAGGTGTGCGGGTGCTCGGCGCCCAGGCGGGAGTTGTGGGCGAGGATCACCCAGGTGTGGACGTCGAGGCCGGCGCCGCGCAGGGCTTCGGCCGCCTCGCCGTAGGCGTCGCCGGGGACCCAGTCGCCGGCCGGGTAGGGGCGCAGCTCCCGGCCGGTCCAGCGGTCGCCGGCCGGGTAGTAGACGGCCGCGTGTTCGGCGGTGACGATGCGGTGGCGGGGGTGGCGGGGGGTCAGCGCGCGGGTGGAGTGATAGGCGGAGGCCAGGGTCGCCTGGCGCACGCCGAGCCCGGCGATGCGGTCCGCGGCCCCGGGATCCCCGGTCACGTCCCAGGGGTAGACGAACGCCGACGCCTTCAGCCGGCCTGCTCCGGACGCGCGCGACCGGCCTTCTCCGGGTGCGCTCACGCGTCCTCCTCCAGCAGCGCGTACCCGCGCTCGATCAGCTGGGCGAGCTGCTTCACGTGGTCCTCGGTCGGCTCGTGCAGCGGGGGGCGGACCTCGCCGACGTCCAGGCCGCGCAGCCGTACCCCGGCCTTGACGAGCGAGACGGCGTATCCGCGGCCCTGGGCGCGGAGTTCGACGAACGGGCGGTAGAAGCCGTCCAGCAGGCGCTCGGCCGTCGCCCGGTCCCCGTCGCGCAGGGCGGCGTGGAAGGCGAGGGCGATCTCGGGGACGAAGCAGAAGACGGCGGAGGAGTAGAGGTCGATGCCGATGGCCTGGTAGGCGAGCTGGGTCTGTTCGGCGGTGGGCAGGCCGTTGAAGTAGAGGAAGTCGCCGGGGACCTCGGTGCGGACGGCGCTGACGATGCGCTGCATGAGGTCCAGGTCGCCGAGGCCGTCCTTGAAGCCGATGATGCCTTCGGTGCGGGCGAGTTCGACGACCGCGGGCGGGGTGAACACGGCGTTGTCGCGCTGGTAGACGATCACGGGGAGAGCGGTGGCCGCCGCCACCTCGCGGTAGTGCCGCAGCAGGCCCTCCTGGCCGGCGACCACCAGGTAGGGCGGCATGGCGAGGAGGCCGTCGGCGCCCGCGGCCTCGGCCAGACGCGCGTAGCGTACGGCGAGCGCGGTGCCGTAGCCGGCGCCGGCGACCACCGGTACCCGTCCGTCGGCCGCCGCCACGGCCGCGCCCACGCAGGCCTCGAACTCCTCCGGCAGCAGCGCGTGGAACTCCCCCGTGCCGCAGCAGGCGAAGACGGCGGCGGCGCCGGCCTCGACGCCCCGGCGGACGTGCTCGCGGTAGGCGTCGAGATCGAGGGAGCCGTCGGGGCCGTAGGCGGTCACGGGGAAGAAGAGCGGCCCGCGCGGGTCACGAAGCCGGGCGGCGAGAGGGGCTGGCGTCACGGGCGCTCCCTGGCGATGCATGTCTCTGATCGGCGTCTATATTCATGAACGTGACCACGTTACGAGGCCGCGTCCGGGCCGGTCAAGGCGACAAACGACCAACAGTCGAGCGGATTCCCGCACTCCACGGCACACTTGACTCGGCACGCCGCATCTCCCTAGCGTGTCCACGAATGTGAATTCCATACACGGACGCGACCGGCGCTGATCCAAGGAGACCGTGGATGCCCACTCCCCGCACGCTACTGCTCACCGGTGCCGCCGGCGGACTCGGCACCCTGATGCGGTCCCTGCTCCCGGAGTACGGCTACGAACTGCGGCTGTTCGACGTACGCCCGATCGAGGGCGAACCCGACGCGATCACCGCCGACCTCGGCGACCGGCAGGCACTGCGCGAGGCCGTGCGCGGCGTGGACGCGGTCCTCCACCTCGCGGGGATCTCACTGGAGGCACCCTTCGAGAAGATCCTCCGCTCGAACATCGAGGGCACCTACAACCTGTACGAGGCCGCCCGCGAGGCCGGCGTGCCGCGGATCGTCTTCGCCTCCTCCAACCACGCCGTCGGCTTCACCCCGGCGCCGCGGGCCGGTGACCCGCTCATCCCGGTCGACACCCCGCGCCGCCCGGACACCTTCTACGGCCTGTCCAAGTCGTTCGGCGAGGACCTCGCCCAGCTGTACTGGGACAAGCACGGCCTGGAGACGGTCTCCGTCCGCATCGGCTCCTGTTTCGCGGAGCCCGCCGACGTGCGGATGCTCTCGGTGTGGATGAGCCCCGCCGACGGCGCCCGCCTCTTCCACGCGGCCCTGACCGCCGAGGAGGTCGGCCACACGGTCGTCTACGGCTCCTCCGCCAACACCCGGGTGTGGTGGGACCTGTCCACCGCGCGGGCGCTCGGCTACGAGCCGCAGGACGACTCCGAGCAGTTCGCCGCGAAGCTGATCGCCGAGTACGGCGAACTGGACCCGGCGAAGCCGGCCCAGACCCACCTCGGGGGCCGTTTCGTCGACGACCCGCCGATCTGGCCGTACTGAACCCGCCGATCCGGACACGCCGATCCAGCCGTACCGAAAACGACCGCTCACGACAGCGGGCGGGCACCGAACGGGCCCGCCCGCTGTCGCATTCGGGCACGGATCATGCCCGATCTCACGTCCCGCACAGCAGCACCCCAGGTCCGAGACGGGCACAGCCGAGCGCAATCGGGCGTATACGGGCAGCATCGGGTTGGCAACAGGCCTGGTCAGCGCCGTGCGCCGGAGGTACAACTTCCCCCATGGCCCGAACGGGCAGCTCCACAGGGAAGTGGGTGACGGCATGACCATCAGGACGGCGGAAGAGCGCCAGCGCGAGATCGTGCGCGCCGCCCGGACCACCGGTTCCGTGGACGTCACCGCGCTCGCCGCCGAGCTGGGCGTGGCCAAGGAGACGATCCGGCGCGATCTGCGCGCCCTGGAGGACCACGGGCTGGTGCGGCGCACCCACGGCGGCGCCTACCCGGTGGAGAGCGCCGGTTTCGAGACCACGCTCGCGTTCCGCTCGACCAGTCACGTCCCCGAGAAGCGCCGGATCGCGTCCGCCGCCGCCGAGCTGCTGGGCGACGCCGAGACCGTCTTCGTCGACGAGGGCTTCACCCCCCAGCTCATCGCCGAGGCGCTGCCCGGGGACCGGCCGCTGACCGTGGTCACCGCGTCCCTGCCGGTGGCGGGCGCGCTCGCGGAGGCCGAGAACGTCTCCGTCCTGCTGCTCGGCGGACGGGTCCGCTCGGGCACCCTCGCCACCGTCGACCACTGGACGACGAAGATGCTCGCCGGCTTCGTCATCGACCTCGCCTACATCGGCGCCAACGGCATCACCCGCGAACACGGCCTGACCACGCCCGACCCGGCGGTCAGCGAGGTGAAGGCGCAGGCGATCCGGGCCGCGCGCCGCACGGTGTTCGCCGGTGTGCACACCAAGTTCGGGGCGGTCAGCTTCTGCCGGTTCGCGGAGATCGGCGAGCTGGAGACCATCGTCACCAGCACCCTGCTGCCCGCCTCCGAGGCCCACCGCTACTCGCTCCAGGGCCCACAGGTCATCCGCGTCTGACCCCCGAAGACAGTCCCCGAGCCGCAGTACTCCACGCCCGCGTGGAGCCGTTATATCCCCATAAGTTCTCCAGATCTCCCCATCAGTTTCTCCAGGAGCACCCCATGCGAACCCAGAGCCGACGAACGCCCCGCGCCCTGTTTGCGGTGGCCGCCGCAGGAACGCTGACCACCTCGCTGCTCGCCGGCTGCTCGGGCGCCGGCGCGGGCGGCGGTTCCTCCGCCCACTCCATCAACGTCCTGATGGTGAACAACCCGCAGATGGTCGAGCTGCAGAAGCTCACCAAGGCCAACTTCACCAAGGACACCGGGATCAAGGTGAACTTCACCGTGCTGCCGGAGAACGACGTCCGCGACAAGATCAGCCAGGACTTCGCCAACCAGGCCGGCCAGTACGACGTCGCCACCCTCTCCAACTACGAGATCCCGATCTACGCCAAGAACGGCTGGCTGGAGCCGATGGACTCGTACGTCAAGAAGGACACCGCCTTCGACCAGCAGGACATCCTCAAGCCGATGCAGCAGGCGCTCACCGCGGCCGACGGCAAGCTCTACGGCGAGCCCTTCTACGGCGAGTCGTCGTTCTTGATGTACCGCAAGGACGTCTTCCAGAAGAAGGGGCTGACCATGCCGGCCCACCCCACCTGGCAGCAGGTCGCCGACCTGGCCGCCAAGGTGGACGGCGCGGAGCCCGGTATGAAGGGCATCTGCCTGCGCGGGCTGCCCGGCTGGGGCGAGATGCTGGCTCCGCTGACCACGGTCGTCAACACCTTCGGCGGCACCTGGTTCGACAAGGACTGGAAGGCCCAGCTGGACGCCCCCGCGTTCAAGCAGGCCACCCAGTTCTACGTCGACCTGGTCCGCAAGCACGGCGAAGCCGGCGCCGCCCAGTCCGGCTTCGCCGAGTGCCTGAACGACACGACCCAGGGCAAGACGGCGATGTGGTACGACGCCACCTCGGGCGCGGGTTCGCTGGAGGCCTCCGGCTCCCCGGTCAAGGGCAAGATGGGCTACGTCCCGGCGCCGGTCGACAAGACCGACAGCTCCGGCTGGCTCTACACCTGGGCGTGGGGCATCCAGAAGGCGTCCAAGAACCCCGACGACGCCTGGAAGTTCATCTCGTGGGCGTCCAGCAAGGGCTACGAGAACCTCGTCGGCGAGAAGGCGGGCTGGGCCAACGTGCCGGCCGGCAAGCGCACCTCGACGTACGACATCCCGGAGTACCGCAAGGAGGCGGCCGCCTTCGCCGACGTCACCCGGGACGCCATCGCCAGTGCCAAGCCGAACGACCCGGGTGTGCAGCCGCGGCCCGCGCCCGGCATCCAGTTCGTCGACATCCCCGAGTTCACCGACCTGGGCACCAAGGTCTCCCAGGAGATCAGCTCCGCGGTCGCCGGCCAGCAGTCCGTGGACGACGCGCTGAAGAAGGCCCAGAAGCTCGCCGAGGCCGTCGGCAAGAAGTACGAGGGATCATGACCGCCACCGCCTCCCCCCGGGTCGCCGCCGCCTCCGCGCGGCCGGCGCCCCGGCCGCCCTCCGACCGTCTGCGGGCCTGGGCCACCCGGGCCCCGCTGCTCCCCGCGCTCGTCTTCATGATCGTGGTGACCCAGCTGCCGTTCGTGGCGACCGTGGTGATCTCGTTCTTCGACTGGAACGCCCTGTATCCGAAGGACCGCCACTTCACCGGCATCGACAACTACCGCCAGGTCCTGACCGACCCGGACCTGCGCCACTCGGTGTGGACGACGGTCCTGCTGACGGTCACCGTGGTGCTGGTCAGCCTGGTCCTCGGACTGGTGGTGGCGCTGCTGCTGAACCGGAAGTTCCGGGGCCGCGGCGTGGTCCGCACACTCATGATCGCGCCCTTCCTGATCGTCCCGGTCGCGGCGGCGCTGCTGTGGAAGCACGTCCTCTACAACCCCGAGTACGGCCTGCTCAACGGCCTGCTGCACTACGTCGGCGGCCCGCAGCCGGACTGGATCTCGGACAACCCGCTGATCGCGGTCGAGGCCGCCCTGGTCTGGCAGTGGACGCCGTTCATGATGCTGATCCTGCTGGCCGGACTGCAGAGCCGCGACCAGCAGCAGCTGGAGGCGGCCCGGGTGGACGGCGCGAGCGACTGGCAGATCTTCCGCTACCTGACCCTGCCGCATCTGCGCCGGTACCTCGAACTCGGCGGCCTGCTGGGCTCGATCTACATCGTGCAGAACTTCGACGCGGTCTTCACGATCACCTCGGGCGGCCTGGGCACCGCCAACCTCCCGTACACCGTCTACCAGAGCTTCTACCAGGCGCACGAGAACGGCCTCGCCTCGGCCGCGGGCGTCGTGGTGGTCATCGGCTCGATCATCATCGCGACCTTCGCCCTGCGTGTGGTGTCGTCGCTGTTCCGCGAGGAGGTGTCGCGCGCATGAACACCGCCCTGAACGCCGTACGGCGAGGCGGACTCGGGCTGGTCGCGTGGCTGACCGGGATCGTGTTCTTCCTGCCCATCGCCTGGATGGCGCTGACGTCCTTCCACTCCGAGGCGGACGCGGCGACCAACCCGCCGTCCTTCACCGCCGGCCTCACCCTGGACAGCTACCGCGAGTTCTTCGGCGTCGGCGGCGGGGCCAGCCCGTGGCCCGCCCTGATCAACTCGGCGATGGCGTCGGTGGTTTCGACGCTCTTCGTCCTCCTGCTGGCCTTCCCGGCGGCCTACGCGCTGTCGATCCGCCGGGTGCGGAAGTGGACGGACGTCCTGTTCTTCTTCCTCTCCACGAAGATGCTGCCGGCCGTGGCGGGCCTGCTGCCGATCTACCTGTTCGCCAAGAACGCCGGGATGCTCGACAACATCTGGCTCCTGGTCATCCTCTACACCTCCATGAACCTGCCGATCGCGGTGTGGATGATGCAGTCCTTCCTCGCCGAGGTCCCGGTCGAGGTCATCGAGGCCGCGCGGGTGGACGGCGCCCGGCTGCCGACGATCCTCGCGCGCGTGGTCGCCCCCATCTCCCTCCCGGGCGTCGCCGCCACCGCGCTGATCTGCTTCATCTTCAGCTGGAACGAACTGCTCTTCGCACGCGTGCTGACGGGCGTGGTCGCCGAGACCGCCCCCGTCTTCCTGACCGGCTTCATCACCAGCCAGGGCCTGTTCCTGGCGAAGGTGTGCGCCGCGTCGCTCGTCGTCTCCCTGCCGGTGCTCGCCGCGGGGTTCACCGCCCAGGACAAACTCGTCCAGGGCCTGTCCTTGGGAGCCGTCAAATGAAGGCCGCTGTCATCGAGTCCGTGGGCCGTGCCGTCGTCACCGAGGTCCCCGACCCGACACCGGGCCCCCGCGAGGTCGTCGTGGAGGTGGCCGCCTGCGGCCTGTGCGGCACCGACCTGCACATCCTCCAGGGCGAGTTCGCCCCCAAGCTGCCGATCGTGCCGGGCCACGAGTTCGCCGGCGAGGTGGTCGGCGTCGGCTCCCAGGTGACCGAGGTGGCGATCGGCGACCAGGTCGCGGTCGACCCGTCCCTGTACTGCCACGAGTGCCGGCAGTGCCGCAACGGCCACAACAACCTCTGTGAGCGGTGGGCCGCGATCGGTGTGACGGTGCCGGGCGGGGCCGCGCAGTACGCGGTCGCCCCGGTCGCCAACTGCGTGAAGCTCCCCGAGCACGTCCGCACCCAGGACGCGGCCCTGGTGGAGCCCCTGTCGTGCGCGGTGCGCGGCTACGACATCCTGCAGTCCCGCCTCGGCGCGCACGTCCTGATCTACGGCTCCGGGACCATGGGCCTGATGATGCTGGAGCTGGCCAAGCGGACCGGCGCGGCCAGCGTGGACGTGGTGGACCTGAACCCCGCCCGGCTGGAGACCGCGCGGCAGCTCGGGGTCTCCGGCTCCGCCGCGAACGCGGACGAGCTGGACCGGCCGCTGGGCTGGGACGTGGTGATCGACGCGACCGGCAACGCGGCGGCGATCCAGGACGGCCTGGAGCGGGTCGCCAAGGCGGGCACGTTCCTCCAGTTCGGCGTCGCCGACTACGCGACGCGGGTGACGATCGACCCGTACCGCATCTACAACCAGGAGATCACCATCACCGGCTCCATGGCCGTCCTGCGCAGCTACGAGCGGGCGGCGGAGCTGTTCGCGAACGGCGTCCTGGACCCGGACGTCTTCATCAGCGACCGCCTTCCGCTGGACAGCTATCCGCAGGCGCTGGAGCAGTTCGCGGCGGGCGTGGGACGGAAGATCGTCGTGATCCCCTGAGCCGTTCGGGGGCCGGCTCCCGGGTAAGGGAACGGTAAAGCGGGGTTGTTCGTTCACGGGGCATGACAGCTATGACCCCTGGCTCGAACATCCCTCTTCCGGTCTCCCGGGTGGCGGTTGACGTCGCCGCTCCGGTGCGGCTCGACGTGTCGGGCCTGCTGCTCACGGGCGACGGCAAGGTGCGCTCGGACGACGACTTCATCTTCTACAACCAGCCGAACGGGCCGGGTGTGACGTACCGCTCCGGCGGCGGTACGTCCCCGGACGCGATCACCGTCGACACGGCCGCCGTGCCGCCCGGCATCGAGAAGATCGTGGTCACCGCGAGCCCCGACGCCACAGGACAGACCTTCCAGGGCATCGAGCCGACGGCGACGATCCGCAACGCGGACGACGGCTCGGTGCTGGCCACCTTCACGCCGCCGCAGCTGGGCACGGAGACGGCCCTGGTGGTCGTGGAGATCTACCTCCGGGGCGGCGCGTGGAAGGCCCGCGCGGTGGGCCAGGGCTACGCGAACGGACTGGCCGGTATCGCGACGGACTTCGGCGTGACGGTGGAGGAACCGGCGCCCGCCCCGGCGGCCCCGGTCAGCCGGCCGGCGGCCCCGGTCGCCCAGCCCGCGCCCCCCGCGGCTCCCCCGGCCGCGCCCGCGCCGCCCGCCCCCGGTGCCGGGAAGATCAACCTCGACAAGGGCAGGGTCAGCCTGCAGAAGAACCAGACCGTGTCCCTGGTCAAGGGCGGCCGCCCGCTGCTCGCCCAGGTCAAGATGGGCCTGGGCTGGGAGCCGGCGTTCCGCGGCAAGGACATCGACCTGGACGCCTCGGTCATCGCGTACGGCCCGCAGCGCGACCACGTCGACAGCTGCTACTTCGGCAAGCTGTCCATCCTGGGCGGCGCGATCAAGCACTCGGGCGACAACCTCACCGGCGAGGGCGGCGGTGACGACGAGGTGATCGTGGTCGACCTCGGCCGGATCCCGCAGGAGGTCACCGGCCTGGTCTTCACGGTCAACTCGTTCTCCGGCCAGAAGTTCACCGAGGTCGCCAAGGCCTACTGCCGTCTCCTGGACGCCGCGACCGACGAGGAACTGGTCCGCTTCGACCTGACCAGCGCCGAGGCGCAGACGGGCGTGCTGATGGCGAAGCTGGTCCGTCAGTTCTCCGGCGAGTGGGACATGACGGCGCTGGGCTCGTTCGTGAAGGCCCGGACGGTACGGAACATGGTGAAGCCGGGGGCGGAGGCGCTCTGACGCGAGTTCGGCGACGGGTGTGCGGCCGTGGGTGCTACGGCCGCAACCCCTCCGTGAGCAGTGCCAGATAGCGCCGGATGTCCTTGCCCTGGCCGTTGGCCAGTTCGGACGCCGTGGCCAGTCCGTGCGCCAGGCGCAGGATTTCGATCGGCTCGATGTCGGGGCGCAGGGTGCCCTCCGCCCTCGCCGCCTCCACGAGGCGGGTCGCCGCGCCGCGGACCGTCACACCGCAGGCCGCGACCGTGGCCGAACTGCCGTCCGTGACCGCGGAACCCAGCAGGGCCTTCAGACCGCGCACCTGGATGGTGGCGACGCACAGTTCGTTCAGCCACTCCGTCAGCGCCGCGCCCGGCGGAAGGTCCGCGGCGATCTCGTCGGCCTTCGCCGCCAGCCCCTCCAGCCGGTCCACGAACGCGGCCTCCAGCAGCGCCTGCCGGGTCGGGAAGTGCCGGTAGAGCGTGCCGGAGCCGACGCCCGCCCGTTTGGCGATGTCGTCGAGGGACGCGTTCTCCCCCTGCTCGGCGAAGGCCTCGACGGCGACCTCCAGCAGTCGCTCGTAGTTGCGGCGAGCGTCCGCGCGCATGGGCCTGACCTGCGTCATCCAGCTACTCCTTGCGAACCGGGGACTCTCTCCGTATCTTAGCGAGCACTAAACGGAGACAGTCCCCGCTTACCGTCGTGCGCTCCACGGGCAGTCCGTCTGCCCGTACTTCACCATGCCCGCGCCGGGGACGCACAGACCGGGAGAACCTCATGTCCGCCCCGTCCAGCCCGTCCGCCCCGTCCACCGCCACCGCCGACCCGCCGGACTCCCCGCACCCCGCCAGGCTCGGCTCCGCCCTCCTCGTCATCGTCACCGCCTACATGATGGTCGGCGTCGACTCCACCGTCGTCAACGTCGCACTGCCCGACATCCAGCAGGGCCTGGGATTCAGCCGCACCGGCCTGTCCTGGGTGCTCAACGCCTACACCCTCGCCTTCGGCGGCCTGTTACTGCTCGGCGGGCGGGTCGGCGACATCGTGGGCCGCCGCCGCACACTGGGCGCCGGGGCGCTGCTGTTCGCACTGTCCTCGCTGCTCGGCGGAGTCGCCGCGGAGGGCGGCTGGCTGCTCGCGGCACGGGCGCTCCAGGGCGTCGGCGCCGCGCTGATCGCCCCCAGCACCCTGGCCCTGATCACCACCAACTTCCCGCAGGGCCCGCGCCGGCACCACGCCCTGAGCATCTACTCCTCCATGGCCGGCATCGGCGGCTCCGTCGGCCTGGTCCTGGGCGGCATGCTCACCTCGTGGGCCTCCTGGCGCTGGGCCCTGCTCATCAACGTGCCCATCGGCATCGCCCTGTTCGCGGCCCTGCCCCGGTTCGTCGCCGAGACCCCGCGCCACGCGGGCCGCTTCGACCTCGTGGGCGCGCTGACCGGGACGGCCGGGATGTCCTCCCTGGTGTACGCGTTCATCCGGGTCTCGGAGGAAGGCTGGACCGACACCCAGTCCCTGCTCGGCTTCGGCTGCGCCGGAGCGCTCCTCCTCGGCTTCGCCCTGATCGAGTCCCGGGCCGGTCAGCCGATCATGCCGCTGCGGCTGTTCGCCGACCGGGACCGGGCGGGCGGCTACCTCACCATCATGCTGCTGCCCGCCGGCATGTTCGGCGCCTTCTACTTCCTCACCCTCGTCTGCCAGCAGGTCCTGGCGTACAGCCCGTTGCGCGCCGGGGTGGCGTTCCTGCCCATGACCCTCGCTATGTTCACCACGGTACGGCTGCTGCCCAAGCTGCTGGCCCGCTTCGGAGCCAAGCCGTTGCTCCTCACCGGGATCACCCTGCTCATCGCCGCCGGCGGCTGGCTGTGGCGGCTGCGGCCCGGCGACGGCTACGCCACCGGGCTGCTCGGCCCGCTGCTGCTGCTCGGCCTGGGCGTCGGCCTGAGCTTCATGCCGCTCAACGCGACCATCCTGGCCCGCATCGGGCCGCGGGAGGCGGGCGCCGCGTCCGGGCTGCTGCAGACCCTGCAGTGGCTCGGCGGCACCCTCGGACTCGCCGTCCTGGTCACCGTGTACGGCACGGCGACCAGGCACGCGACCGGCAGCCCGGCCGACATACTCACCCACGGCGCGGCACGCGCCTTCGGTATCGGCTCGCTGGTCGCGGTGGCCGCGCTGCTGGTGGCGGCGTTCGTGATCACGAGCCCGCGGCGGCACTCGCCCGCGGATCGTTCAGTAAAGTAAACACCAGGTTCGCCATATCGCTCCGTACGTTATAGTGAACGCATGGTTCATTCACGCACTGCCGAGGACTACCGATGACGCCCCCGCCGTCCGCCCGGCAGCCGGTGAGCAGTACCGCGGCCGCGGTCGGCGCAAAGATCCGGCTGCGTCGTCAGCAGCGCGGGATGAGCGCGGCGGAGATGGCCCGCCGGGCCGGGCTGAGCAAGGCCACGCTGTCGCAGTTGGAGGCCGGCAAGGGCAATCCGACGATCGACACCCTCGACGCGATCGCCATCGCGCTGCGGATCCCGATCGCCGACCTGCTGGCACGCGACGCCGACACCGGGCCGGTCTACCGGCCCGGTACGGACGCCGAGCCCGGCGAGGTCACCCGCGAGCTGCTGCGCCGTATCAGCAGCGGCAACAGCCTGGAGATCTGGCGCCTGCGGATCCGGCCCGAGACCGAGCTGGCAGGCGTGCCGCACGCCACCGGCACGATCGAACACCTGATCATCTCCAGCGGATCCGTCACCGCGGGCCCCGTCGACGCCCCGCAAGACCTCGGCCCGGGCGACATGCTCGCGTTCGCCGGCGACGCCCCGCACTTCTACCGCACCGGCGCCGAGGCAGTGGACATCACCGTCGTCTTCGCCTCCCCCATCACCACCTGAACCGCAAGGAAGCCGCACATGAGCACCGCCGCCACCACTCCCTCGGGCCTGTCCTTCATCAGCGACAACATGGCCGGGGCCGCCCCGCAGATAGCCGGTGCGGTTGCCGAAGCGGCCGCCGGACAGGTCCTGCCGTACGGCAACGACCCCTTCAGCGAGCGCGCCCGCCGCAAGCTCGGCGAGATCTTCGACCGGGACGTCGACGTCTTCCCGGTCACCACCGGCACCGCCGCGAACTGCCTGGCCCTGGCTGCCCTGACGCGCCCCTGGGGCAGCGTGCTGTGCCACGGCGGCAGCCATATCAACAACGACGAATGCGGAGCACCGGAGTTCTTCACCGACGGCGCCAAGCTCGTCACCGTCCCCGGCGACCACAGCAAGATCGACCCCGACGCACTGCGGGCGGCAGTCGGCCGACGTGCCGGAGACGTGCACAGCGTCCAGCCGTCCGTGGTGAGCGTCAGCCAGGCCACCGAGAGCGGCAGCGTCTACAGCGTCGAGGAGATCCGCCGTCTGGCCGGCATCGCCAAGGACGCCGGACTGCGCGTCCACATGGACGGCGCCCGGTTCGCCAACGCCTTGGTCCATCTCGGCGCGACCCCGGCCGAGATGACCTGGCAAGCCGGCATCGACATCCTGTCGTTCGGTGCCACCAAGAACGGCGCGATGACCGCCGACGCCATCGTCTCCTTCGACCCCGCCCTCTCCGGAGAACTGGCCTTCCGCGCCAAGCGCGCCGGCCAGCTCACCTCCAAGATGCGCTTCCAGACCGCCCAGCTCGACGCCTACCTCACCGACGACCTGTGGCTCGACAACGCCCGCCGGGCCAACGCCATGGCCACCCGCCTCGGCGACGGCCTCAAGGCCATCCCCGGCACCGGGCTACTGACCGTCCCGCAGGCCAACATCGTCTTCTGCCGCCTGCCCCGGCACGTCACCGCGGGCCTCCTCGCCGAGGGCTACGCCTTCTACCACGACCGCTGGGAAGAAGGCACCGTCCGCTTCGTCACCGCCTTCTCCCACGACGCCCACGACATCGACCAACTCCTCGACGCGGTCCGCCGTCACAGCGCCTGAGCCCACCCGGGGTTCCCGCAGGAAGACCGGGGGGACGGAGGCAGGAACCGTCTAGAACAGCGCGCTGTAGGCGTTCAGCGCCGGCTGGCCGCCCAGGTGGGCGTAGAGGACCGTGGAGTCGGCGGCGATCTCGCCCCGCTCGACCAGGTCGACCATCCCCGCCATCGACTTGCCCTCGTACACCGGGTCGGTGACCATGCCCTCGGTGCGGGCGGCGAGACGCATGGCCTCCAGGGTGGTGTCGTCCGGGATGCCGTAGATACCGGCGTGGTAGCGCTCGTCGAGTTCGACGTCGTCGACGGTCAGCTCCCGCTTGAGGCCTATCAGCCGGCCCGTGCGCTGGGCGATGCGGGCGACCTGTTCGCGGGTCTCGGTGGGCTTGGCCGAGGCGTCGATGCCGATCACCCGGCGTTCACGGCCGCCCGCCTCCTCCAGCGCGGCGAACCCGGCGACCATGCCGGCCTGCGTCGACCCGGTCACCGAGCAGACGACGATCGTGTCGAAGAAGACGCCCGACTGCTGTTCCTGTTCGGCGACTTCGTACGCCCAGCCCGCGAAGCCGAGCCCGCCGAGCGGGTGGTCGGAGGCGCCGGCCGGGATGGCGTACGGCTTGCCGCCCGACTCCTCGACCTCGCGCAGCGCCAGTTCCCAGCTCTCCTTGAACCCGATCCCGAACCCGGCCCGCACGAGGCGTACGTCGGCTCCCGCCAGCCTGCTGATGAGAATGTTGCCGACCTTGTCGTACACCGAGTCCGGCCACTCCACCCAGCTCTCCTGGACCAGCACGCACTTGAGCCCGGCGCGGGCGGCGACGGCGGCGACCTGGCGGGTGTGGTTGGACTGCACCCCGCCGATGGAGACGAGGGTGTCGCAGCCCTTGGCGATCGCGTCCGCGACCAGGTACTCCAGCTTGCGCGTCTTGTTGCCGCCGTACGCGACACCGGAGTTGCAGTCCTCCCGCTTGGCCCACAGCGCGGCGCCGCCGAGGTGGGCGGTGAGGCGCTCCAGGGGGTGCACGGGCGAGGGGCCGAAGAGGAGGGGATAACGGTCGTAGGAGGAGAGGGACATGGGGTGCCTCCTGGTGGCGTGGTCAGTCGGTGGTGTCGGCGTCGGCCAGGTCGGACAGGGTGCGCCAGATGTCGGCGGTGACCTGGACCGCCGTCTCCGTGTCGCCGGCCGCGCACGCCTCGATGAGCCGTTCGTGCAGGCCGGCCGAGCGGCAGGAGCCGCCCTCGCCGAAGCGGCGGCGCTCCAGGCGGCGGATGAGGGGGGTGTAGCGGGCGACCGTGGCGGCGGCCGCCCGGTTGCCGGCCACCCGGACCAGTACGTCGTGCAGGTCGTCGTCGGCGCGCAGGGCCTCGTCCACGTCGCCCGCCTGTACGGCGCCGGCGAAGCGGACGTTGGACACGCGCATCTCGTCCAGGTCCGAGTCCCGCAGCCGGGGTACGGCGGCCCGGGTGACCAGTTCGTGCATGGCGCCGACCACGGCCGCCGCGTCCCGTACCTCGGCGGCCACGACCGGGGTGACCCGGGTGTAGCTCTGCGGTTTGCTCTCCAGGAGCCCCTCGTCGACGAGGCGCGCGAACGCCTCCCGCACGGGCGCCCGGGACAGCCCGAGCCGCTCCGCGAGCTCGGCGTCGCGCACCACCGCGCCGGGTTCGAGGTCCCCGGCGACGATGGCGTCCCGGATCGCGGCGTAGGCACGGTCGCGGAGCAGGGTGCGGGGGACGGGTCGCAGGGCTTCCATAACTGAAATGTTAGATATCAATCACGGGCGGAGACAAGAACCCCGGCACACGAAATGTGGCCCGCACCCCCCGTGAAGGTGCGGGCCACGCTCATCGGCCGGCGGTCAGGCCGTCGCCGCCGCCTCCCACGGCCAGTCGGCGTCCTGGGCCGCCTCCAGCAGCGGGACCATCCGGAAGGCCACGTCGGAGAGACCGCCGAAGGTGTGCCGGTTCCCCTTGCCGGACGGGCCGTGGCCCACCCGGTAGCCGGCCAGGTTCCAGGTGTAGACCGGGATGTGCGCCGGGACCTGCTGGGTCGGGTCGCCGTGCCGGTGGTACGCGTACTGCTCGTCGGTGACGATCAGCACCCGGTCCTGTCCCCGGTAGTGGGAGCGGATCGCCGAGGTGGTGTCGGTGCCGCCCAGATCGCCGAAGCGGTCCAGGATCCTCAGCACCGACTCGCCCCGCTCGAAGGGCAGCCGCCTGCTCGTCGTACCGAACTCGACGAGGTCCGCGTCCGCCGCCCGCAGCGCGAGCGCCGTCCCGAAGATCGCCGCCGCGTCGGCCCGGTTGAGCTCCGAGCGCTCGGACAGCCGCGAGTAGAACATCGAACCCGAACGGTCCACGAGCACCAGCGTCCGCCCCGGCAGCGCGGGCACGTTGGCCAGCGAGTGGCCGAGCGCCTGCTCCAGCGGGTACGACCAGCGCAGCGACGGCGCGTGCCGGTACGCGGCGAGGTACCGGAACGGGAACTGCCGCGACCGCGCCACCTCCGCCGGGTCGCTGATCCGGGCCGCGACCTGCGCGGCGACCTCGTCGCAGACGCCGGCCTCGTCGAAGTTCCGCAGGTTGCGGACGAGCGCCATGGTCCCCATGGACGGGATGACCGCCTCCCACGCGGCCTTGTCCATCGGTCCCTGGAGCCAGCCGGCCAGCGCCTCCCAGGTGAGGCCGGCCGCCGCGAGCCGCTCGGCGCCGCCGGGCTCGGTGACGACCGCCCGCCGCCGTGCGACGGGCAGCGCCATCAGCGCCCGGTGCGCGCCGAGCACCGGGCTCGACGCGGGCGGCACGGCGGAGTCGGGGTTGTGCCGCCGGTCCAGCGCGTACTGGAACAGCTCGCCCTGCCACGGCTTGTCCGGGTCCGGCGCCGCGTGCACCAGGTTGAGGATGTCGCCGAAGCGGTATCCCTTGGACGCGGTGTCGTACTTGAGCAGCGACTTGCCGTGGTAGAGCCGTCGTACGGCGTCGGCGATCCCCCGCTTGACGGGCTTGGGGATGGCGCGACCGTACGTGGCCGTCCAGTAGGCGAGCAGTTCGCCGGGCTCGTCGGGCCGCTGGAGCACGGAGGCGACGACCTGACGGTTCGAGGGGCCGTCGGTGGCTCCCTCGGTCAGGCGTGCGTGCACGTACTCGGCGGCGCCCACGATCGAGGCGGTCCGCATGTTGCCGGCGCCGCGGAGCCAGCCGAGCAGACCGGCCGTCCACGCGGGGTCGGCGACGGCGAGCTCACGCACGAGCGCGGCGAACCGGTCGTCGCGGTCCGCGCCGGACTCGTAGAAGGTCTGCTGCGAGACGAAGTTGGCGACGGCGAGCAGAAAGAGCTCGGACCGCGCGTCCCGCTCCCGGCCGCGGCCGCCCTCGTAGGTACGGAGCACGCGTCCGGTGGAGGTGACCCGCGAAGTGGGCTGCGCCCGGGCCGCCTTGGTGTTGAATCGCGCCATGGTGAATTCCCCCCGAATTCATTGGAGTTTCGGAGGAGGCGCAGCAGAAGGAGGGGGTCCGAGTTCGGGAATCGGCGACGGACTTTAGTCAGATGCTCTGCCCATTGAGCTACATCGGCCCTGAGCCGATGACGGGAGTCGAACCCGCAGCCTTCTGATCCCAATGAAGTAACCGCTGCCTGCGCACCGGACACCCACCATGAGCTGCGCCTCCCGAGATCAAGAACACACGCACCGGGAGGTGCATGAAGTTTTCGGTGTCCAGAGATCGAAGTCGGCGGAACCGACGTAGGTGCTCTAACCCCTGAGCTACACCGGCGCGTTGTACCGGTGGCGGGACTCGAACCCGCGGCCGCCCCATTATCAGTGGAAGTAGGTCCTGCCTTCGCACCTGGACATGCATAACCTTAGGAGGCGGGCCGCGGGCCGAGCGAGTGAATTAATTATCCGCGCTGCTGACGCTTCCAGGGCCCCGTGATCGCGAGCATGATGCCCGGGGTCTGGATGTTGGCGTACAGGGTCCGGCCGTCGGGCGAGAAGGTGACGCCGGTGAACTCGCTGTACTCGGGCCCGTCCGCGGTGCCGATGTTCAGTTCGTTGCGGGCGATGGGGTAGGTACGGCCGCTGTCGGTGGCGCCGAACAGGTGCTGGAGGCCCTCGCCGTCCTCGGCGATGACGAGACCGCCGTACGGGGAGACGGTGATGTTGTCCGGGCCGTCGAGGTTGCCCTCCACGGACGGGTCCGGGTTGACGCCGATGCGGACCTTGAGGGTGAGGGTGCGGCGCTTGGGGTCGTAGAACCACACCGAGCCGTCGTGCTGGACGGGGCTCTCCGCGCGGGCGTACGAGGAGACGATGTACACGCCGCCGTCGCCCCACCACATGCCCTCCAGCTTGCGGGCGCGGGTGACCTGGCCGGTGCCGAACTGCTTGCGGACTGACGTCGTCCGCGCGTCGCGGTCCGGGACGTCCACCCAGTCGACGCCGTAGACCGTGCCGATCTTCGTGGCCCGGGAGAGGTCGTCGACGAACTGGCCGCCGGAGTCGAAGCACTTGAACGCCTGGAGCGTGCCGGCGTCGTCGGCGAGGGTGCGCAGCTTGCCGCGGCCGTGGTGGAAGTCCTCGGGCGGGGTCCAGCGGTAGAGCAGGCCGTTCGGGTTGGAGGCGTCCTCCGTCAGGTACAGGTGGCCGCGCCTGGGGTCGACGACGACGGCCTCGTGGGCGTAACGGCCCAGCGCCTTCACGGGCTTGGGGCTGCGGTTGGCCCGGCGGTCCTCGGGGTCGACCTCGAAGACGTAGCCGTGGTCCTTGGTGAAGCCGTTGGTGCCGGCCTTGTCCTCGGTCTCCTCGCAGGTCAGCCAGGTGTCCCACGGGGTGTTGCCGCCCGCGCAGTTGGTGGCGGTACCGGCGATGCCGACCCACTCGGCGACGTGCCCGCCGGGGCGGACCTCGACGACGGTGCAGCCACCGGCGGCGGCCGGGTCGTAGACGAGCCCCTCGGTGAGCGGGACGGGGTACTTCCAGTTGGCGCGGGGGCCGGCCAGCTCGTGGTTGTTGACGAGGAGGGTGGCACCGCGCGGGCCGTCGAAGGTGGAGGTGCCGTCGTGGTTGGAGGGGGTGAACTCGCCCGACTCCAGCTTGGTCCTGCCGCTGTACGTGATGACGCGGTACTTGAAGCCGGCGGGGAGCGCGAGGATGCCGTCGGGGTCGGGCAGCAGCGGTCCGTAGCCGACGCCGCCGGGCCCGTGCCCGTGCGTGGCCTCGGCCTCGGCCTCGGTCTCGGTGGCGGCGAGGGCGTTCGGGGCGGTGGCGAGGGCGCCGACGCTGCCCGCCAGCGCGACACCGGCACCGGTGATCGCGGATTTCGTGGCGAAGTCCCTGCGGGTGAGCGACATGGTGTCTCCTGTGACGGTCGGTGTGCCGTGGAGGGTGGCGGACCTCAACTCGGCGCACACGCTCCCGTCCACCCCTGAACACCGGTTGAACACAGGGCGACATCGAAGCCGTCTGTTCCATGAATCCGTAAGGGCCGCACCATGCCGGCCAAAAGTCCCACCCAAGAACACACCGCAGGGGTCAACGTTTTCCCCCGCCCGCGGGATGGGGTTCACCGACAGCCACACCACTCCCGGGACCCGAACTCCCTCCCGGCACACCGCCCTTCCCCACCGCTCGGCCTCCCCCTCGCCATCTGAGATCTCTTCGCCATCTGAGATCTCTTCCCGCCGCAACGGCGCCCGGCCCACGCGGCGACACCCGGCGGTGCCGGACCACCCGCACGCCCCCACCACGCGCCCATCAACGGCCCGCGGCCTGATCTTTTTTCCCGCCGCAACGGCGCCCAGCCCGAACGGCGGTGCCCGGCGGTGCCGGAACCGGGCGCACCGCCGCCGCTTCGGCCCCTACCCCCCGTGCTGCGACCGTGCCTTGAAGGCCGCCTTGCGGGCCTCCTTGGCCACCTTCTTGTCCGGATGGAGGCGGCCCATCGCCTCCAGGACGTCGGCGGTGTCCGGGTGGCCCACCCGCCACGCCTCGGCGAAGAACCCGCCGTGCTGCTGGGCCAGGCCCTCCACCAGCGCCTGCAGTTCCTCCGAGTTCCCTTCGGCGGCCAGCTGCGCAGCCACCGTGTCGATGGTCAGCCAGAAGATCATGTCCTGGGAGGGCGCCGGCACGTCCGCGGCGCCGCTCTCGACCAGCCAGACCCTCGCCAGGCCGCCCAGCTCGGGGTCGTCGAGGACCTCGCGGAGGGCCGGTTCGGCCTCGGCGCCGAGCAGCGACAGCGCCTGCTGGCAGCGCAGCCGCCGCAGCGGGGCGCCCGCGTCCGCACCGCGCGCGGCGGCCAGCAGCTCCCGGGCGGCGGTGAGGGACTCCCGGCGGGCCAGCCACTGCTCGGTCTCGGCCTGCGCAGCCCCCTGCGGAAACGCGGCCGTACCGTCGAGCAGCGCGTCCGCGCCCTTGTCGGCGAGCTCCCCGACCGCCGGCGCCTCGAACCCGGCCTCCAGCAGCCGTGCCCGCAGCCCGTACGCACCGAGCGGGGTGAGCCGCACCATGCCGTAGCGGGAGACGTCGGCCTCGTCGACCGGCCCCGCCGCCGGCTCCTCCTCCGCGTCGGCCATCAGCGCCTCGTCGACCGGCTGGTACTCGACGAGCCCGACCGGCTCGAGCAGCCGGAACTGGTCGTCGAGCCGCATCATCGCGTCGGAGACCTGTTCGAGGACGTCGTTGGTCGGCTCCCCCATGTCGCTGGGCACGATCATCGACGCGGCGAGCGCGGGCAGCGGCACCGGCGCATCGCCGGGACCGCCCTCGCTCACGGTCAGCAGGTACAGGTTGCCGAGGACGCCGTCGAGGAAGTCCGCCTCCGCCTCGGGGTCCCAGCCGAGTGACGAGAAATCGACCTCGCCGCCCTCGTCGAGCGCGTCGACAATTCCGTCCAGGTCGGGCACGCTCGCGTCGGCGATCACGGTCTCCAGCGCGGCCTGCCACACCGCGAGGACGTCGTGCGGCGAGCCCCCGGTGAGCAGCGCCAGCTCCTCCCCCGCCGCCACCGTGCCGGCCTCCTCGTCGGCGATCTCCACGAGTCCGGCGTCCAGGGCGACCCGCCAGGCCTCACCGGCGTGGGCGGCGGCGTCGTCCCCGGTGAGTCCGAGCGCCTCGGCGGCGGCCGGGAGCTGCTCCTCGACCAGCTCGCCACCTGCGTCCACGCGGGTGTCGGGACCGGCCCAGCGGGCGAGCCGGACGGCCCGGGTGAGCAACGGCGTGGACAGCGCGGCGTGCGCCAGCTCCGCTTCGGAACGCAACCGCACCGGGGGCAGGGGGGCGCTGTCAGACATCTGCTGGTTCTCCTCGGACGCCTCAACGGTCGTACGGCGACATGGACACCGTATCGACGGCCGTACGACCACCTGGACGCCGTACGGCTCAGCCGCTCAGCCTAGACGGATTTCCACCCATGCCGCCCGGTTCATCTACCCGCCCGGCTCCGTGCATGGCTGAAACCTTGACAACTGCCTTGATCAGGCAGGAGATTGACGCGCGTAGAAAACGGGGGACAACTGTTCACTCGGTATCTACGCGTGTCACATCCGCGCTACATGGCATACATGAACGTGTCATGAACGCTCCATAAACCGCCCTTGTCCCGGCGCTTCCGATGTCCCCGGAGGGATTCCCTTGCCGAGCAGGTCTTCCGCGCGTCTTGCCGCGCTCACCGTCGCCGCCGTCTGCAGCGCGGCGTCCACCGTCGCCCTCACCTCGCCCGCCCAGGCCGACGGGCTGCGTATCCATGACATCCAGGGCACCACGCGTACCTCGCCGTACGCCGGCCAGAAGGTGACGGACGTCCCCGGCATCGTCACGGGCACGCGCACCTACGGCTCCTCCAGAGGTTTCTGGATCCAGGATCCGACTCCGGACGACAATCCGGCCACCAGCGAGGGCGTCTTCGTCTTCACCAGCTCCACCCCGAAGGTCGCGGTCGGCGACTCCGTCACGGTCACCGGCACGGTCTCCGAGTACGTCCCGGGCGGCGCCACCACCGGCAACCAGTCGCTGACCGAGATCACCAAGCCGACGGTCACCACCGTCTCCACCGGCAACGCGGTCCCGGCGCCGGTCGTGATCGACAAGAAGTCGGTGCCGAGCGCGTACACCTCGGAGGGCGACACGGCCGCCGGCGGTTCGGTCAACGGCCTGACCCTGCAGCCGAAGAAGTACGCCCTGGACTACTACGAGTCCCTTGAGGGCATGAACGTCCAGGTCAAGGACGCCCGCGTGATCACCGCGACCGACCCGTACGCCGAGCTGTGGGTCACGGTGAAGCCGCACGAGAACCGCACCAACCGCGGCGGCTCGCTGTACCGCTCCTACCGCGACCAGAACACCGGCCGCCTCCAGATCCAGTCCCTCGGCTCCACCGCCGACTTCCCGGTGGCGAACGTCGGCGACACCCTGACCGGTGCCACGACCGGCCCGATGGACTACAACCAGTTCGGCGGCTACACCCTCGTGGCGAGCCGACTGGGCACCCTGAAGAGCGGTGGCCTGCAGCGCGAGACGACGAAGAAGCAGTCGCACGGCCAGCTGGCGGTGGCGACCTACAACGTCGAGAACCTCGACCCCTCCGACGGCACCTTCGCCGCGCACGCGTCCGCGATCGTGAACAACCTCCAGTCGCCCGACATCGTGTCCCTGGAGGAGATCCAGGACAACAACGGCGCGACGGACGACGGCACGGTCGCCGCCGACGTGACGGTCAACAAGCTGATCGACGCGATCGTCGCGGCCGGCGGTCCGAAGTACCAGTGGCGCTCCATCAACCCGGTCAACGACCAGGACGGCGGCGAGCCCGGCGGCAACATCCGCCAGGTCTTCCTGTTCAACCCGGAGCGGGTCTCCTTCGTCGACCGCGCGGGCGGCGACTCCACCACCGCGGTGGGCGTCACCAAGGTGCACGGCACAGCGCAGCTGACGGCCTCCCCCGGCCGTGTCGCCCCGGCGGACTCCGCCTGGACGACCAGCCGCAAGCCGCTCGCCGGTGAGTTCGTCTTCCAGGGCAAGACGGTCTTCGTGATCGCCAACCACCTGAACTCCAAGGGCGGCGACCAGGGGCTGACCTCGCAGTACCAGCCGGTGGTGCGCAGTTCGGAGACCCAGCGCCACGCGCAGGCGACGCTGGTCAACGCGTTCGTCAGGAACATCCTCGACGTCCAGAAGGACGCCGAGGTCATCGCGCTCGGCGACATGAACGACTTCGACTTCTCCGGCACCACCAAGATCCTGGAGAGCCACGGCGCGCTCTGGTCGGCGATCCAGTCGCTGCCGACGAAGGAGCGCTACACCTACGACTACCAGGGCAACGAGCAGGTCCTGGACCAGATCCTGATCAGCAAGCAGATCCGCGGCAAGGGCGACTTCCAGTACGACAGCGTGCACATCAACTCGGAGTTCCACGACCAGATCAGCGACCACGACCCGCAGGTGCTGCGCTTCCACCCCTGAGAGCCCTGAGAGCCCTGAGGGCCCCGACGGCCTGACGGTCTGACGTCTGAGGGCCCTGAGTCCGGCCGGGTTCAGGACTGGCTGTACACCCCGTTCAGCCAGTCCTGCCAGCCGGTCTCGTTCGCCTCGGCGTCGGCGTCCGGCGCGAAGTCGTGGATGCTGATGCCGACCGGGGCACCCCAGTGGTTGCGCCCGAAGAACCGGATGAGGGCGTCGTCGGTGCGCAGTCCGACGAAGTACGGGTCGCGGTAGTCGACCACCGCGTCCAGGGCCCGCCCGCCGGGCCCCCGCACGCTCGCCTTCGCGCCCGCGGCCAGGTCGTCCGGCAGGCCGAGGGCGCGGCCCACGGCGGTGAAGGCGTCCGGCGCCTGGGACGCCTCCGGCCCGTTCAGCTGGGCGAAGCTCACCGCGCGGGGCGCGAAGTGGGTGAGGTACTCGCGCAGGGTGTGCAGGTAGAAGTCGGTGTGCCGGTTCGCGCCGTCGTACTGGTTTTCCCAGTCGTCGGTGAAGATCCCGCTGTGCACATAGCGCACCCAGGCGCGGCGGCCGCCGTCGCGCTCCTCGATGACGTGCTCCAGCTGGTTGGCGCTCTGGGTCGGAAAGCCGACGTCCTCGCTGCGGGTGACCAGGTGGTGCGGCGGGTCGTAGGCGGTGACGACGGAGCCGAAGGCCGCCGTACCGCCCACCCGGGGCTCGGGCGGCTGCATCGGCCACAGATAGCCGCCGGTCCCGTTGGTGATCGCCTCCCAGACCTCTCCGGGCGTGGCATCGACCTCGAACTCACGGGCGATCTCGAATTCCTTGGACATGGGGGCTCCTGCTCAGCTTTCGATTGCGGGCCGGGTCTCGTCCCCGGCATCGGTCCGGGGCTCGTCCTTGACCGTGGGATGGAGGGCCACGACGATCCGGTGGTCCCGGCCGTCCTCCGCTCCGGGTGCGTCGTACTTGCTGATGAGCGCGCTCACGCCCGCCGTCAGCTCCTGTACGAAGGCCGCGCGGTCGGCGGCCGAGGCGAAGCGGACCTCGCCGTCCAGCGCGTAGGTCGCCAGCCGTTTGCGGGCCTTGGCGGCCCCGCTGACCAGCATGCCGACATCGCGCACCAGACGCGCGCCGAGGGCGAGCAGCCAGCGCGCGGAGAGCTGGTCGCGGAACCGGTCCGGGTCCGGCTGCACGGCGGGCAGCGCGGCCGGTGAGATGACGTACGACGCGGCGGTCGCGCGCATCAGCCGCTCGGTGACATTGCCCTTGCGCCGCTCGCCGGCCAGCTCGACCAGGCCGTGCCGCTCCAGTGCCTTCAGGTGGTAGTTCACCTTCTGCCGGGGCAGCCCGACCCGGCCGGCCAGCATCGCGGCCGACGCGGGCGCGCCGGCCAGTTCGGCGAGCAGCCTGGCCCGTACGGGGTCCAGGGACACGGCCGCGGCCTCGGGGTCCTCGATCACGGTGACGTCCAACATGGCTCCACCGTCTCACCGAAAACTTTTTTTGTCCAGACGACTGGAGTTTTCGGTGAGACGGTGGAGCGGAGCCCTCCGCGGACCTCAGTGGCGACGGCTCCGGCGCAGCACGCCCGCCGTCACAGCGGCGACGGCGGCGGCGACGGCGCCCGCGATGAGCGCCGCCCGCGGGTGACGCCCGACGGCCGCGACGGCCCGGCGCGCGGGCTGCGGCGCACCGTCCCCGGCCGCATGCCCCGCCTCGGCGGCCTTCTCCGACACCAGATGCCCGGCCTGTCCCGCCCGTTCCTGCACGATGTGCCCGGCCCGGAGTGCCCGTTCCTGGAGCACGTGCCCCGCCTTGACCACCTGTTCCTGCGCCGTGTGGCCGCCCCGCACCGCGCGGCTCCGGGCCTGGTGGCCGGCTCCGCTCGCGCCTTCGCGCAGATGCACGGTCAGTGCGCCGGCCTTGTCCTTGAGGCCGGCGGTGCAGGCCTGCGTGCGGCCGCCGAGGCCGGCCCTGGCCGCCCACGCGTGCGCGGTGCCGGTCAGCCGGGCCCCCGTTCCGCGTGCGGTCTTCTTCGTCATCGTTGCCGCCCCTCCTGGTCTCGTCGGCGTCAGCTCTGCTTGCTGACTGACCTTCCGAGTACCCCGGTCGGGCGCGCTCAGCCCTGCCCCCGATGTCCGGCGGTGCACAACAGCGCCTCGGCGACCTCGCGTCCGCGCACACCCCCGAGCAACCGACGACTTAGCATTACTAAGACATACCCGGTAGAAAATTTAAGTAGAGCTAAGCTGTCGTGCGGCCGAGACTACCCCCATGACGAACCCACGCGAGACCGCACGCCCGCCCCGCCCCTTCGGCCGCACCCTCTGCGCGATGGTCACCCCCTTCACCGACACGGGGGCGCTCGACCTCGACGGTGCCCGGCGGCTGGCCGCGCATCTGGTGGCGGAGGGCTGCGACGGTCTGGTGCTGAACGGCACCACCGGCGAGTCGCCGACCACGTCCGACGCCGAGAAGGCCGAGCTGATCACGGCCGTCCGGGAGGCGGTGGGCGAGCGGGTGCCGCTCGTGGCGGGCGTGGGCACCGCGGACACCCTGCACACCGTCGAGCTCACGCTCGCGGCCGAGAAGGCGGGCGCGGACGGGGTGCTGGTGGTGTCGCCGTACTACAGCAGGCCGCCGCAGGACGCGCTGGAGGCACACTTCCTGGAGGTGGCCGAGGCGAGCGGGCTGCCGCTGATGCTGTACGACATCCCGGGCCGCACCGGCACCCGGATCGAGCCGGAGACGATGGTCCGGCTCGCCGCCCACCCCCGGATCGTGGCCGTGAAGGACTGCTCGTACGACTTCCTCGGCATCCAGAAGGTGCTGGCGCGCACGGACCTGGCGTACTTCGCGGGCTGCGACGAGCACATCCTCGCCCTGTACGCGGTGGGCGCGGCCGGCTGTGTGAGCACGGTGGCCAATGTCGTCCCCGCCCGGGTCGCCGCGATCCTGGACGCGTTCGACGCGGGCGACACCGCCCGCGCGGCCGGACTCCAGCTGGAGGCCACGCCGTTGATCGAGGCGATGACGGCCGCGGGGCTGCCGGGCACGGTCACGGCGAAGGCGCTGCTGGCCGGGCTCGGCCTGCCGGCGGGCCCGGTACGGGCACCGCTGCGTCCCGCCGGCCGGGAGGCGGCCGACGGGCTGCGGGGGGTGTACGCGGGGCTCGAGGCCTGCTGATCAGCGGCGGGCGAAGACGGGCTGCCACGCCTTCAGCTCGTCGAACATCTGCTTCTGGACCCCGCTCAGCGGCACGACCCTGTCGCTGCCGATCGTCACCAGCACCAGCCGGGCCCGGTACAGCTCGTCCAGCTTGCTGGCCCGCTCCCAGGCGATGAGCCGCCGGTCGTCGGCCCAGGCGAGCAGGTCGCCGCCGCGGACCTTGGTGATCTCCTTGCCGGTGCGGGGATCACGGATCGAGGAGTACGACTTCCCGGGGGCGACCTCCTTCGTCAGGCCGAGCGCGGCGAGCCGCCCGTTCGGGGAAAGCCGGGCGCCGACGTCCGTCCGCAGGTACCGCTCGTTCGCCGGGGCCGCGATCTCGCCGCCGTCGAGGCCGTAGAACTGCTGCGTCCCGTCCCGGCTGCCGATGATCTGCGCGTACACCTGATCGCCGGTGCGGCTGTAGGAGAAGTCCGCGCGCGTGGGGGTGGCGCGGTCGGACGCGACCCCGGTCCAGGCGCCCTTGCCGGAGGTCACGTCGATGTCGTAGAAGCCGGTCCGGGTCGACGTGGCGAACGCGGGCCCCCACTCCCAGCCGCCCTTGAGGTTCTGGACCTTGCCGCGCACATCGGGGTTGTCGTCGTACGTCGTCGCCAGGAGCCGGGTCCCGTCGTACGAGAAGGCGAGTCCGCCGACGCCGTGCTCGACCGGGATCCACCGCTCGACCTTCCTCGTCGCGAGGTCGAGCAGGCCGATCCGGCGGACGGGCAGGGTCTGCTCCAGCACGGCGGCCGTGCGCAGGCCCGGCGCGACGGCGACGAAGGACCACCGGGAGTCCTTCACGTACCTGCCGGTCGTCCGGTCGAGCAGCCAGTAGGTGCGTACGCCGATGCCCCGGTCGTCGGTCTGCGGCACGGTCCGCCAGGTGTAGTACGCGGCGAGCGCCGTCTGCCCGGCGGCGATCAGCTCGCGCGGCGGCGACTGATCCGGGTGGCCGGTGATCCCGTTCCGCCCGACGACCCCGGACGGGCGCACATCGCTCTTCCCGGAGTCCAGCACCGGCACCGCCACCGCGACGGCGACCACGGCGGCCGTCGCGGCGGCCACGGCGGCGAACCTGCGGCTACGGCGGCGCCGGCGCACGGCCAGTACCCGGTCGGCGAATCCCGGTCGGGCCGGCGGCTGTTCGGCCGCCTGTTCACGCAGTACGTCTCGTACCAGTTCCTCGACGTTCACGGCCGCACCTCCACGGGCGAGTAGTCACGGGACGGCGGCTGGTCGCGGCCGGTCTCCGGGGCGAGGGCGGCCAGTTCGGGCGCGAGTGTGCGCAGCCGGGCCAGGGAGCGGTGGGCGGTGGACCGTACGGTGCCGACGGAGCAGCCGAGCAGCCGGGCCACGTCGGCCTCCGGCAGGTCCTCGAAGTAGCGCAGGACCAGGACGGTGCGCTGGCGGGCGGTGAGCCGGGACAGGGCCGCGCGCAGGACCAGGCGCAGCTCGGCGGTGGCGGCGGTGTCGGGGGCCGGCGGACTCTCCGGCGGTTCGGCGACGGTGAGTTCGCGCCGGCGCCACTTCAGCCGCCAGCGGCTGATCTGCTGCCGGTAGAGGACCTGCCGTACATAGGCCTCGGGCTCGTCGATGCGCTGCCAGCGGCCGGCTGCCTTGATCAGGGCGTTCTGCAGCAGGTCCTCGGCCGCGTGCCGGTCGCCGCCGGTCAGCAGCACGGCGGTCCTCAGCAGCGCCGAGGACCTGCTGTCCACGAACTCCCGGAAGCTCTCCTGCAGTTCCGCATCCATCGTCACCTTCTCTTCCCCCGGGCCCACCTGGTGTCCGGGCCCTGTACCCGTGGTGACGCGTGTGGAGCGGCGCCGCTATGCCTGCGCGGCGCGAGAATATTCTCCGGTGCTCCGCGCGCCCGCTGCCCTACGTTGGTCCCGTGAGCCGCCCCCTGCTGTTCCTGGACGTCGACGGCCCCCTCAACCCGTACGCGGCAAAGCCCGAGCGACGCCCCGAGGGGTATACGACGATCCGGGCGACCGTCCGCCCGGGGCGCCCGCTGCGGGTGTGGCTGAACCCGTCGCACGGCCCGGCGCTGCTCGCCCTCGCTTACGAGCTGTGCTGGGCGACCACCTGGATGGCCGAGGCCAACCGCTGGATCGGCCCGGTCGTCGGCCTGCCCGAGCTGCCGTACGTCGACTTCGGCAAGGGTCTGCTCGCGGAGCGGCCGGACGGGGTGCACTGGAAGACCGAGGCGATCGTGGAGTACGCCGGGGGGCGGCCGTTCGCCTGGGTGGACGACGAGCAGAGCCCGGCGGACACCCGCTACGTCCGCGCCCACCATCCCGGCCCGGCCCTGCTGCACCACGTCGACCCCCGGATCGGGCTGCGGGAGCCCGACTTCGCGGCGCTGGCGGAGTTCAGGGCGGCGCTGTCCGGGACCGGTGGGCATCGTCAACTCCCCTGATCCACGGGTGACTTGCGCAAAAGGTTGACGCGGTCCTGGGCCGGGAGTAGAAAACCGTCGGTCGCGGGCGCTCCCCGCCGGGTCGCGCCTGCCGACCACCACTCCCCTGTACGGAACGCAGTGTTCTCGCACTCCGCAGTATCGGTTCTCCCCACCATCCGAACCGTAATCCGACAGGAGCGTGCACATGAGGGCTACCTCATGGGGCCTTTCTCTTCGTAAGCCTGTGCGCCGATCCCCACAGGGCATCATCCTCCTCTCGCTGACACTGATCGCCGCGGCGTTCCTCTCCTTGGTGACGCCCTCTGCCCACGCCGCCACACTGACGCTGCTCTCCCAGGGCAAGCAGGCCACCGCGTCCTCCGTGGAGAACGCCGCCTTCCCGGCCTCGGCCGCCTTCGACGGCGAAACGGGCACCCGCTGGTCCAGCGCGGCCTCCGACCCGCAGTGGGTCCAGGTCGACCTCGGGTCGAGCCAGGCCATCAGCCAGGTGGTGCTCGACTGGGAGACCGCCTATGCGAAGTCCTTCCAGATCCAGACGTCGACCGACGGCTCCACCTGGAACACCGTCTACACCACGACCACCGGTGCCGGCGGCAACCAGACCCTGACCGTCACCGGCACCGGCCGCTACGTGCGGATGTACGGCACCGCCAGGGCCACGCAGTACGGCTACTCGCTCTGGGAGTTCCAGGTCTACGGCGACACCGCGACGACGACCTGCGGGACGACCACGGCGGCGCTCGGCAAGCAGGCCACCGCGTCCTCCGTGGAGAACGCCGCCTTCCCGGCCTCGGCGGCCTTCGACGGCAACGCCGGCACCCGCTGGTCCAGCGCGGCCTCCGACCCGCAGTGGGTCCAGGTGGACCTGGGCTCCCCGCAGTCGCTCTGTGGCGCCCAGTTGAGCTGGGAGACGGCGTACGCGACGGCCTACCAGGTCCAGACGTCGACCGACGGCTCCACGTGGAACACCGTCTACTCCACGACGGCCGGCACGGGCGGGGTGGTGAATGTGTCCTTCACCGCCACCGCCCGCTATGTGCGGATGTACGGCACCGCCAGGGCCACGCAGTACGGCTACTCCCTGTGGGAGTTCACCGTGCTGACCCCCGGCGGCACCACCACTCCGCCGGGCGGCGGCGACGGCAACTGCCCGTGGGTGGGTTCGACCGCACCGGTCGCGACCCGGGTCTCGCAGGTGATGGCCCAGATGACCAACGCCCAGAAGGTGTCGATCCTGCACGGCAACAACAACGCGACGCCCTACATCGGCAACATCACCGGCATCCCGTCACTGTGCATCCCCGACATCGGGCTGCAGGACGGTCCGGCGGGTGTCGGTGACGGGCTCGGCGGTGTGACGCAGATGCCGTCCGGCAACGCGATGGCGGCGAGCTTCGACAACACCCTGGAGCAGCAGTACGGTGCCGCGATCGGTGCCGAGTTCGCGGGCAAGGGCGTGCAGGTGGCGCTCGGCCCGACGCTGAACATCGTGCGCGACCCGCGCTGGGGCCGTGCCTTCGAGACGTTCGGCGAGGACCCGTACCTGAACGGGCAGATGGCCGCCGCCGACATCCGGGGCATCCAGAGCCAGGGTGTGATGGCCGAGATGAAGCACGTGGCCGTCTACAACATCGAGAATCCGGCCGGCACCGTCGTGGTGGACAAGCGGACGCTGCAGGAGCTGTACCTGCCCGCCTTCCAGACCGCGGTCCAGCAGGGCTCACCGGCGGCGGCGATGTGCGCGTACAGCGTCGTCAACAGCGTGCCCGCCTGCCAGAACCCGGACCTGATGAACACCGGCCTGTACCAGCAGGCGGGCTTCGGCGGCTTCATCACCAGTGACTGGGGCGGCACGCACTCCACCGTGGAGTCGGCCAACGCGGGCCTGACGGTGGAGATGCCCAACGGGTACTTCTACGCCGACTTCCTCGCCCAGGCGGTCGCCGCGGGCACGGTCAGCCAGAGCACACTGGACACGATGGTGAGCCGGCTGCTCACCCAGTTCTTCACGTTCGGGCTGTTCGACAAGGCGCCCAGCGGATCGACGGGCGCCACCGTCACCACCGCCGGTCACGTGGCGGTCGCACTCCAGGGCGCCGAAGAGGGCGCGGTGCTGCTGAAGAACAACGGGATCCTGCCGCTGTCCACCACGACCACCAGGTCGATCGCGGTGATCGGCTGGGACGGTGGCGCGGGCGTGCAGTCCATCGGCGGCGGCAGCGCCACGGTGACCAGCTCCGGCACGGTCTGGCCGATCACCGGCATCCAGAACCGGGTGGCCGGCACCGGTACCACCGTCACGTACAACGACGCGACCAACCTGGCCTCGGCGGTCACCCTCGCCCGCAGCTCCGATGTCGCGATCGTCTTCGCCAGCGACAACTACGGCAACGAGGAGCACGACACCACCACCCTCGACCTGCCCACCGTCGGGAGTGCGAACACCAACCAGAACGACATGATCACCCAGGTCGCCGCGGCCAACCCGAACACCGTCGTGGTGCTCAACGACAACTCGGCGATCAACATGCCCTGGCTGAACTCGGTCGCGGGCGTCTTCGAGGGCTTCTACCCCGGCCAGCAGATCGGCACGGCGATGGCGGCGCTGCTCTTCGGCGACGTCAACCCGTCGGGCAAGCTGCCGGTCACCTTCCCGAAGTCGCTCGCGGACGTGCCGGCCGGCACGGCGGCGCAGTGGCCGGGCACCAACGGCCAGGTGACGTACAGCGAGGGTCTGAACGTCGGCTACAAGTGGTACGACGCGAAGAACATCACCCCGTTGTTCCCGTTCGGCTTCGGCCTGTCGTACACCACCTTCGGCTACAGCAATCTGCAGGTGGGGGCGCTGTCCGGAAGCACCGCGACGGTGACGGCCACCGTCACCAACACCGGGACGAGAGCCGGTACGGATGTGGCGCAGCTGTACGTCGGCGATCCGGCGTCCACCGGCGAGCCGGTGCATCAGCTGCGCAACTACCAGCGGGTCACGCTCAACGCGGGCCAGGCGAAGACGATCAGCTTCACCGTCAGCACGCACGATCTGGCCTACTGGAACACCACGGCCGGCAACTGGACGACGGCCGCGGGCAACTACCAGATCCTGGTGGGCGACTCCTCCCGCAACCTGCCGCTGACCGGCACCCTCAACGTACCCGGCACCGTCAACGGAGCGGCGGCCGCGGCCACCGCATCCACCACCACGGCCACCTCCGCCAGGCCGCTCGCCGTGCCGAACCCGTACGGCATGAGCAGCCCGGTGGGCAAGGCGGTGAACTGGAGGTTCGACCCGACCGCCACCGGCATCACCTACACCGGTGCCGGCCTCCCGCCCGGCATCACCCTCGACCCGGCAGGTGGGTTCACGGGCTCAGCGACCAGAGCCGGCAGCTACACGGTGACGGTCACCGCGAAGAACGCGACCGGTTCCACCGGCTCCGCGACCTTCGTCTGGACCGCGACCCGAGCCCATAGCCGCTGACGGCTCAGCAGCGGTTCGGGGCGAGGAGCGAGGAGGCGGCCGCACGTCGCGGCCGCCTCCGGTCAGTTGTGGCTGTGCAGGATCTCGTTCAGGCCGCCCCAGACCGCGTTGTTCGGGCGGGCCTCGACGGCGCCGGAGACCGAGTTGCGGCGGAAGAGGATGTTGGAGGCGCCGTTCAGCTCGCGGGCCTTGACGATCTGGCCGTCGGGCATGGTGACGCGGGTGCCCGCGGTGACGTAGAGGCCGGCCTCGACCACGCACTCGTCGCCGAGGGCGATGCCGACGCCCGCCTCGGCGCCGATCAGGCAGCGCTCGCCGATGGAGATGATGACGTTGCCGCCGCCGGACAGGGTGCCCATGGTGGAGGCGCCGCCGCCGATGTCCGAGCCGTCGCCGACCACGACACCGGCCGAGATCCGGCCCTCGACCATCGAGGTGCCGAGGGTGCCGGCGTTGAAGTTGACGAAGCCCTCGTGCATGACGGTGGTGCCCTCGGAGAGGTGCGCGCCGAGGCGGACCCGGTCGGCGTCGGCGATCCGCACGCCCTTCGGGGCGACGTAGTCCGTCATCCGCGGGAACTTGTCGACGGAGGTCACCTGGAGGTGCAGGCCCTCGGCGCGGGCGTTCAGCCGCACCTTCTCGACGTCGTCGACGGCGACCGGGCCGAGGGAGGTCCAGGCGACGTTGGCGAGGAAGCCGAACTGGCCCTCCAGGCTCAGGCCGTGCGGCTTGACCAGGCGGTGCGAGAGCAGGTGCAGACGCAGGTAGACGTCGTGCGCGTCGACCGGCTTCTCGTCGATCGAGGCGATGACCGTACGGACCGCGACGACCTCGACGTTGCGGCGGGGGTCCGGGCCGATCGCCTGGGCCGCACCCTCGCCGAGGAGTTCCACGGCCTGCTCGGCGGAGAGCGTCTCGGTACCGGCCGGGCCGGGCTCGGCGACCAGCTCGGGAGCCGGGAACCAGGTGTCGAGAACGGTGCCGTCGGCGGCGATGGTGGCGAGGCCGGCGGCCACGGCGCCGGTGGTGCGAGGAGCAGTCGTGTCGGTCATGAGGGCAACCTAACCGGCCGGGGGCCGGGGAGGCGAACCAGCGTGCGGGGCGTCTCGGGAGGCGGACCGTGAAGATCCGCCGGGCGGCCCGCACTCCCCTGCGGCGCGGGCCGCCCGGGATCCGGGGGGTCAGGGTCGCTCGCCGGCCTTGTCCACCACCGCGGTCGTGATCCGTTCGTTCGCGTCGGCGACCTTGCCGTCCACGACCGTGCACCAGCCCACGACGTGGTAGGTCCGCGGGTCGATCAGCGTCTGTTCGGCCATCCTGGCCTTGCCGTCGGCCTTGCGCGGGTGCAGGTCGATGCCGACGCCGGCGACGTCGTGGGTCAGGGCGACGACCTTGCGGCCGGTGACCGTGTCGACCAGGTGGCCGGTGATCCTCTGGTCGGGCAGGAGCGCTAGGGCGCGGTACAGAGAGGCCAGCCCCGCGGGCGGCACGAGGTCGGCCTGGAGGAGGGCGCTGATCTCGGCGTAGTCGTTCCACGCCTTGGCTCCGGGGCCCACTTCGGTGTCCTCGACGGCGTTCCTCTCACGGAGCGCCCGCAGCGTCCCCTCGCCGTCGGCCGGCAGTGCGGCCATGAATCGGTACACCTCACGCGGCGAGTCGTAGTCGGTCGGCCCCAGGCTGCTGGCACGTCCCTGGCTGATCGTGATTCCTGGATCGCCGACCGCCGGGTGCTTGGCCCGCTGTTCGCCGTCGTAACGGGTCCAGTCCTCTGACGAGGGTTCCGCGTCATCAGGATCCCTCGCCATGGTCGTGTAGATCCACTGCTTCCCGGTGGGCTCGGTGCCCGCCGGCTGCTTGTCCAGCGCGTCGGCAGCCCGTTCCAGGAAGTCGTGCGCACTCATCCCCTTCAGGTCGATGTCCGGCGCCGCGGGCTGCACCCTGCGTCCCCTGCTGGTCCCGCCCGCCAGCAGGGCGGCGGTGAGGGCGACGGCGGTCACCACGGCGACGACCGCGACGATCACGAAATCCCGCCGCTGCCACCGGGCCCGGCGCCGCTCCCCGGCCCGTACCGCGTCGGTGAGCCGGGCGCGCCCCGCCGCCAGCCGTGCCCGGTCCGGCACCGGCGCGTCGGCGCGCAGCGCGCGCACCTCGGTCATCTCGTCCATCGCTATGCCACCTCCGCGGTGTCGCCCACGAACGCCGGATCGGCGCCCAGTGCCGTACGCACCTTGCGCCGCGCCCGGTTGAGCCGGGAGCGGACGGTGCCGACGGGAATGTCCAGCGCCTCGGCGACCTCCTGGTAGGTGAGGTCGGCCCAGGCGACGAGCAGCAGGACGTGCCGGTCGGCCGCCGTCAGCGCGGCGAGGGCGCCGGCGAGCGGGCCCTGGGCGTCGATCCGGCTGTCGGTGTCCTCGACCCAGGACTCGCTCCAGGACGCGGCGACCGGGTCGTGCCCGGTGCGGGCCAGCGCCCTGAGGGCCCGCACCTCGGCCCGGCGCTGCTTGCCGATCAGGTTGCCCGCGATGCCGTACAGCCACGGGCGCGCGTTGGGGCGTGCGAGGTCGTAGCGGGAGCGGATCCGGAAGGCGACGAGGAAGGTGTCCGCGGTGATGTCGTCGGCGATGGTGTCGCCGAGCCTGCGCGCCGCGTACCGGTGGATGTCCGGCGCGTAGCGGTCGTAGAGCCGGGCGAAGAACTCCGGTTGTTCCAGTGACTGGGCGACGATGTCCGCGTCGTCCCCCGCCTGTGCCGTGGCCGGCGGTGGTCCGCTCACGAGGGCTCCACCTGGTCGGTCGGTGCGTGCGTGTCACCCCCTGTTCCCCGATGCCCGCCGGAGGGTTCACGGTGATCCGGCCGGGCCGGCGGGGAGGGCGGCGGCGGACGCGTTCCGCTCAGGGAATCACGCGCCCCAGGACCTCCCGCGCGTACCCCTCGTCGTACGGCGTCCCCGTCAGCAGCACCTGGAGGCAGATGCCGTCCATCAGCGCGACCAGCGCCCGCGCCGTGACCGGGTCGGTGCGGTGGGCGAGCCGTTCGGCGAGGTCGTCGGCCCACTCGGCGGCGACGGGGCGCAGGGCCGGGCGGCGCAGGGCGGCCAGGTAGAGCTCGTACTCCAGTTCCACGGCGGTACGGTCACCGCTCAGCCAGTCGCCGAGGATCCCGGCGAGGGCGGCGGCGAGGTCCGCCGAGGAGTCGTCCAGGTCTCCGTATGCGGCGACCGCCTTGGCGAAGCCCTCGTTCGCCTGCCGCAGCGCGGCGACCATCAGCTCGTCGAGGGTCTTGAAGTGGTACGTGGTGGAGCCGAGCGGGACATCGGCCTCGGCGGCGACGGTCCGATGACTCAGCCCCGCGAGCCCCTTCTCGCCGACGACCCGGATCGCCGCCTCGATGATCCGCTGCCGGCGCTCGGGGTCGTAGCGGCGGGGCATCAGTGCGCGCCTCCCAGGTTCAGGACCACCACGCCGCCGACGATCAGCAGGATCCCGGCCACCTTGACCAGGGTCAGCGCCTCTCCGAACAGCAGCAGTCCCAGCACGGCGATGGCGGCGGTGCCGACCCCGGACCAGATCGCGTACGCCGTGCCGATCGACACGGTCTTCAGCGTCTCGGCCAGCAGCAGGAACGAGACGACGTATCCCAGTGCCGTCAGCAGCGTCGGCCAGAGTCTGCTGAAGCCGTCCGCGTACTTCATCGCCGTCGTGGCGGCGACCTCGGCGGCTATGGCGCCGGCGAGCGTCAGATATCCCATGTGTACGAGTGTACGCAACGATGTGTACGCCTGTACACAACAGCGCCGACAAGCCTGCCCCGGAAGGGAATCGAGAGCGGCGTTCGAACCCCCGCGCGCCACAGGAAGATGTTTAATTCTCATAGAAACCGCTAGCTGAAACGGCTCCCCGCGGCCCCGCGACTCCACTAGTGTGTGCACCTCTGTGATCCATCATTGCTTCACAGTTCACCCACCCCACCTTCACACCCCCGGCTGCCGCTGCCTTGGCGCCGCTGGAGGAAACGCGCATGCCAGAAATAACCCCCCAACCCCCTCCACGTCCCCCCTGGGAGAACGACTGGACCCCCGACACGTCCCGGGCTCCGGGCACCCGAAGGCTCTGGCTGGCGGGCACGCTGGCCGTCGCCACCGTCGTCGCCTGCGTCACGGCGATAGCCGTCAGCCACAACGCCCCTGACAGGACGTCATCGGCTGGTCCCACGGCGTCCGCCCACACCGACAACGGCCCCGGTCTGCTCTCCTTCGCCTCGCCGTCGGCATCGGATACGGCCGCCCCGCCCAAGGGCACGTCGGAGATGTCGGCGACCTCGCCGACCGCATCCACGTCCGCGTCCGGCACGGCGACGGCCACCGCACCCGGCACCGGTCCGAAAAGCTCGCCGTCCAGCACGAAGCCGTCCAAGTCCTCGCCCACCAAAGGCAGTTCGGGAGGCTCGGCGCAACAGCCCAGCACCACCCAGAAGTCGGTCCGCTCGGTCAACTACCCGGACCGCTACTGGCATGTGAGCGACGGCTTCGTGAAGCTGGACGCGCCACGCGGCTCGGAGTCCCGTGCGGACTCCACGTTCACCGTGGTCAAGGGCCTGTCGAACAGCTCCTGCTACTCGTTCAGGACGTCCGGCGGAAAGTACCTGCGGCACCGCAACTTCCTGCTGCGCGCCGACCGCAACGACGGCTCGTCCCTGTTCAGGCAGGACGCCACCTTCTGCGCCCGGACCTCGTCCTACTCGGGCGCGGTCATGCTGGAGTCGGTGAACTACCCCGGCCGCTACCTGCGCCACCAGAGCTTCCAGCTGAAGCTGAACCCGTACCAGAACAGCGATCTGTTCCGTGCGGACTCCGCTTTCCGGCTGGTGGACCCGCTGGCCTGAGCACACGCACGCGAAAGCGGCGGCACCTCGAAGGTGCCGCCGCTTTCGCGTGTCCGGTCTCAGACGTTGAACCCGAGCGCCCGCAACTGCTCGCGGCCGTCGTCGGTGATCTTGTCGGGGCCCCACGGGGGCATCCAGACCCAGTTGATGCGCAGTTCGTTGACGAGGCCGTCCGTGGCGGACTTGGCCTGGTCCTCGATGACATCGGTCAGCGGGCAGGCCGCCGAGGTCAGGGTCATGTCGATCGTCGCGATGTTCGCGTCGTCGATGTGGATGCCGTAGATCAGGCCCAGGTTGACGACGTCGATGCCCAGCTCGGGGTCGACGACGTCGTACAGCGCCTCGCGGAGTTCTTCCTCCGAGGCCGGCTTCATCTCAACGGTCTCGCTCATGCCGTCTTCCTTTCGGCGTCGGCGCCACCCAGCGCCTGGGCCGTCGCGTCCTTCCACGCCATCCAGCTCAGGAGGGCGCACTTGACCCGGGCCGGGTACTTGGAGACCCCCGCGAACGCGACCGCGTCCTCCAGGACCTCCTCCATCGCGTCGTCGGGCTCCAGCCGGCCCTTGGACTGCATCAGCTCCAGGAAGGTCTCCTGGATCTTCTGCGCGTGCGCCAGGTCCTTGCCGACGAGGAGGTCGTTCAGCACGGAGGCGGAGGCCTGGCTGATGGAGCAGCCCTGGCCCTCGTACGAGACGTCCCTGATCGTCGTACCGTCGTACTTCACTCGGAGGGTGATCTCGTCGCCGCACGTCGGGTTCACATGGTGCACCTCGGCGTCGCCATCCCTCAGACCACGCCCGTGCGGGTGCTTGTAGTGGTCCAGGATGACTTCCTGGTACATCGAATCCAGCTTCACGGTCTCAGTTCACGCCCTTCAGCCGAAGAAGTTCCGTACGTGCTCCAGGCCCTCGACCAGAGCGTCGATCTCGGCCGGAGTGGAGTACAGATAGAACGACGCTCGCGTGGTCGCAGGAATTCCGTAGCGCAGGCAGACGGGTCGGGCGCAGTGGTGGCCGACCCGGACCGCGATGCCCTGCTCGTCGAGGACCTGGCCCACGTCGTGCGGGTGGATGTCCCCGAGGGTGAAGGAGATCGCGGCGCCCCGGTCCTCGGCCGTGGTGGGGCCGATGATCCTCAGGTCCGGGACCTGCTGGAGCCGCTGGACCGCGTACTCCGTCAGCGCGTGCTCATGGGCGAGGATCTTGTCCATGCCGATGGCGTTCAGGTAGTCGATCGCCGCGCCGAGGCCGACCGCCTGGGCGACCGGCGGGGTGCCCGCCTCGAACTTGTGCGGGGCCGGGGCGTACGTCGACGAGTGCATCGACACGGTCTCGATCATCTCGCCGCCACCGAGGAACGGCGGCAGGTCCTCCAGGAGCTCCTGACGGCCCCAGAGAACGCCGATGCCGGTCGGGCCGCACATCTTGTGGCCGGTGAAGGCCACGAAGTCGGCCTGCAGGGCCTGTACGTCCAGCGGCATGTGGGGGGCCGCCTGGGAGGCGTCGATGCAGACGAGGGCGCCGACCTCCTGGGCGCGGCGCACTATCGCCTCGACCGGGTTGACCGTGCCCAGGATGTTCGACACCAGCACGAAGGAGACGATCTTCGTCTTCTCGGTGATGATCTCGTCGATGTTGGACAGGTCGAGGCGGCCGTCGTCGGTGAGCCCGAACCACTTCAGCTTCGCGCCGGTGCGCTGCGCGAGCAGCTGCCACGGCACGATGTTGGAGTGGTGCTCCATCTCCGTGATGACGATCTCGGTCTCGTGGTCCACCCGGTAGGGCTCGTCGGCCCAGCCGAGCATGTTCGCCACGAGGTTCAGCGACTCGGAGGCGTTCTTGGTGAAGATCACCTCGTCGCGGCTGGGCGCGTTGACGAACTCGGCGACCTTGTCGCGCGCGCCCTCGTACATCGCCGTGGCCTCCTCGGCGAGCACATGCACACCGCGGTGGACGTTGGCGTTGTGGCGCTCGTAGTACTCACTGAGGGCGTCCAGTACCTGGCGCGGCTTCTGGCTGGTCGCCGCGTTGTCCAGGTACACGAGCTTCTTGCCGTCGTGGACCAGGCGGTCCAGGACGGGGAAGTCCTTGCGGATCGCCTCGGTGTCGAGGAGGCCCGGCAGTTGTGTCACGCGGATACGCCACCCTTCGTGTAAGCCTCGTAGCCCTCGTCCTCCAGCTTGTCGGCGAGCTCGGCGCCGCCGGACTCGACGATCCGGCCGGCGGAGAAGACGTGGACGAAGTCGGGCTTGATGTAGCGCAGGATGCGCGTGTAGTGCGTGATCAGCAGGGTGCCGACCTCGCCGGTCTCGCGGACGCGGTTGACGCCCTCGGAGACGATGCGAAGGGCGTCGACGTCGAGGCCGGAGTCGGTCTCGTCGAGGATCGCGATCTTCGGCTTGAGCAGTTCGAGCTGGAGGATCTCGTGGCGCTTCTTCTCGCCGCCGGAGAAGCCCTCGTTGACGTTGCGCTCGGCGAAGGAGGGGTCCATGGAGAGGCGCTCCATGGTCTCCTTGACCTCCTTCACCCAGGTGCGCAGCTTGGGGGCCTCGCCGCGGATGGCGGTGGCGGAGGTGCGCAGGAAGTTGGAGACCGAGACGCCGGGGACCTCGACCGGGTACTGCATCGCCAGGAACAGGCCCGCGCGGGCGCGCTCGTCGACGGACATCTCCAGGACGTCCTCGCCGTCGAGGGTGACCGTGCCGCCGGTGATCGTGTACTTCGGGTGACCCGCGAGGGAGTAGGCGAGGGTCGACTTGCCGGAGCCGTTGGGGCCCATGATGGCGTGCGTCTCGCCCTGCTTCACGGTGAGGTCGACGCCCTTGAGGATCTCCTTCGTGGCGTTGTCGGCCTCGACGGTGACGTGCAGGTCTCGGATTTCAAGCGTTGCCATGGGTGCCTCAGGACTCCTGGGTGAGGGAGACGAGCACGTCGTCCCCTTCGATCTTTACGGGGTAAACGGGGACGGGGCGGGTGGCCGGGAGGCCGGACGGCTTGCCGGTGCGCAGGTCGAAGCTGGAGCCGTGCAGCCAGCACTCGATCTGGCAGTCCTCCACCTCGCCCTCGGAGAGCGAGACGTTCGCGTGGGAGCAGATGTCGTAGATGGCGAACACCTCTCCCTCGGTGCGGACGACCGAGACCGGCGTGCCGTCGAGTTCCACCCGCTTCGGGGTGTCCTCCTCCAGCTCGCTCAGCCCGCAGGCGCGTACGAAAGCGGTCGGGGCTGTCATGCGACCGAGGCCTCCAGCTCCTCCTCGATCTTGGCGAGCAGGCGCTCCTCGATGTCGGCGACACCGATCTGCTGGACCAGCTCGGCGAAGAAGCCGCGGACCACCAGACGGCGGGCCTCGTGCTGCGGGATGCCGCGGGCCATCAGGTAGAAGAGCTGCTCGTCGTCGAAGCGGCCGGTGGCGGAGGCGTGGCCGGCGCCGACGATCTCGCCGGTCTCGATCTCCAGGTTCGGCACCGAGTCGACCCGCGCGCCGTCCGTGAGGACCAGGTTGCGGTTCATCTCGTAGGTGTCGGTGCCCTCGGCCTTGGCCTCGATGAGGACGTCACCGATCCAGACGGCGTGCGCGTCCTCGCCCTGGAGCGCGCCCTTGTAGGCGACGTTGGACTTGCAGTGCGGGGTGTTGTGGTCGACGAGGAGGCGGTGCTCCTGGTGCTGCCCGGCGTCGGTGAAGTACAGGCCGTACAGCTCGGCCTCGCCGCCGGTGCCGGCGTAGGCGACGCGCGGGTGCAGTCGTACGACGTCGCCGCCGAAGGTGACGACCACGGACTTGAAGCTGGCGTCCCGGCCGACGAGGGCGTTGTGCTGGGCCACGTGGACGGCCTTGTCGTCCCAGTCCTGGACGGAGACGACGGTCAGCTTGGCGCCGTCGCCCAGGACGTACTCGACGTTGGCGGCGGTGACCACGTCACCGGTGTGGTCGATGACGACGACGGCCTCGGCGAAGGCGCCCAGCTCGATGACCTGGTGGCCGAAGGCGACCCCGCCCTGGCCGTGCACGCTGATCCGGATCGGCTCGGTGAGCACCGTCTCCTTGGGGACGGTGACCACGCCGGCCTGCTCGAACGCGGAGTACGCCTGGGCGGCGACCCGGTCCACCGGGGCGCCGGCCCGGCCGAGCCGGGGGTCGTCGCGGCCGACCAGCTCGACGGTGACGCCCTCGGGGGCCTCCACCGCGACCTTCAGGCTGTCGCCGGACGCGACCGCCGTGCCGTCGTGCAGCCCGCGCAGGCGCTCCAGCGGGGTGAACCGCCACTCCTCCTCGCGGCCGTGCGGGACCGGGAAGTCCGCGACGTCGAAGGACGGGGGCGCGCTCATGCGCGTGGCGACGGTCGACTCGGCGGCCACCGCGATGGCGCCGGCGGTGGTGGAGCCCACCGGGGTGTTCTGAGCCTCAGCCATGGCTGTCGGTCTGCTCGCTTTCTTACGGTAAGTGGCGGGGCGGTGACGGCGGTCTGCTAGCCGACCGCGCCTTCCATCTGGAGCTCGATCAGCCGGTTCAGTTCGAGGGCGTACTCCATGGGCAGTTCCTTCGCGATCGGCTCGACGAAGCCGCGCACGATCATCGCCATCGCCTCGAACTCGGTCATGCCGCGGCTCATCAGGTAGAAGAGCTGGTCGTCGGAGACCTTGGAGACGGTCGCCTCGTGGCCCATGGAGACGTCGTCCTCACGGACGTCCACGTAGGGGTACGTGTCGGAACGGGAGATCGTGTCGACCAGCAGCGCGTCGCACAGCACGTTCGACTTGGAGCCGTGGGCGCCCTCGCCGATCTCGACGAGACCGCGGTAGGAGGTACGGCCGCCACCGCGCGCCACCGACTTGGAGACGATGTTGGACGACGTGTTCGGCGCCATGTGGACCATCTTGGAGCCGGCGTCCTGGTGCTGGCCCTCGCCCGCGAAGGCGATGGAGAGGGTCTCGCCCTTGGCGTGCTCGCCCATCAGGTAGACGGCCGGGTACTTCATCGTCACCTTGGAGCCGATGTTGCCGTCGATCCACTCCATGGTGGCGCCCTCGTAGGCGACGGCGCGCTTGGTGACCAGGTTGTAGACGTTGTTCGACCAGTTCTGGATGGTCGTGTAGCGGCAGCGGGCGTTCTTCTTGACGATGATCTCGACGACCGCGGAGTGCAGGGAGTCGCTCTTGTAGATCGGAGCGGTACAGCCCTCGACGTAGTGCACGTAGGCGCCCTCGTCGACGATGATCAGGGTCCGCTCGAACTGGCCCATGTTCTCCGTGTTGATACGGAAGTACGCCTGGAGCGGGATCTCGACCTGCACGCCCTTCGGCACGTAGATGAAGGAACCGCCGGACCACACCGCGCTGTTCAGCGACGCGAACTTGTTGTCACCGACCGGGATGACGGTGCCGAAGTACTCCTTGAAGAGGTCCGGGTGCTCCTTCAGCGCGGTGTCGGTGTCGAGGAAGATGACGCCCTGCTCCTCCAGGTCCTCGCGGATCTGGTGGTAGACGACCTCCGACTCGTACTGGGCGGCGACACCGGCGACCAGGCGCTGCTTCTCCGCCTCCGGGATGCCCAGCTTGTCGTAGGTGTTCTTGATGTCCTCGGGCAGGTCCTCCCAGGACTCCGCCTGCTTCTCCGTGGAGCGCACGAAGTACTTGATGTTGTCGAAGTCGATGCCCGACAGGTCCGAGCCCCAGTTCGGCATGGGCTTCTTCTCGAAGAGGCGCAGGCCCTTGAGGCGGAGCTTGGTCATCCACTCGGGCTCGGACTTCTTCGCGGAGATGTCCCGGACGACGTCCTCGTTGATGCCACGCTTGGCGGAGGCGCCGGCCGTGTCGGAGTCGGCCCAGCCGTATTCGTACTTGCCCAGGCCCTCGAGCTCAGGGTGGGCAGTCTCCGTGGGGAGAGTCATGCGGGGTTCCTCCCGGCCGTGCTAGCAGATGCGTCAGTGGAAATCTTGGGGATGAACGTCGTGCAGACGCCGTCGCCGTGCGCGATGGTCGCCAGTCGCTGGACGTGCGTTCCGAGCAGTTCGGCGAAGATCTCCGTCTCCGCCTCGCACAGCTGGGGGAACTGCTCCGCGACATGGGCGACCGGGCAGTGGTGCTGGCACAGCTGCTCGCCGACCGGTGCGGTGCGCGCCGTTGCAGCGTACCCGTCCAGGCTCAGGGCCTTGGCCAGCGCTTCTGTGCGCTCGTCGGGGCTCACGCTCTCGATCGCCTTGCGGTAGGCGCCCGCCTGGGCCATGATCCGGGCCCGCGCGAAGGCGGCGACCGCCTCCTGGCCGCCCCCCTGCTCGGCGATCCAGCGCAGCGCGTCGGCGGCGAGCTTGTCGTACGACTGGTCGAAGGCGTCGCGGCCGCAGTCGGTGAGGGCGAAGACCTTGGCGGGTCGACCGCGGGTCCGCGCGCCGTACACCCGCTGCTCGCGCGCCGCCACGACGTCGTCGGCGACCAGGGCGTCCAGATGCCGGCGTACGGCCGCGGGGGTCAGGCCCAGGCGTCCGGCCAGCTCGGTGACGGTCGACGGGCCGTGGTCCAGGATCGACCGCGCGACCCGGTTGCGCGTCGAGCGCTCACCGGTCGCTAGCTCCTCCTGCGGGGTTCCCGTGGGGGCCTCCCGCGTCTCGCCGACGTTTTTCACAACGCCATTGTTGCGTAATTCCTCAGAGCCAGGCAAGCGGCGTCCGGGGGACGGGACGGTGCCCTGCATCACTTAGGCATACCTAACCCGCCACTGGCCCTGACCTGCGGAAATGATCTTTGATCGATCATCCCTCGGCCGATCGGGTGGCGTTTCACGGCCCCCTCCGGAACACTCCGGAACCATGCCCACACCGCCTCCCACCGGCCCTCTTGTCACCCGGGACACCCTCGCGCAGCAGCTTCGCCTGCTGGGTGTCAAGCCCGGCGAGACCCTCCTCGCACACACCTCGCTCAGCTCCCTCGGCTGGGTGAACGGCGGAGCCGTGGCGGTGGTCCAGGGCCTCCTCGACGCCCTCGGCCCGGACGGCACCCTGGTGGTCCCCACCCAGTCCGGCGACCTCTCGGACCCCGCGGTGTGGGGAAATCCGCCGGTGCCCGAGGAGTGGTGGGCGACGATCCGGGCGACCATGCCGCCGTACGACCCCCGGACCACCCCCGCGCTCGGGGTCGGCGTGATCCCGGAGACGGTGCGGAACTGGCCCGGCGCCCTGCGCAGCGCCCACCCGCAGACCTCCTTCGCGGCCGTCGGCGCCCGCGCGGCGGAGATCCTCGACGGCCACGCCCCCGACTGCCGGCTCGGCGAGCACAGCCCGCTGGCCCGGCTGGAGAAGCTGCACGCGCGCGTGCTCATGCTCGGCACCGGCTACGCCACCTGCACAAGTTTCCATCTCGCCGAGTACCGGATCCCCTCCCCGCAGGTCCGGGTCGGCCGTCCGGCCGCCGGCGGCGGCTGGGAGGAGGTCACCGAGGTGTCGATCACCTCCGACCGCTTCGACGAACTCGGCTACGACTTCGAACGCGACCGCCCGGTGGTCGTCCGCGGCACGGTCGGCGCGGCCGAGGCCCGGCTCTTCCCGGTGGCGGAGGCCGCGGCCTACGCCGAGCGGTGGCTGGCCGTGCACCGACCCCGTGAGGAGGAGATCCAGCCACCCGGCCGTCCGGGTGACGCCAGGCGTCCTTAGACTCTGTCTCCATGCGAAGTGAGCCGGTGGTCCAGGTGCGGGACCTGGTGAAGCGGTACGGCACCAAGACCGCTGTGAACGGCCTCGATCTGACCGCCGAGGCGGGCGTCACCGCCGTACTCGGCCCCAACGGGGCGGGCAAGACGACCACGATCGAGACCTGCGAGGGGTACCGCAGGCCGGATTCCGGCACGGTACGCGTCCTGGGCCTCGATCCCGTACGGCAGTCCGCCGAGCTGCGTCCCAGAGTCGGCGTGATGCTCCAGTCCGGGGGCGTCTACTCGGGCGCCCGCGCCGACGAAATGCTGCGGCACGTGGCGAAGCTGCACGCGCATCCGCTGGACGTGGACGCGCTGATGGAACGCCTGGGCCTCGGCGGCTGCGGCCGGACGTCGTACCGCCGCCTGTCCGGCGGCCAGCAGCAGCGCCTCGCGCTCGCCATGGCCGTGGTCGGACGCCCGGAACTGGTCTTCCTCGACGAGCCGACGGCCGGTCTCGACCCGCAGGCCCGCCGCGCCACCTGGGACCTCGTCCGGGACCTGCGCACCGACGGCGTCTCGGTGATCCTCACCACCCACTACATGGACGAGGCCGAGGAACTCGCCGACGACATCGCCATCATCGACGCCGGCCGGGTGATCGCCAAGGGCTCCCCCGAGGAGCTGTGCAAGGGCGGCGCCGAGAACACCCTGCGGTTCACCGGCCGCCCCGGCCTCGACGTCGGCTCGCTCCTCAAGGCGCTGCCGGCCGACTCCACGGCCGCCGAGCTGACCCCGGGCTCCTACCGGGTCATCGGCAAGGTCAACCCGCAGCTGCTGGCGACGGTGACCTCGTGGTGCGCCCAGCACGGCGTGATGCCCGACCGCATCTCGGTGGAGCGCCACACGCTGGAGGACGTCTTCTTGGAGCTGACCGGCAGGGAGCTGCGCTCATGACCACCGCGACCGACACCGGCACCGGCACCTACGCCCCCCGGCCGGGTGCCGCCCCCCTCGCCCGCATGATCGCGGCGCAGGCGGCCCTGGAGACGAGGATGCTGCTCCGCAACGGCGAGCAGCTGCTCCTGACCGTGGTGATCCCGACGCTCCTCCTCGTGCTCTTCAGCTCGGTGGACGTCGTCGACACGGGCAAGGGCAAGTCGGTCGACTTCCTGGCCCCCGGCATCCTCGCCCTCGCCGTCATGTCCACGGCCTTCACCGGCCAGGCCATCGCGACCGGCTTCGAACGCCGCTACGGCGTCCTGAAGCGGCTCGCCTCCTCCCCACTGCCCCGCTGGGCCCTGATGACGGCGAAGACCGCGTCGGTCCTGGTCACGGAGATCCTCCAGGTGGTCCTCCTGACGGTGATCGCCCTGGCCCTCGGCTGGTCCCCGCACGGCAACCCACTCGCCGTCCTGCTCCTCCTGGTCCTCGGCACGGCCGCCTTCTCCGGCCTCGGCCTCCTGATGGCCGGCACCCTCAAGGCGGAGGCGACGCTGGCCGCCGCCAACCTGGTGTTCCTGCTGCTGCTCGTGGGCGGCGGGGTCATCGTCCCGCTGGACAAATTCGGCGGGGCCCAGCACGCCCTCGGCCTGCTGCCCGTCTCCGCCCTCTCGGACGGCCTGCGGGACGTACTCCAGCACGGGGCGGGCACACCCTGGGGCGACCTGGGGATCCTCGCCGTATGGGCGGTGGTGGGGCTGGGAGCGGCCGGGAGGTTCTTCCGCTGGGAGTGACGACCCGGCCGACGGATCCGACCCTCGTGAACGCATGCACAAGCGGCCCCCTACCATGGTGCCCGTGCCAAAGCTGACCCCCACCGACCTCGTAGCGGCGCTGCGCAACCCGCTCGCCTTCATCGCCGATCGCTGGACCCCGGATCCCCGGACCGTCCGGCGGGCGGCTCTCGCCGCGCTCGTCATGTCGGTGGTCATCGTGGTCACCGGCGGTGCCGTGCGGCTGACCGGATCCGGCCTCGGCTGCCCGACCTGGCCCGAGTGCACCGCCGGCTCGCTGACCCCGACCGACGCGCTGAGCTATCACAGCGCCATCGAGTTCACCAACCGCATGCTGACCTACGTGCTGTGCGCGGCGGTCGGCTGGGCGATCATCGCCGCCCGCTCCGAGAAGCCGTTCCGACGCAGTCTGACCCGGCTGGGCTGGGCGCAGTTCTGGCTCGTGATGAGCAACGCGGTCCTCGGCGGCATCGTGGTGCTCGTCGGCCTCAACCCGTACACCGTCGCCGCGCACTTCCTGCTGGCGACGGCCCTGATCACGGTCGCCGCCCTGATGTGGCAGCGCACCCGGGAGGGCGACGGCGAGCCGCGGCCGCTGGTCGGCAAGGCCGTGCAGCAGCTGGTGTGGGCCCTGGTGGCCGTGTCGCTGCTGCTCATCGCCGCGGGCACGGTGGTGACCGGCGCGGGACCGCACCCGGGCGACTCCGGCGACGTCGAGCGCATCGACGTCAGCTGGTCGGGCGTCGCCGAGCTGCACGCGGTGTTCGCCTGGATCGTGGTGTCGCTGACCTTCGCGCTGTGGTTCTTCCTCAAGGGCGTCAACGCACCCCGGGGACCGCGGGACCGCGTCCGCGACCTGTTCCTGATCCTGCTGAGTCAGGGCGTGATCGGGTACGTCCAGTACTTCACCCACCTGCCCACGGTCCTGGTCGGCCTGCACATGTTCGGCTCCTGCCTGGTGTGGATCGGCGTGCTGCGGGTCCTGCTGTCCCTGCGGGAACGCGCCGACGTCACGGCCGAGGCCGACCTGCCCGCTCAGTCGTTCGACGCCGTCGACGACACCGACGCCGATGCCGACACCGACACCGATGCCGACGCCGTGAGCGCGTCGATCGCCGGGCCCAAGTAGTCCCGGGTCAGCCGGGCCCGGCGCGCCGTCCACTCCTCGGTGGGCGGCGCCGGGTCGTCGTAGCGGCGGCTCCGGATGTCCTCGACCACCTCGGCGGGGGCGCCCAGGCCGGGCAGCAGGTCCAGTGCCTCGCGCTTGGAGATCAGCCGGCCCTCGCGGGCCGTGACGGTGGCGCGGGCGAAGGTGATCAGGCCCAGGTCGACCCAGACGTCCCGGGTCCACAGCGGGGCGTTGTCGACGGCGGGGCGCCAGAAGTCCCGCTGGTCGCGCACGACGAAGTCACCGAGTTCCCGGTCCGGCACCGGCGGCAGCAGCCCGGCGGGTGCCCGGCCGTACAGCACGCGTCCGAAGGCGTGCAGCTCACGCCGGGTCACCGGGCTCACCGGCCGTTTGAACAGCTCCTCGTGCGCCCAGGTCAGATGGGAGCGGGCGGGGTCGGCCGCGGTCGACGGGGTCAGGTAGGTGCAGTGCAGCCCGGCGGCTAGCGGCAGCGCGCGCAGCCGGGCGTGCGCCACGGCGATCCGCCATACGACGCCCACGGTCACCTTGCCGGGCAGCACCGCGATCAGGTCGAGGTCGCTGCGGCCCTCCTGGTAGTCGCCCCCGGCGAGCGAACCGTGCGCCCAGACGGCCACGGGGTCCAGTGTTGCCGACAGTTCACGGACGAAGCGGGCCAGTAACGTCTCGGTGTCCCACGTCTCGGTATCCAACGTCTCGGTATCCACGCGCTCAGTCTGGACAGCTCACTCCAGCCCGTACACCCGTTTCGCGTTCCCCGCCGCGATCAGCCTGGCGACCCGCTGCGCGTCGCCCAGGGACCACGCGCCCTCGGCCACCCAGGCGCCGAGCACCCGGGCCAGGGACTCGCGGAAGAGGCGGGCGCCGACCACGTGCAGCTCGGGCAGGCCGTGGGCGCCGCTGGAGAAGAGGATCTTGCCGAAGGGGGCCAGCTCCAGGATCTCGGCGAGGATCGTCGCGGCACGGGCGCCGGTGCGGACCAGGGCCGCGCCCGAGTCGGCGTACACGTGCGGGAAGACGCCGGCGAGGTGGGCCGCGTGGCGGTGGTAGGGGTAGCCGTGCAGCAGGACCAGGTCGGTGCCCAGGCCCGCGGTGGCCCGGACGAAGTCGGTGAGCAGGACCGGGTCGGTGCGGTCGATCCGGGCGCCGGGCTCGCCGAGGCCCGCGTGCAGCTGGAGGGGGAGGCCGGAGGCCACGGCGATCCAGAGCAGGTGTCGCAGCAGGACCGGGTCGGTCAGCTCGCCGCCGACCCGGCGGCCCGCCAGCCAGCGGCCGGCCGCGCCTCTCACCTCGCCGGGGCCGGGGGGTTCGGGGGCCAGGGCCAGGCCGTGGCGGAGCCCTGCGACGGAGGTGAAGGCGACCGCGTTCGCCGCCGCGCCGTGCACCGACTCGGCGAGGTTGGCGAGGAAGGACTCGACGGTGCCGGAGGTGTCGGCGACCTGCTCGGCGAGGAGTTCCAGGCGGACGATCTCGCGGGCCTGCGCGTCGCCGGTCGAGGCCATCTCGGCGGGGCCGGTGAGGTCGCCGGGCAGGCCGGTGTCGACGAGGTAGGTGGTGATGCCGCTGCCGCGCAGGAGACGGCGGCCGGCCTCCAGGACGCCGACCTCGCGGCGCCGGGCCAGGTAGCGGGCCGGCGGGCAGTGCGGTTCCAGGCCGAGGAGCGGGGGGCACCAGCGCCGTACCGCGAAGCCGGTCTGGGTGTCGAAGAGGGTGGTGCCGGCGGCCGGGGGGCCTTCGGTACGGGCGAGCTGGGCCTCGAAGGTGCCCAGGCCCAGCTCGGTGCGGAGCACTCCGTGGCAGTACTGGTCCACCAGGGACGGCGTGTCGATCATCCGGGCTCCCCGTGGACGACGGTTGGTTGTCCGTCTTAACGGGTGAACGGGGATTGAGGTCGCGGTCGGGGCTGGGTGGGACTGGTTGAGCGGCGGCTGCGGGCCGGATGTGGCTGGTCGCGCAGTTCCTCGCGCCCCTTGCGGGGCGCCTGTTCAGCCGCCGATCTGGATGCCCGCCATCCGCTTCCACTCGTAAGGCCCCGTCGTCACCTTCGCCGCGAACTCGCCGTCGAAGGACTCGTGGACGGTGATGCCCGCCTTCTCCACCGCCTGCTGGGCGATCTCGGTGCTCGGGGCCACCAGGTCGCCCCAGCCGCCGTCCTCGCCGACGAGGACGATGCGGGCGCCGCGTTCGCCGATGTAGGCCACCTGGCCCTCGGCACCGCCGTGGGCCTCGGCGAACGTGCTGATCTGCTTGGCGAGGCGCGCGACCTTGCGCTCGGCCTTCTGGTCAACCTGCTGCGTGTCTGCCATGGACAGGATGCTACTCACGAGTAGATCCGCTGGCGAGGGCAGGGCGATGTGATGTGGGTCGGTGCGGTCAGCGCAGGAAGGGGTCCACGGCCACCGCCACGAACAGCAGCGACACATAGGTGATCGACCAGTGGAACAGGCGCATCTCCTTGAGCTTCGCGCCCGTCACCTGGGCCTTCGCCCGGTTCTGCAGCCCGTGCGCCTCCCACAGCCACCAGCCGCCCGCCACCAGGGCGACCAGCGTGTAGAACCAGCCGGTGTAGCCGAGGGGGGTGAGGAGCAGCGAGACCGCGACCATCACCCAGCTGTAGATGACGATCTGCTTGGCGACCACCTTGTTGGAGGCGACGACCGGCAGCATCGGCACGCCCACGCGCGCGTAGTCGTCCTTCACCTTCATGGACAGCGGCCAGTAGTGCGGCGGCGTCCAGAAGAACATGACGAGGAAGAGGATGATCGGCGCCCACGACATGGAGTCGGTGACGGCCGACCAGCCGATCAGCACCGGCAGACAGCCGGCGATGCCGCCCCAGACGATGTTCTGCGAGGTACGGCGTTTGAGGATCATCGTGTAGACGACGACGTAGAAGAGCAGCGCTCCGAGTGACAGCCAGGCGCTCAGCCAGTTGACGGTGAAACCGAACAGCAGCGTGGAGACGACCGCCAGGGTGATACCGAAGGCGAGGCACTCGCGCGGGCTGACCATGCCGGTCACCAGCGGACGCTGCGAGGTGCGGTCCATCAGCGCGTCGATGTCCCGGTCGATGTACATGTTCAGCGCGTTGGCGCCGCCCGCCGAGAGGTAGCCGCCGACGCAGGTGAGCAACACCAGCGTCAGGTCGGGCACTCCCTGCTGCGCCAGGAACATCACCGGAACGGTGGTGATGAGCAACAGCTCGATGATCCGTGGCTTGGTCAGCGCCACGAAAGCTTTGACACGGGCCCCGAACGGCCGGTGGCTCGGGCTCTCGCTCGCACCGAGCACCCCCGCTGGACGGGATTCGACGGCCGTCACGCACACCCCTGACAGAGACATTTCAGCGAGTCCCGCCGTGTGAACTCACGGTAAAGGCTCGCGCGTACCACGCCACTTTAGACGTTGCCCATACCTCGGCCTTCGCGGGGGTGGGGTCGTGTTGGAGGGCGTCTCGGAAGAGGGGTGAGGGGGCTCGGTTGAGCAGTCAGATGAGCGGTTCCGTATTCATGTGCCGAATGCCTTCTCGGCCAGTCGGGAGGCGGATCCCCGAGAGTCCCGGCAGTCTGGAAACACTCGAAAAAATGCACGTCCTTACGGGGGTAGGCTCGACAACGGCCGGTGGGCACCCAGTGCACCGGCAGCCGGTGCCGGCGTGTGCCCGTGGACCGGTAACCGAACATGTGGAGAGGAGCCCTGACTCAGGGTGAGCACCAAGCCGACCACCACAGACCTCGACTGGACCGAGTTGGACCAGCGGGCCGTCGACACCGCCCGCGTCCTGGCCGCCGACGCCGTACAGAAGGTCGGCAACGGCCATCCGGGTACGGCGATGAGCCTGGCGCCGGCCGCGTACACCCTCTTCCAGAAGGTGATGCGGCACGACCCGTCCGACCCCGACTGGGTGGGCCGCGACCGCTTCGTGCTGTCCGCCGGTCACTCGTCGCTGACCCTCTACACGCAGCTCTACCTGGCCGGTTTCGGCCTGGAGCTGGCAGACCTCGAAGCCTTCCGGACGTGGGGCTCGAAGACCCCCGGTCACCCGGAGTACGGCCACACCAAGGGCGTGGAGACCACCACCGGTCCGCTGGGCCAGGGTGTCGCCAACGCGGTGGGCATGGCCATGGCCTCCCGATACGAGCGCGGTCTGTTCGACCCGGACGCGCCGCAGGGCGAGTCCCCCTTCGACCACTTCGTCTACTGCATCGCCGGTGACGGCTGCCTCCAGGAGGGCATCTCCGCCGAGGCGTCCTCGATGGCCGGCCACCAGAAGCTCGGCAACCTGGTCCTGCTGTGGGACGACAACCACATCTCGATCGAGGGCGACACCGAGACCGCCGTCTCCGAGGACACCGTCAAGCGGTTCGAGGCGTACGGCTGGCACGTCCAGCGGATCGCCCCGAAGCCGGACGGCGACCTGGACCCGCACGCCATCTACAACGCGATCGAGGCCGCGAAGAAGGTGACGGACAAGCCGTCCTTCATCGCGATGCGCTCGATCATCGCCTGGCCCGCCCCGAACGCGCAGAACACCGAGGCCGCGCACGGCTCGGCGCTCGGCGCGGACGAGGTCGCGGCCACCAAGCGCGTCCTCGGCTTCGACCCGGAGAAGAGCTTCGACGTCGCCGAGGAGGTCATCGCCCACACCCGCCAGGCCGGCGAGCGCGGCGCGGCCGCCAAGGCCGACTGGGAGAAGTCGTTCCAGCTGTGGCGTGACAACAACGCCGAGCGGGCCGCCGACTTCGACCGCATCTTGGCGGGCGAGCTGCCCAAGGGCTGGGAGGAGAAGATCCCGGTCTTCGAGCCCGGCAAGGGCGTCGCGACCCGTGCCGCCTCCGGCAAGGTGCTCCAGGCCCTCGGCGCGGTGATCCCGGAGCTGTGGGGCGGTTCCGCCGACCTCGCCGGGTCGAACAACACGACCATCGACAAGGACAGCTCGTTCCTGCCGGCGGACAACCCGCTGCCGGGCGCGGACCCCTACGGCCGCACCATCCACTTCGGTATCCGCGAGCACTCCATGGCCGCGGAGATGAACGGCATCACCCTGCACGGCAACACCCGTGTCTACGGCGGTACGTTCCTCGTCTTCTCCGACTACATGCGCAACTCCGTGCGGCTGTCGGCGCTGATGCACCTGCCGGTGACGTACGTGTGGACGCACGACTCGATCGGTCTCGGCGAGGACGGCCCCACCCACCAGCCGGTCGAGCACCTCGCCTCGCTGCGCGCCATCCCGGGCCTGAACGTGGTCCGCCCGGCCGACGCCAACGAGACCGCGATCGCCTGGCGCGAGATCCTCAGGCGCTACACCAAGGTCTTCGGCAAGGGTGCCCCGCACGGCCTCGCGCTGACCCGTCAGGGCGTGCCGGTGTACGAGTCCAACGAGGACACGGTCAAGGGCGGTTACGTCCTGTTCGAGGCCTCGAACGGCACCCCCGAGGTCATCCTCATCGCCACCGGCTCCGAGGTGCACGTCGCCGTCGAGGCGCGCGAGCGTCTCGAGGCCGACGGCGTGCCCACCCGGGTCGTCTCCATGCCCTGCGTGGAGTGGTTCGAGGAGCAGGACCAGGGGTACCGGGACAGCGTCCTGCCGCCGTCCGTGAAGGCGCGGGTGTCGGTCGAGGCGGGTATCGGTCTCACATGGCACAAGTACGTCGGGGACGCCGGCCGCATCGTTTCCCTGGAGCACTTCGGTGCTTCCGCAGACGGCAAGGTGCTCTTCCAGGAGTTCGGCTTCACTGCCGAGAACGTGGCCGCCAAGGCCAGGGAATCCATCGCCGCCGCCCAGCGCTGACGCTCATATACGACACGTAGGAGATGTAATTCCATGACAGACGCACTCAAGCGCCTCTCCGAGGAAGGCGTCGCGATCTGGCTGGACGACCTGTCGCGCAAGCGGATCACGTCCGGCAACCTCGCCGAGCTGATCGACCAGCAGCACGTCGTGGGCGTCACCACCAACCCGACGATCTTCCAGAAGGCGATCTCGTCCGGTGACGGCTACCAGCAGCAGGTCTCGGACCTCGCCGCTCGCAAGGTCACCGTCGAAGAGGCCATCCGCATGATCACCACGGCGGACGTCCGCGACGCCGCCGACATCCTGCGCCCGGTGTTCGAGGCGACCGACGGCCAGGACGGCCGGGTGTCGATCGAGGTCGACCCGCGCCTGGCGCACAACACCAAGGCGACTATCGCCGAGGCCAAGCAGCTGGCCTGGCTGGTGGACCGCCCCAACACCCTCATCAAGATCCCGGCCACCGAGGCGGGCCTGCCGGCGATCACCGAGGTCATCGGCCTCGGTATCAGCGTCAACGTCACGCTGATCTTCTCGCTGGAGCGCTACCGCGCGGTCATGGACGCCTACCTGAGCGGCCTGGAGAAGGCCAAGGAGCGCGGCCTCGACCTGTCGCTCATCCGTTCGGTGGCGTCGTTCTTCGTGTCCCGGGTGGACACCGAGATCGACAAGCGCCTGAACGACCTGGGCACCGACGAGGCCAAGGCGCTGCGCGGCAAGTCCGCCGTCGCCAACGCCCGGCTCGCCTACCAGGCGTACGAGGAGGTCTTCTCCTCGGGCCGCTGGCAGGCGCTGGAGAACGCGGGCGCCCGCAAGCAGCGTCCGCTGTGGGCCTCCACCGGCGTGAAGGACCCGGCGTACAAGGACACCCTGTACGTCGACGACCTGGTGGCGCCGAACACGGTGAACACCATGCCGGAGGCCACCCTCCTCGCGGTCGAGGACCACGGCGGCATCACCGGCGACACGATCACCGGCACGTACGAGCAGGCCCGCGCCGACCTCGACGCCGTCGAGAAGCTCGGGATCGCGTACGACGACGTGGTCCAGGTACTGGAGGACGAGGGCGTCGAGAAGTTCGAGGCGTCCTGGAACGACCTGCTCAAGTCGACCCAGGCGGAGCTGGAGCGCCTGGCCCCCTCGGAGGGCTGAACCCTGTCAAGCAGCAACCCGCTGCGTGACCCCGCAGACCGACGGCTCCCGCGTATCGCGGGGCCGTCGGGGCTGGTCATCTTCGGCGTCACGGGCGACCTCTCCCGTAAGAAGCTCATGCCCGCCGTCTACGACCTCGCCAACCGGGGTCTGCTGCCGCCGGGCTTCTCCCTGGTCGGCTTCGCCCGCCGCGAGTGGGCCAACGAGGACTTCGCCGCCGAGGTCCACGACGCCGTCAAGGAACACGCCCGCACCCCCTTCCGCGAGGAGGTCTGGCAGCAGCTCATCCAGGGGATGCGCTTCGTCCAGGGCACCTTCGACGACGACGACGCGTTCGAGCGGCTGCGCTCCACCATCGAGGAACTGGACAAGGCGCAGGGCACGGGCGGCAACTTCGCCTTCTACCTGTCCGTCCCGCCGCGTTCCTTCCCGGTGGTCATCCAGCAGCTGAAGAAGCACGGTCTGGCCGACCAGTCCGGCGGCTCCTGGCGGCGCGCGGTCATCGAGAAGCCCTTCGGCCACGACCTGAAGTCGGCCGAGGAGCTCAACAAGGTCGTGCACGAGGTGTTCGAACCGGACCAGGTGTTCCGGATCGACCACTACCTCGGCAAGGAGACCGTCCAGAACATCCTGGCGCTGCGTTTCGCCAACACCATGTACGAGCCGATCTGGAACCGGTCCTTCGTGGACCACATCCAGATCACCATGGCCGAGGACATCGGCATCGGCGGCCGCGCCGGGTACTACGACGGCATCGGCTCCGCCCGTGACGTCATCCAGAACCACCTGCTCCAGCTCATGGCCCTCACCGCCATGGAGGAGCCGGCCTCCTTCGACGCGGACGCGCTCGCGGCGGAGAAGGAGAAGGTGCTCGGCGCGGTACGGCTGCCCAAGGACCTGGGCCGTTCGACCGTGCGCGGCCAGTACGCGGCCGGCTGGCAGGGCGGCGAGAAGGTCATCGGCTACCTCGAAGAGGACGGCATCGACACCAAGTCGAAGACCGACACCTACGCCGCGGTGAAGCTGGAGATCGACAACCGCCGCTGGGCGGGCGTCCCCTTCTACCTGCGCACCGGCAAGCGGCTCGGCCGCCGCGTCACCGAGATCGCGGTGGTCTTCCAGCGGGCCCCGCACTCCCCCTTCGACACGACGGCCACCGAGGAACTGGGCCAGAACGCGATCGTCATCCGCGTCCAGCCCGACGAGGGCGTCACCGTCCGGTTCGGCTCCAAGGTGCCGGGCACCTCGATGGAGATCCGGGACGTGTCGATGGACTTCGCCTACGGCGAGTCGTTCACCGAGTCCTCGCCGGAGGCCTACGAGCGGCTGATCCTGGACGTCCTGCTCGGCGACTCCAACCTCTTCCCGCGCACGGCGGAGGTGGAGCTGTCCTGGAAGATCCTCGACCCGATCGAGGAGTACTGGGACACGCACGGCAGGCCCGCCCAGTACAAGTCCGGCACCTGGGGCCCCGCCGAGGCCGACGAGATGCTGGCCCGAGACGGACGGAGCTGGCGCCGCCCATGAAGATAGACCTCACGGACACCACGGCCGGCAAGGTCAACAAGGCGCTGGTGCAGGGCCGGCGGGCCATCGGCACGCCCGCCGTGGGCATGGTGCTGACCCTCGTCATCGTCACCGACGAGGAGAACGCGTACGACGCCCTGAAGGCCGCCGGCGACGCCTCGCACGAGCACCCCTCGCGCACGCTGGTCGTCATCAAGCGCGTCTCCCGCTCCCCCCGCGACCGTACGGCGTCCCGTCTGGACGCCGAGGTCCGGGTGGGCGCGGACGCGGGCACCGGCGAGACGGTGGTGCTGCGGCTGTACGGCGAGGTCGCCGACCACGCCGACTCGGTCGTGCTGCCGCTGCTGCTGCCGGACGCGCCGGTCGTCGTCTGGTGGCCGGTGCACGCCCCGCTCGACCCGGCGAAGGACCCGCTGGGCGCCCTCGCCCAGCGCCGGGTCACCGACACCTACTCCTCCGAGCAGCCGGTACGGGAGCTGTCCGCCCGCGCGGACGCCTACACCCCCGGCGACACGGACCTGTCCTGGACCCGGATCACGCCCTGGCGCTCCATGCTGGCGGCGGCCCTGGACCAGGTGGTCTGCGAGGTCAAGGCGGTCGAGGTGGAGGGCGAGGAGTTCAACCCGAGCTGTGAGCTGCTGGCGATGTGGCTCGCGGACCGGCTGGACGTCCCCGTCAAGCGCTCCCTGTCGGCCGGCCCCGGTCTGACGGCGGTCCGCCTGGCCACCAGCGAGGGCGCGATCGCGCTCGACCGCGCGGACGGCTCCCTCGCCACCCTGTCCATCGACGGCCAGCCGGACCGTGCGGTGGCGCTGAAGCGGCGCGACACGGCCGAGCTGATCGCGGAGGAGCTGCGCCGGCTCGACCCGGACGACACCTACGCGTCCGCGCTGCGGTTCGGCGTGGAGCGCCTGAACGCGTCGGCGGTCCCCGCTCCGGAACCGGTACCGGCCGCCCCGGCACCGGCCGCCGCTACGACGGACCCGTCGCCCAAAGGAGAACCGGTCACCCACGCAGCAGCCCCCGAAGCCGCTGCTGCCGAGGCTCCCACGACAGAAGCGGCACCGCAGGAAAGGCCGCCGCTGAAGAAGAGGGCGAAGACGACATGAGCACTCCCCAGCTGGTCGTGCACCGCGACAAGGAGCTGATGGCGCAGGCCGCCGCGGCCCGTCTGATCACGAAGATCGTGGATGCCCAGGCCTCCCGGGGCGAGGCGTCCGTGGTCCTCACCGGCGGCCGCAACGGCAACGGCCTGCTGGCGGCCCTGGCGGCGGCCCCGGCCCGGGACGCCATCGACTGGAGCCGGCTCGACCTCTGGTGGGGCGACGAACGCTTCCTCCCCGAGGGCGACCCGGAGCGCAATGTCACCCAGGCCCGTGACGCCCTGCTCGACCAGGTCCCGGTGGACCCGAAGCGCGTGCACGCCATGCCCGCGTCGGACGGCCCCTGGGGCACGGACGTGGACGCGGCGGCCGAGTCCTACGCGGCGGAGCTGGCCCGCGCAGCCGGCCCCGAGAACCACGGCTCGGTGCCCACCTTCGACGTCCTGATGCTGGGCGTCGGCCCGGACACCCACGTGGCCTCGCTCTTCCCGGAGCTGCCCGCGGTCCGCGAGACGGAACGTACGGTGGTCGGCGTCCACGGCGCCCCCAAGCCGCCGCCGACCCGTGTCTCCCTCACCCTCCCCGCCATCCGCTCGGCCCGCGAGGTCTGGCTGCTGGCGGCGGGCGAGGACAAGGCCGAGGCCGTCGCCATCGCCCTCTCGGGCGCGGGCGAGATCCAGGCCCCGGCAGCAGGCGCCCAGGGCCGCCAGCGCACCCTGTGGCTCCTGGACTCGACGGCAGCCTCCCAGCTGCCACGGTCGCTGTACCCGCCGGCTTCGGCCTGACGAAGCCCTGAAGAGAACCCGTACGGCCGCACCGGCCGTACGGGTTCTTTCATGACCGGGTCTAACGCCCGCGCAGCTCCCGGTACTTGGTCACCAGTGCCTTCGTCGAGGCGTCCAGGCCCGGTACCTCGGCGCCCTCCGTCAGGGCCGGCTCGATGCGCTTGGCGAGGACCTTGCCCAGCTCCACGCCCCACTGGTCGAAGGAGTCGATGTTCCAGACGGCGCCCTGGGTGAACACCTTGTGTTCGTACAACGCCACCAGCTGGCCCAGAACCGAGGGGGTGAGTTCCTTCGCGAGGACGGTCGTCGTGGGGTGGTTGCCCTTGAAGGTGCGGTGCGCGACCTGCTCCTCGGGGACGCCCTCCGCGCGGACCTCGTCCGCGGTCTTGCCGAAGGCCAGCGCCTGCGTCTGCGCGAAGAAGTTCGCCATCAGCAGGTCGTGCTGCGCCTTGAGTTCACCGCTCAGCTCGGCGACCGGCTCGGCGAAGCCGATGAAGTCCGCCGGGATCAGCTTGGTGCCCTGGTGGATCAACTGGTAGTACGCGTGCTGGCCGTTGGTGCCCGGCGTGCCCCAGACGACCGGTCCGGTCTGCCAGTCGGTCTCCTTGCCGTCGCGCGCCACGTACTTGCCGTTGGACTCCATGTCCAGCTGCTGGAGGTAGGCGGTGAACTTGGAGAGGTAGTGCGAGTACGGCAGCACCGCGTGCGACTGGGCGTCGTGGAAGTTGCCGTACCAGACGCCCAGCAGGCCAAGGAGCAGGGGGACGTTGGACTCGGCGGGGGCGGTGCGGAAGTGCTCGTCGACCAGGTGGAAGCCGTCCAGCATCTCGCGGAAGCGGTCCGGGCCGATGGCGATCATCAGGGAGAGGCCGATGGCGGAGTCGTAGGAGTAGCGGCCGCCGACCCAGTCCCAGAACTCGAACATGTTGGCCGTGTCGATGCCGAAGTCCGACACCTTCTCGGCGTTCGTGGACAGGGCCACGAAGTGCTTGGCGACCGCTTCCTGACCGGCCTTCAGCTCGGTGAGGAGCCAGTTGCGGGCGGAGGTCGCGTTGGTGATCGTCTCGATGGTGGTGAACGTCTTGGAGGCGATGATGAAGAGGGTCTCCGCCGCGTCCAGGTCGCGGGTGGCCTCGTGCAGGTCGGCGCCGTCGACGTTGGAGACGAAGCGGACCGTGAGGTCGCGGTCGGTGAAGCTGCGCAGCACCTCGTAGGCCATCGCCGGGCCGAGGTCGGAGCCGCCGATGCCGATGTTGATCACGTTCCTGATGCGCTTGCCGGTGTGGCCGGTCCAGGCGCCGGAGCGGACGCGGCCGGCGAAGTCGGCCATCTTGTCCAGGACCGCGTGCACCTGCGGCACCACGTTCTCGCCGTCGACCTCGATCACCGCGTCGCGCGGGGCGCGCAGGGCGGTGTGCAGCACCGCGCGGTTCTCGGTGACGTTGATCTTCTCGCCGCGGAACATGGCGTCCCGCAGCCCGAAGACGTCGGTGGCGGCGGCCAGCTCCCGCAGCAGCCGCAGCGTCTCGTCGTTGACCAGGTGCTTCGAGTAGTCGATGTGGAGGTCGCCGACCTGGAGGGTGTAGCCCGTGCCGCGTCCCGGATCGGCGTCGAACAGGTCCCGCAGCCGGGTGTCGGCGAGCTCCTCCCGGTGCTTGGCGAGCGCGGTCCACTCGGGCGTCTGGTTGAGCCTGGTACGGCCGTCTGCGTTCATTCCGACTTCAGCCTTCTTCCTTGCACCTGTCCTGTTGCGTGCCTGTGCCGCTGCCGTTCCAACCTAGTTGATCAGCTCGGGGCACGGCCTGCCGTCGCGCTGTCCCGCGGCGCAACAACAGGTACGTCCGGCTGGCGCACCGGTATCAACGAGGTGACGGCCAGGCCGAAGAGGACGGCGGCCAGCAGCGCTGGGCCGTTCAGGCCGTAGGCTCCCGCGACGGCCCCGCCGAGGAGGGCGCCGAGCGGCGCGCCGGACGTGGAGGAGGTGCGGAAGGCGGAGGCCATCCGGCCGGTCATCGACTCGGGCGCGCGTTGCTGCATCAGCGTGACCTGGTTGACGTTCCACACCATGTTCATCGCGCCGAGCAGGAGCATGCCGGTGACGAGGGCGCCGAGGTGCCGGACGGTGCCGATGAGCAGCAGGGCCGATGTCTGGACCGTCCCGGCGACCAGCAGGGCCCGTACCCGGCCGGTGCGGCGGGCGATGCGCTGGGCGAGGAAGCCACCGGTGATGCTGCCGGCCGAGTAGGCGGTCATGGCGGCCGCGTAACCCGCGGTTCCGGCGTGCAGCCAGCGGGTCACGTGCAGCACCAGGGTGGCGATGAGGGCGCCCATGCCGATGTTGCAGAGCAGCGTGGCCACGCAGACCGCCCGCAGGGCGCGGTCCTGCCACAGGGCGCGCAGGCCCTCGCCGATCTCCGTACGCAGGGTGCTGCCGGCCGGGCGTGGCGCCCGCTCGGGCGGCCGTATCCGCAGGGAGGCGACCAGGGCCGCGGCCGCCAGGTAGGTGCTCGCGTCGGCCGCGAAGGGCATGAACGCGCCGGCCGTCAGGAGCAGCGGCACGAGCGGGGCCCCGAGCAGCCCGCCGGCGATCTGCTGGCCGGTCATCAGCCGGGCGTTGGCCCCGCCCAGGGCGTGCCGGTCCACCAGCGAGGGCAGCAGGGCCGTGGAGGCGTTGTCGAAGAGCGTCTGCAGGGTGGTGAGCGCGAAGGCGAGCAGGAGCAGCAGCGGGACCGAGGCGTGACCGAGTGCCACCACGAGCGCGAAGGCGGCGACGAGCAGCCCTCGTACCGTGTCCACCGCCCACATGGCACGCCGCTGGTCCACCCGGTCCGCGACGGCACCGCCGAGCAGCCCGAACAGCAGCCACGGCACATAGCCGCAGGCGGTGACCGAGGCGATGGCGAGCGGATCCTCGGTCAGGCGCGCGGCCAGCAGGGGCAGCGCGGAGGTCCGTAACGCGTCCCCGAACCGGGAGACCACGGCGGCCGTCCACAGCCGCCCGAATCCCCCGCGCCATGCGGGTACCCCCTCGCCCACCGTCACCGCCGCCCCCTCGCGATTCGCCGATGCACAAACCGTAGAGGGCACCACTGACAACGGGCCGGACGCGGACCCGGACCCGGCCGTGGAGACAGCTCCGGCCAGGCACCTTGTGGGCACCCGGCCGGCGTCAACTTCTAGATCTCGCCCCGCAGTTTGGCGAGCGCCTCGGCGAGGATCGCCTCGCCGTCCGCGTCGCTGCGCCGCTCCCGTACGTACGCGAGGTGCGTCTTGTACGGCTCGGTGCGCGGCGGGTCCGGCGGGTTGTCCCGGTCCTGACCGGCCGGGAAGCCACAGCGCGGGCAGTCCCAGGTCTCGGGCACCTGCGCGTCGCTGGCGAAGCTCGGCTGCGTCTCGTGCCCGTTGGAGCACCAGAAGGAGATGCGCAGACGGGGCGCGGACTCACCGCGCTCGGCCTCGCCCATCGGCCCCGCCCCGACCCGGCTACCTCGGATCGCGTTGCCACTTGCCACGGTCGTAACTCCCTGCGTGATGGTGCCGCGAAGCGAGTCGGCGTGTCGCTTCGTTGCGAGCGCCTCAGTCTACGTAAGGCCCAACGCGCGTCCAGTGGCGGGAGTTACCACCTCCGCACCTAGACGCAAGCCCCATGATAGGCCGCGCTCAGGTGCGCGTACCGAACATGGGGCCTTACGTATGGATTGTGCGTGTGTGCGAGTCGCGGATCAGCTGTTCGTCTTCATCAGGAGGCCGAGGACCACGATGCACGCGAACCACAGCAGACCGATGATCAGTGTGATCCGGTCCAGGTTCCGCTCGGCGACCGAGGAGCCGCCGACGGAGGACTGCATGCCGCCACCGAACATGTCGGAGAGGCCGCCGCCCTTGCCCTTGTGCATCAGCACCAGCAGCATCAGCAGCAGGCTGAAGACGATCAGGGCGATCGAGAACCCCAAAACCACGGCTGGACCAACTTCCTCGGATACGGATGGACTGCGGGGCACAGCGACAGAGCTGTGCCCCGCAAGGGTACGACGGATCCCGCTTACCGCATACTCACTGATCGCGGAAGCGTACGATCTTGACGAATTCATCGGCGTCCAGCGAGGCACCGCCGACCAGGGCGCCGTCGATGTCGGCCTGCGCCATGATCTCGGCGACGTTGCCGGCCTTGACGGAGCCGCCGTACTGGATGCGGACCTGGTCGGCCAGCTCCTGGCTGTACAGCTCGGCGAGCTTGGCGCGGATCGCGGCGCAGACCTCCTGGGCGTCCGCGGCGCCGCAGACCTTGCCGGTGCCGATGGCCCACACGGGCTCGTAGGCGATCACGACGGTCTCGGCCTGCTCGGCCGGGATGTCCTTGAGACCGCCCTCGACCTGGGCGAGGGTGTGGGCGACGTGGTTGCCCGCCTCGCGGACCTCCAGCTCCTCGCCGACGCACAGGATCGGGGTCAGACCGTGCTTGTAGGCGGCCTTGACCTTGGCGTTCACGATGTCGTCGGTCTCGGCGTGGTACTGGCGGCGCTCGGAGTGGCCGATGACCACGTACGTGCACTTCAGCTTGGCCAGCATGGGGCCGGAGATCTCGCCGGTGTAGGCACCGGAGTCGTGGGCCGAGAGGTCCTGGGCACCGTACTTGATCTTGAGCTTGTCGCCGTCGACCAGGGTCTGCACGGAGCGCAGGTCGGTGAAGGGCGGCAGGACGGCGACCTCGACGGCCTCGTAGTCCTTGTCGGCCAGGGCGAAGGCGAGCTTCTGGACGTGCGCGATGGCCTCGAGGTGGTTGAGGTTCATCTTCCAGTTGCCCGCCATGATCGGCGTGCGAGTGGTCATAGCGGGGTCAGTCCTCCAGTGCGGCGAGGCCGGGGAGCGTCTTGCCCTCGAGGTATTCGAGGGAGGCGCCGCCACCGGTCGAGATGTGTCCGAACGCGTTCTCGTCGAAGCCGAGGATGCGTACGGCGGCTGCGGAGTCCCCGCCGCCGACGACGGTGAAGCCCTTGGACTCGACGAGGGCCTGGGCGACCGCCCGGGTGCCCTCGGCGTAGTCGGGGTGCTCGAAGACGCCCATGGGGCCGTTCCAGAAGACGGTGGCCGCGTCGGCGAGCTTCGAGGCGTACAGCTTGCCGGTCTCCGGGCCGATGTCCAGGCCCATCTGCCCGGCCGGCATGGCGTCCGCGGGGACCGTGCTGGGATTGGTGGGAGCCTTGGCCGACAGGTCCGGGAACTCGGCGGAGACCAGGGTGTCGACCGGCAGGACGATCTCGACGCCGGTCTTCTCGGCGCGCTCCAGGTACTCGGTGACGGTCGCGAGCTGGTCCTCCTGGAGGAGGGAGCTGCCGACCTCGTAGCCCTTGGCCTTCAGGAAGGTATAGACCATGCCGCCGCCGATCAGGATGCGGTCGGCCTTGCCGAGCAGCTGGTCGATGACGGCGAGCTTGTCGGAGACCTTGGCGCCGCCGAGCACGACCACGTAGGGGCGCTTGACGTCCTCGGTGAGCTTCTTCAGAACGCCGACCTCGGTGGCGATGAGGTAGCCGGCGTAGTGCGGCAGCCGGGCCGGGAGGTCGTAGACGGAGGCGTGCTTGCGGTGCACGGCGCCGAAGCCGTCACCGACGTAGACGTCCGCGAGGGCGGCCAGCCGGTCGGCGAACTCGGCGCGCTCGGTGTCGTCCTTGGAGGTCTCGCCGGCGTTGAAGCGCAGGTTCTCGATGACCGCGACCTGGCCGGGCTGCAGGCCGTTCACCGCGTCGTGGGCGGCGGGGCCGACGGTGTCCTGGGCGAACGCGACCGGGGCGCCGAGCAGTTCACCGAGCCGCTCGGCGGCCTGGAGCAGGGAGAACTTGGGGTCCGGAGCACCCTTGGGGCGGCCCAGGTGGGAGGCGACGACCACCTTGGCGCCCGCGTCGGCCAGGGCCTTGACGGTGGGCAGGACGGCACGGATACGGCCGTCGTCGGTGATGAGACCGTCGGCCATCGGCACGTTGAGGTCGGCGCGGACGAAGACCCGCTTGCCGTCGACCCCTTCGGCGAGGAGTTCGTCGATCGTCTTCATGGTTGGGGACTCCTACAGGAGGGCTCTTGATCGTACGAGGACTGATCGAACCGTATGCGGCCGGGTCGATCCTTACGCGCGTCAGGGCCCGGGCGGCGCGACCGTGCGCTGCCCGAGCCCTGCTACCGCATCGAGATGCCTGTTCGGCCGATCAGAGCTGGTTGCCGACGAAGACCGTGAGGTCGACGAGGCGGTTCGAGTAGCCCCACTCGTTGTCGTACCAGCCGAGGATCTTCACCGTGTTGCCCTCCTGGACCATGGTCAGGGAGGAGTCGAAGGTGCAGGAGGCCGGGTCGCCGACGATGTCCGAGGAGACGATCTCGTCCTCGGTGTACGCCAGGTAGCCCTTCAGGTCGCCGTCGTCGGCGGCCTTCTTGAACGCGGCGTTGACCTCGTCCTTGGTGACCTCGCGCTGCAACGTCACGACCAGGTCGGTGGCGGAGCCGGTCGGGACCGGGACGCGCATGGCGATGCCGTCCAGCTTGCCCTTGAGCTGCGGGAGGACCAGCGCGGTGGCCTTGGCGGCACCCGTGGTGGTCGGGATGATGTTCTCGGCGGCGGCACGCGCGCGACGCAGGTCCTTGTGCGGGAAGTCCAGGATGCGCTGGTCGTTGGTGTACGCGTGCACCGTCGTCATCAGGCCCTTGACGATGCCGAAGTTCTCGTCGAGGACCTTCGCCATCGGCGCCACACAGTTGGTGGTGCAGGAGGCGTTGGAGATGACGTGGTGGTTCGCCGGGTCGTACTTGTCCTGGTTGACGCCCATCACGATGGTGATGTCCTCGTTCTTGGCCGGAGCCGAGATGAGGACCTTCTTGGCGCCGCCGGCGATGTGCTTGGCGGCGTCCTCCTTGTTGGTGAAGATGCCGGTCGACTCGATGACGATGTCGACGCCCAGGTCGCCCCACGGGATGTCGGCGGGGTTGCGCTCGGACAGCACCTTGATGGTGTGGCCGTCGACGGTGATCGTGTCGGCGGTGTGCGACACCTCGGCCTTGAGGCGCCCGAGGATCGTGTCGTACTTCAGCAGGTGCGCGGTGGTCGCGGTGTCACCCAGGTCATTGACAGCCACGATCTCGATGTCAGCGCCCTGCTCCAGCAGCGCGCGGAAGTAGTTGCGACCGATACGACCGAAGCCGTTGATGCCTACGCGGATCGTCACGAACCGATCTCCTCGTTGGTACGCCGGCCATGCGGTGCCGGCGAGCTGTATTTGGGATGTCCCCGACCACCCATGACCCTACCTCCCTGAGGCTCCCGCGGTGACATCCAGATCCCCCATACACGGCGAGGCGGCCCGTACCCGCCAGTAGGGGTACGGACCACCTCGGATCGGAGGTCGTATCAAACCGTTTTGACACGAAATGCCGATCAATTTTTACCGCGCTTTCACTCGTTCGTGAGCGGGTCGGCTCACATGTCGAGTGCCGTCGGCGTCAATTGTCGAGTGCTGTCAACGCCTTCTTCACCAGAGCGGCACGATCGGCGGCGGAACTGACCTGTTCCAGGCCGAAACCGAGCAGCACGGTGCGGTCGGTGGTGACGGCTCCGTACGTCTTGAACAGCGCACCGGTCCGCTCCCAGTCCTTGAGGACGGCCGGGCTGCCCGCGGGCGGTCCGGTGACGCTCCAGGGGCCCAGGGAGGACTCGAAGCCCTCGGTCTCGGTGGCGTTGCCGCCGACCACGAGCGAGGCGTCGTCGACGAGGACGCCGTGCCCGCCGGTGCCCGGGTCGGTGATGTAGGTGATGGAGACCTCGACGGACTTCCCCGCGTAGGCGCTCAGGTCGAAGCTCACCGGCTGCCAGCCCGCCGAACTGCCGGTGAAGCTGTTCCAGGAGCCGCTGGTGCCGCTCGCGGTGCACTGGTCGTCCGCGATGGTCAGGTAGTGCTTGAGCCACGGGTGCTCGGCGATCAGGAAGCCCGCCCCGCACTCGCTCGGTACGGCGCTGCTGGTGGCGCCGCCCTTCTCGGGCAGGGTCGTCCAGTCGTCGGCGCCGACGACGTGCGCCTCGACGACCGCGTGGTCGTAGCCGGGTTCGGTGTCCCACAGCAGCCTGGCGCTGAGCGTCGGCTGCTCGGACGCGGTGACACCGCTGAGGTCGATGGTGCGGGTGAGGCGCTTGTAGGCGTCATCGGTGTGGACGGCCGCGGCCATGTACGACCCGGAGTACGGCCCGTACGGGTTGACGGTCCCGGTGAACTGGCCGGCGCCCGCGCTGGCGAACTGGGGGTAGGTGCCGGGCGAGAGCTCGTCGGAGGTGACGGCGTAGGTACCGGCCTTGTCGAGCGGGTTGGCGGAGGTGCCGCTCAGGGGCCCGCTGAAGCCGTCCAGGGTGCCGGAGCCGGTGAAGCCGGTGGCTCCGGGCGTCGACGTACGGGAGTAGGCGCCCAGGTAGTACTGGCTGAAGTCGTCCGACGGGGTGCCGTCGGCGAGTTTGACGCTGCCGCCGGCCAGTTCGCCCGCCTCGACCAGCTTGCCGCCCTCGTTGAGGTAGGCGCGCAGCTGGAGCTGGGTGTCGTTGCCGGGACCCGCGGTGCCGGAGTAGTGGACGACGGTCTTGAAGTGCCCCAGCACGCCCAGCGCGTCGGGTGCGCCCTGGGTGGCGACGTCCCAGACGACCGCCTTGTGCCCGGCCGCCTTCAGCGCGTCGACGTAGGTCTGCGCCTGGGTGGCCTTGGTGCCCTCCTCGGCGACCACCAGGGTGTCCGCCCTGGGCCGCTCGGCGACGGTGTACGTGAAGTGCGAGCTGGAGACCTTCTTGCCGCTCTTCGTCTCCCCGGTGAACCACACCTCGACCTTGTCGCCCGGGTCGCCGTCCTTCACCTTGGCCCGGTACTCGTCGAAGTAGAGGTTGTCGTCACCGCCGTAGGTCTCGCCGCCCTTCCAGGCCTTGAGTGCCATGTCCCGTGTGCGGCCGCCGTTGACGCGGTACTTGAGCTCCTTGTCGCGGATCGCCTTGCGGACGACGACGGAGACCTTCTGGTCGGCGCCGCGCGAGTACGACGTGGAGAACGTCGCGGGGGTGAAGTCGGCGGCGCTCAGGCCGACCGAGGAGACCGGCTGGTCGGGGTGGGCGGCGGTCTCGGCGACGGAGAGCGCGAAGGGGATGTTCTTCTCGAACTCGTCCTGGATCAGCTTCTCGTCGTCCGGGAAGTTGAAGACCGACTGGCAGTCGGCGGCATTCCAGGCGTCGTTCGGGTCGATGTTCGAGGCCGTCTGGCAGGTCGACATCTCGGGGGTGAACATCGCCATGCCGTTGACGTTCGACGCGTGGCCGTCCGCCTCGCCGTTGGTGGTGTACAGCTCCGAGGAGACCTGCGAGTGGTAGCCGGGGATCGCGGGGTTGTCCGGGGTGCCGGCGAGCGCCTTGTAGAGGACGTCGTCCGGGGTCGGGGTCGCCACCTGCCAGCCGACGCCGTAGAGGAGGAGTTCGGCGGCGGAGTGGTAGTTGATGCCGTACGTGAACCCGATCCGCTTCTCGAAGTCGTCCAGCGCCCTGGTCTCGGGCTCGGACTCGGGGCTCGCGCCGCGGTAGGTCTCGCTGGTGGGGTTGGGGGACGAGCCCTCGTCGTCGTAGCCCCACTTGTAACCGAAGTTGCGGTTGAGGTCGACGCCGTCACCCGCGCTGATGACACCGTCGCCGTTGACGTCCCGCAGGTTCTTGCGCCACAGGCGGGTGTCGGAGTTCTGGAAGGTGTAGTCGTAGCCGTCCGGGTTGGCGGACAGCACGAACCACAGCTCGGTGGAGTCGACGATCTTCTTGATGCGCTTGTTCGTGCTGTAGTTGTCCAGGTAGTAGTGCATCAGCCGGCGGGTCATCTCCGGCGTGATCCACTCGCGGGCGTGCTGGTTGGACACGTACAGCACGGAGGGCTTGGAGCCGTCCTTCGACTTCTTCGCACCCTTGGTCAGTTTGAGCGCGAGGATGTCCTGCCCGTCGACCGTCTTGCCGATGGACTCGACCTTGGTGAGACCGGGGTTGGCCTGTGCGGTCGCGAGGATCTCCTGTTCGAGCCCGCCGGTGCCGCTGTAGGGGCGGAACACGCCCTGCGAGGCGCCCGCCACCCGCGCCTCGGCCTTGGCCGACACCGTGTGCTCGGTGAGGTCCACGCCCTGCTTCGCCAGCTTCTTCGCCTGCTGGTCGGTGAGGTACAGCTCGACTTCCGTCTTCCCGGATCCGGTGACCTGGTCGCCGAGTTCATTGCCGTCCTGCCCGGCTTCGAGCAGGAGGGGAATCTGTTTCTTGGTGACGTCGGCGTGGAAGACCTTGACCTGGTCGGGGTCGGGTTTCGGGGAACTCCCGGTCTGCGCCTGCGCCATGGGTGCGAGTGCGGCTCCGCCGAGCAGGAGCGCGCCGACAGCGAGGATCGATCTCGCTCTGTGTCTCATGTACCCCCCTAGCAGTGGTCCGCCACGGCGGCGAACCCATGCCAGGCTCATGACACTTCATGATCCAGTCAAGGGCGACTCACGGACAGTTCACGGTGTCTTAAAAGAGATGCAAACGCCGGTGCCGACGACCGTCGGGGCCGTCGGCACCGGTGCGGTGACGGTGCCTCAGCCTGCGAGGTTGTCGGCCAGCTCCTCGGAGAGGTTGGCCTCGGTGCCCGGGATACCCAGATCGGACGCACGCTTGTCGGCCATCGCGAGCAGACGGCGGATCCGGCCGGCGACGGCGTCCTTGGTGAGCGGCGGGTCGGCGAGCGCGCCCAGCTCCTCCAGCGAGGCCTGCTTGTGCTCCATGCGCAGCCGGCCGGCCGCCGCGAGGTGCTCGGGAACCTCGTCGGCGAGGATCTCCAGGGCGCGCTGGACCCTGGCTCCGGCGGCCACGGCCGCACGGGCGGAGCGGCGCAGATTGGCGTCGTCGAAGTTGGCGAGGCGGTTCGCGGTGGCGCGGACCTCGCGGCGCATCCGGCGCTCCTCCCAGGCCAGCACCGACTCGTGCGCGCCGAGGCGGGTCAGCAGCGCGCCGATCGCGTCACCGTCACGGACGACCACCCGGTCCACCCCGCGCACCTCACGGGCCTTCGCGGCGATGGACAGCCGCCGGGCGGCGCCGACCAGCGCGAGCGCGGCCTCCGGGCCCGGGCAGGTCACCTCCAGGGAGGAGGAACGGCCGGGCTCGGTCAGCGAGCCGTGCGCCAGGAAGGCGCCGCGCCAGGCCGCCTCGGCGTCACAGGTGGCCCCGGAGACGACCTGCGGGGGCAGGCCCCGGATCGGCCTGCCCCGGCCGTCCACCAGGCCGGTCTGGCGGGCCAGCTGGTCGCCGCCCGCCACCACCCGCACGACGTACCGCGAGCCGCGGCGCAGCCCGCCGGGTGCCATCACGATCAGCTCGGAGCTGTGCCCGAAGATCTCCAGGATGTCCCGCTTGAGGCGCCGGGCCGCCATCGCGGTGTCCAGCTCCGCCTCGATCACGATGCGCCCGCTCACCAGGTGGAGGCCGCCCGCGAACCGCAGAATGGCGGAGACCTCCGCCTTCCGGCAGCAGGTCCGGGTGACGGGTAGCCGGGAGATCTCGTCCTTCACCGCTGCCGTCATCGCCATGGGCCGATCCTTCCATGCATCCGAAAAATACGGTCGTACGCGGCGGCCAACAGCTCCGGGTCATGCCGGGGTGAACCGTCGGTCCGGGCCACGGGGCCCAGCTCGACCGCGGCTCCCAGCCGCTTGGCGGCCTCGGTGAGCGAGTCGCGGTCGGGCACGGCGGCCTCGTCGGCCAGCACCACGTCCAGGGCGAGTTTAGGGGCGTGTCGCCCCAAAACCTCCAAATGACGCTGCGGAGAGAAGCCCTCGGTTTCTCCCGGCTGCGGTGCCAGGTTCAGCGACAGGACCTTACGGGCCTTGGTCTCGGTGAGCGCGTCGAGCAGATCGGGCACCAGCAGGTGCGGGATCACCGACGAGAACCACGATCCCGGGCCGAGCACCACCCAGTCCGCGTCCAGCACGGCCGCGACCGCCTCCGGCACGGCCGGCGGGTCGTGCGGCACCAGGTGCACGGACTGCACCTCGCCGGGCGTGAGCGCCACGGTGGCCTGCCCCCGGACGATGTCCACCTCCTCGGGCCGCTCCGGGTCGTGCCCCTTGACCAGGGCCTGCAGCTCCAGCGGCACCGCGGACATCGGCAGCACGCGGCCGTGCGCGCCGAGCAGCCTGCCGACCAGGTCCAGGGCCTGCACATGGTCGCCGAGCTGCTCCCACAGGGCGACGATCAGCAGATTGCCGACCGCGTGCTCGTGCAGGTCGCCCTTGGACTGGAAGCGGTGCTGGATGACCCGGGCCCAGGTCTGGCCCCAGTCGTCGTCACCGCACAGGGCGGCGAGGGCCTTGCGCAGATCACCCGGGGGAAGGACGCCCAGCTCGTCACGGAGGCGTCCGCTGGAGCCGCCGTCGTCGGCCACGGTGACGACGGCGGTGAGGTCGCCGGTGATCCGGCGCAGGGCGGCGAGCGAGGCGGACAGCCCCATACCGCCGCCCAGGGCGACCACCTTGGGCTGGGTGCCGCGGCGGCGCGGCCGGGCACCGCGGGCCTCGACGGGACGGCCCGCGCGGGACTCGGGCACCACCCGGCGCAGCCGGCTCAGCCGTGGACTGCGCTCGGTCACTCGCGCCCCATGTCCCGGTGCACGACTACGGTCTCCACTCCTTCGGCGGCCAGGCGGGCGGCGAGCTTCTCGGACACGGCGACCGAGCGGTGCTTGCCGCCCGTGCAGCCGATGGCGATCGTCACGTAGCGCTTGCCCTCCCGCCGGTACCCGGTCGCGATCAGCCGCAGCAGCTCGGCGTACCGGTCGAGGAACTCCTTGGCGCCCGGCTGGTTGAAGACGTACGCCGACACCTCCTCGTTGAGACCGGTGTACGGGCGCAGCTCCGGCACCCAGTGCGGGTTCGGCAGGAACCGCATGTCGGCGACCAGGTCGGCGTCGACCGGCAGGCCGTACTTGAAGCCGAACGACATCACGGTCGCCCGCAGCTCGGGCTCCTCCTCACCGGCGAACTGGGCGTCCATCTTGGCGCGCAGCTCGTGCACGTTGAGGCTGGAGGTGTCGATCACCAGGTCGGCGTCGCCGCGCAGCTCGCGCAGCAGCTCCCGCTCGGCGGCGATGCCGTCGACGATCCGGCCGTCGCCCTGGAGGGGGTGCGGGCGGCGCACCGACTCGAAGCGGCGGACCAGGGCGTCGTCGGAGGACTCCAGGAAGACGATCCTGCGCGTGACGCTCCGGCTGTCGAGGTCGGCGAGGGACTCGCGCAGGTTGTCGAAGAAGCGCCGGCCGCGCACGTCGACCACGACCGCGATCCGTGCCACGTTGCCCTGGGAGCGGGCGCCCAGCTCGACCATGGTGGGGATGAGGGCCGGCGGGAGGTTGTCCACGACGAACCAGCCGAGGTCCTCCAGACACTTCGCCGCCGTCGAACGGCCGGCTCCCGACATACCGGAGATGATCACCAGCTCGGGAATGGCCGCCTCGGGCACTCCGGCCGCAGTGACGTCCGTACTCACTTCTGCTCCGTTTTCCTGAACCGCTGCCGCTGTCGCTTCCGCTTCCTGCGGCTGATCCTGACGGGCCTCGTTGTGCGTTTCCTGAGGCTCGCCCTGCGTTTCGCTGAACGCCGGATCTCGCTGTGCTGTGGGTCGTGCGTCGCGCTCGGTCATCTCTCCTGGCCCCGTCGATCGTCCGGGGCGCCCGCGGGTACGGGCTCCCCCGAGGCGTCCGCCGTCGTCTCGGGCGCCTCGTCTTCCCTGTCATCCATGATCTCTCCGGTCGCCGTGTTCACGGCGGGTGCGGCCGGGGCCGCCTGGGCGAGGGCCACGGCGATGGTCTCGGCCGTCTTGCGGCCTATCCCGGGCACTTCCTGGATCTGCTCGATTGTGGCGGACCGCAGCTTCTTCACCGAGCCGAAATGCTTGATCAACGCCTGTTTGCGGGTTTCGCCGAGGCCCGGTACGTCATCCAGGGGGCCGGCGCGGAAGCGCTTGGCCCGCTTGGTGCGCTGGTAGGTGATGGCGAAGCGGTGCGCCTCGTCACGGACGCGCTGGAGGAGGTAGAGGCCCTCGCTGGTGCGGGGCAGCACCACGGGGTCGTCGTCCTCCGGCAGCCAGACCTCTTCGAGGCGCTTGGCGAGGCCGCAGACGGCGATGTCGTCGATACCGAGCTCGTCGAGCGCCCGCTTGGCGGCGGCGACCTGCGGCCGGCCGCCGTCGACGACCACGAGCTGGGGCGGGTAGGCGAACTTCTTGGGACGGCCGTCCTCGTCCTTGAAACCGTTGACCTGGCCGGTGTCGGGGTCGGTTCCGGTTCCGGTTTCAGTTCCGATTCCGGTTCCGGTCTGGGCTTGGGAGGGTGTGGGGGTGCCGGAGGCCGAGAGGGCGTCTTCGGCGCCGTCCTCCGCCCACTCGCCGGTCCGCTCCTTCTCGGCGAGGTAGCGGCGGAAGCGGCGGGTGATCACCTCGTGCATGGAGCGCACGTCGTCCTGGCCGGCGAAGCCCTTGATCTGGAAGCGGCGGTACTCGCTCTTGCGCTGGAGGCCGTCCTCGAAGACGACCATCGAGGCCACCACGTCGTCGCCCTGGAGATGCGAGATGTCGTAGCACTCGATCCGCAGCGGGGCGCTGTCCAGCTCCAGGGCGTCGGCGATCTCCTCCAGCGCGCGCGAGCGGGTGGTGAGGTCGGAGGCGCGTTTGGTCTTGTGCAGGGCGAGCGACTGCTGGGCGTTGCGCTGCACGGTCTCCATCAGGGCCTTCTTGTCGCCGCGCTGCGGGATGCGCAGCGAGACGTTCGACCCGCGACGGCCGGTGAGCCACTCCTGGACCGGCTCGACCGGCTCGGGCAGCGCCGGGACCAGCACCTCCTTGGGGACGGCGTCCCCGGTCTCCTCGCCGTAGAGCTGCTGGAGGGCGTGCTCGACGAGGGCGCCCGTGGTGACGTCCTCCACCTTGTCCGTCACCCAGCCGCGCTGCCCGCGCACGCGTCCGCCGCGCACGTGGAAGATCTGCACGGCCGCCTCCAGCTCGTCCTCCGCGACGGCGATGAGGTCGGCGTCGGTCGCGTCGGCGAGCACGACCGCGCTCTTCTCCATGGCCTTCTTCAGGGCCCCGATGTCGTCGCGCAGCCGGGCGGCCCGCTCGTACTCCATCTCCTCGGCGGCCTCCGTCATCTGCTTCTCCAGACGGCGGAGGTAGGTGCCGGTGCGGCCGGCCATGAAGTCACAGAACTCCTCGGCCAGTTCGCCGTGCTCCTCCGGGGAGATCCGGCCGACGCAGGGGGCCGAGCACTTGCCGATGTAGCCGAGCAGACAGGGGCGGCCGGTGCGGGCGGCGTTCTTGAACACCCCGGCCGAGCAGGTACGCACCGGGAACACGCGCAGCAGCAGGTCGACGGTGTCCCGGATCGCCCACGCGTGGCCGTACGGCCCGAAGTAGCGCACGCCCTTCTTCTTGTGACCGCGCATCACCTGGACCCGCGGGAACTCCTCGTTCATCGTCACCGCGAGGTACGGGTAGCTCTTGTCGTCGCGGTACTTCACGTTGAACCGGGGGTCGTACTCCTTGATCCAGGAGTACTCCAGCTGGAGCGCCTCGACCTCCGTGGACACCACGGTCCACTCCACCGACGTCGCGGTGGTGACCATCGTCCGGGTGCGGGGGTGCAGGCTCGCCAGGTCCTGGAAGTAGTTCGCCAGGCGCTGGCGCAGGCTCTTCGCCTTTCCGACGTAGATCACCCTGCGGTGCTCGTCACGGAACCTGTACACCCCGGGAGAGTCGGGGATCTGTCCCGGCTTGGGGCGGTAGCTGGAGGGGTCGGCCATGTCTCACACCCTACTGGCGAGCACCGACACCGCGACGAGCCTGTGGACAACCGTGCACGGGACGGTCGGGCCGCTGCCGCCGTGGGAAGCGGGTTCCGCACCTACGGGCAGGCGCGCGGAGCCGCCGGGCCGGTCGTGACGGATCTTGCGCGGCTTCCTCCCCAAATCGGCGCCTTCCCCACGAGCGATCCCCGTCCTGCTGGCCGACGGCACCACCACCGCGCCCGCACGATTCCGCCGGTCACGGGGTCGCGCCTCGGCCAGGTGAGCGCTCCCGACCGGCCGAAGGTGTTGTCGGGGCTTGGTCAACACGCTTCAATGCGGGGGAACTCGGGGCCGTGAGCGACGGCCTGCGGACGCGGCGTGCCCACGTGCCGCCGCCCCGGCACCGACGGGGTGGCCCCGAACCGCGTCAACGGCCTGACCAGCCGTTGAACCCCCCAACAGAAAGGCCCTCTGCATGCGGCACGGCACACAGCACGCGGACGTCGCCACCGCGGAACTGGATTCGGCGCTGCGCGGCGGCCCCTTCCACGTGGCCCTGCGCGCCGCGATCGCCGCCCGGGGGCTGCCGCTCCAGCGCGTACAGCACCATCTGTCGCGCTACGGCGTCAAAGTGGGCGTCACCAGCCTGAGCTACTGGCAGCAGGGCGCCCGCCGCCCCCAGCGCCCGGAGTCGCTGCGGGCCGTCCGCGCACTGGAGGAGATACTCCAGCTCCCGGACGAGTCCCTGATCCGGCTGCTCGCCGAGACCGACCAGGGTCCTGCCGTGCGCCGCCCCGCCACCCGCTCGTACCGCTCGCTGATCGAGGCCTGTGACGTCCTGGACCGGTTGCAGGCCGACCTCGGCTGGTCCCTCGACGGCGGCCTGCACACCCTGGGGCACCACGAACGGGTACGGATCGGCGCCCACCGTGAACTGGCCGCCCGCGAGTCCCAGCACATCGTGCGCGCCCACCGGGACGGCGTCGACCGTTTCGTGGCCGTCCACCACGGCGACCCCGGCTGCGCCCCGCAGCACATGACCGTGCACGCACTGGAGAACTGCCGCGCGGGACGCGTCCGTTCGGACCGGGAGACCGGCCTGCTCGTCGCCGAACTCCTCTTCGACACCCGTCTGCGCTCCGGCGACACCTTCCTGTTCCGCTACGCCGTCGAGGACGGCACGGCCGGTGTCTCACGCGAGTACGTCCGCACTTTTGGCTTTCCCGGCGGCCAGTACACCCTTCAGGTGCGTTTCGCCGCCGACGCGCTGCCGACCCGCTGCCACCGGTTCGCCCAGCACTCGACGGCGGCCCCGCGCAGCGGCCGGCAGACCCTGCCGCTGAGCGGGCTGCACCGCTCCGTCCACCTGGTCGAGCCCCGGGTACGGCCGGGCCTGCTGGGGATCGGCTGGGACTGGGAGTGAGCCGGCGCTGAGCCCCGCCCTTCGGATCAGGCGCCGGGTCCCGCCACGATCCGGCCGTTCGCGGTCTTCACCGGCAGTTCGGTCAGCGGCTCGGTGGCGGGCGACCGCACCACCTTCCCGGTCAGGGCGTCGAACTCGCTGCCGTGGCAGGGGCAGACCAGTGTCGTGCCCTGGAGCTTGTTGATCGGGCACCCCGCGTGCGTGCAGATCGTGCTGTACGCCTTCAGGACACCGTCGGCGGACCGGCCGACGACCACGTTGTGCTCCCGGTAGAGCTGGGCACCGCCCTTGGTGACCTCGCTCTCGGCTCCGAGGTCTACCGGCGCGGTAGGCGTGGCCTCCGCGCCGGCCGCACCGCCGCCGGGTGCCTTGCAGGCGGCCGCCCCCAGTCCGGCGACCGATGTGACGGCCGCACCGCGCAGGACGGTACGGCGACTCGCGGAGGAACGGGCGGTCACAAGGGGCTCCTGGTGGATCGGGGCGGTGCGGGACGACCCTACCTGGGCGGATCGTCCCGCTTCGGGGCGGGGGTTCCGGTGCCGAGCACTCACCGGATGGGACGTAAACGCTTACGCAAGCGTTTACGCGGCCATGTCGAATGGGGTAGCTTCCCAGCCGAAGGGCCCCACGGCAGCAGCCCCAGCGGGACGCCAGGAGCCCATGACCGGGGCGGGAAGCGGCGAAGGGAGCCCCATGCCCACCATGGCCGACGTCGCCCGGAGCGCCGGTGTCTCCGTAGCGACCGTCTCCCATGTGCTCAACGAGACGCGTCCGGTGCTGCCTCACACCCGTCAGGCCGTGCTCGACGCCATCGAGGAACTGGGCTACACGCCCAACACCCTCGCCCGCTCCCTGGTGACCTCCCGCACCCGCTCCATCGGGCTCGCGGTGTCGGCGATCAGCAACCCCTACTTCACGGAGATCCTCCAGGGCGTCGAGGCCGCCGCTCTGGAGCAGGGTTACAGCCTGCTCATCGCCGACCCGCACGACGACCCCGAGCACGAACGGAAGGTCGTCCAGCTCCTCCATGAACGCCGCGTCGACGGACTGATCGTCGCCCCTTCCGCCGACCCCCGCGCGCTCCTCGACTACCTCGGCCGTCACGCCGTACCGACCGTCCTCCTCGACCGGGTCATCGGCGGCCGCGCGGACACCGCCCCGCCCTTCGACCAGGTCTGCGCCGAGAACACCGAGCCGACGGCTCAGCTCGTCACCCACCTCGCAGGTCTCGGGCACCGCCGGATCGGCCTGGTCGCAGGGCTGCCCGGACTGAGCACCACCGGTGAGCGGATCACCGGCTACCGGCAGGGACTGGCCACGGCCGGGCTGCCCCTCGACGACAGCCTGATCGTCCCCGGCAACTCCGAATCCGCGGGCGCCGAGCGGGCCACCGCCGCTCTGCTGTCGCTCGCGGCCCCGCCCACGGCACTCGTCACCGCCAACAACGCGATGACCATCGGTGCCCTGCGGACCCTGCGCGCGCAGGGCCTCTCCGTACCGGACGACATCGCCCTGTGCTGCTTCGACGACTTCGCCTGGGCCGACCTCTTCTCGCCCCGGCTCACCGCCGTGGCCCAGCCCAGCAGGGAGCTCGGCGCCGAGGCGGTCCGGGTGCTCCTCGAACGGCTGGCCTCACCCGAGCGGCCCGCCCGGACCGTACGGCTCCCGTGCGCCTTCGTGCACCGGACGTCGTGCGGATGCCGGGAGGAGAGCGGGGAGGCGCCGGCAGCCGCGCCGGCCCCGCGGTCCGAGCACCCCAGGCACTCCGAGAACCCCGAGTATCCCGAGAACCCCGAGCACCCCGAGAAAGGAACCCTCTCGTGATCGTCGTCGCCGGTGAAGCACTGATCGACCTGGTACCGCAGGGCCCGGGCGCCCTCGCGGCCCTGCAACCTGCGCTGGGCGGCGGTCCGTACAACACGGCCGTGGCTCTCGGCCGCCTCGGCTCCCCCACCGCGTTCTGCTCCCGGGCCTCCGACGACGCCTACGGCGGGGCCCTGCTGGACGGGCTGCGGCGGGCGGGTGTGGACATCTCCCTCGTGGAGCGCGGCCCGGAACCGACCACCCTCGCGGCCGCCACGATCGACCCGCAGGGCTCCGCCTCCTACTCCTTCTATGTCGAGGGCACCGCCGACCGTCTGTTCACCGCTCCCGCCGGCCTCCCCGCCGCGACCCGCGCCGTCTCCTTCGGCACGCTCTCGCTCGTCCTGGAACCGGGGGCGAGCGCCTACGAGGAGCTGATGCGCGAGGCGGCCGGGCAGGGCCTGTTCACCGCGCTCGACCCGAACATCCGGGCGGGTCTGATCGCGGACCCGGACGCCTACCGGGCGCGCTTCAAGAGCTGGCTGCCCTCAGTGACTCTCCTGAAGCTCTCGGAGGAGGACGCGCTGTGGCTGGGCGGCACCCCGCGCGAATGGCTGACGGCGGGCCCCTCGGCCGTGGTGATCACGCACGGCGGTGACGGGCTCAGCGCCTTCACCCGCGACGGCACCGTATACGCCGTCCCGGGTGAGGAGGTCGCCGTCGTGGACACGATCGGCGCCGGTGACACGGTGAACGCGGCTTTGCTGCACGGTCTGGCGGCCCAGGACGCACTGTCCGCCGAGGCGCTCCTGGGACTGGGCGCCGACGACTGGACGAGGCTGCTGCGATTCGCGGCGCGGGCCGCCGCGATCACTTGCTCACGGGCGGGTGCGGAACCGCCGTACGCCGCCGAACTCGGGGACCTTTGAGAGAGCGTTCTCGCTGTTGAGGAGTCAAGGTCCGTCGTGGCCGCGGAGATCGGGCGGCTGATGGTGGAACGAGCGGTGCCCCGCGGGGAGTTCCCGCG
>NZ_JBSHBL010000021.1:0-42051 GCF_053611985.1 Streptomyces sp. NPDC054770
CGGGCTCGACCGTCACCCTGAAGTTCAGCGGTGTCGAGGACTCCTCGCTCCAGACCAGCTTCGTCGTCGACGACACCGCCGTCACGACCGGCTGAGCCCGCCCGTGAACTGACCGGATCCCGCACCCGGAAGCCGTCCGGGTGCGGGATCCGTACGAGAGGGGGATACGTCATATCGGCACCAAGGGTCCGTACCCCGACGGAAAGGCGGACACCTCATGCGCCGTAGGACGTTCCACCGCGCGGCTCTCGCCGCGGCGAGCCTGCTCCTGCTGGCGGGCTGCGGCTCGCAGAGCGGGGGCGGCGACAAGGGCAGCGGTGCGGTGTCCCCGAAACCGACACCCACCCCGACCGCGACCGCGACCTCGACACCCACCCCCTCCGCCAGTGGCTCCTCCGCCGGCTGCACGCCCCTGACCTCGGAACTCACCACCGCCGACAGCGGCCGTACCTTCTGCCTGGCCCAGGACGGCACCTTCCGGGTCACCCTGACCGGCTCCGAGCAGCGCCCCTGGAAGAAGATCACCGCGGGCGGCGACACGGCCGCCCTGAAGCCCATGAACTACGGGATCATGCTGCGCGGCGGCGACGCCGGAGCCGCCTACCAGGCGGCCGCCGCGGGGACCGTGACGCTCTCCGCCACCCGCCCGCTGTGCGCCGAGCCCACCGGCTCCGGCCAGGTCTCCTGCAAGGGCGTCCAGGAGTGGCAGGTCACCGTACGGGTGAACTGACCGTCAGCCGGCCAGGTGCCGGACCTGGTCCCACAGCACCGGGTCGACCACGCCCACCCGGCGCCGGAACTCCCACACCTCGATCTCGCGCAGCTCGTCCGTCTCCAGGAAGCTCGGCCGGCCCTGGGCGTCCCCGACCGAGCCGGGCGGCAGCGGGATCACCCCGGCGCGCTCGTCGTGGTACTTGCTGGTGATCTTCGCGACCGTCGCCCGGTTGCCGCGCACGGCCAGCACCAGGCAGGGCCGGTCCTTGGCGCCGGGACCGTCCTCGTAGGGCACGTTGGCCCACCAGATGTCCCCCGGGTGCGGCCGTCCGGCCGGCCCGCGGGTCCCGCGCGGATACCCCGGCGGGCGGGTGCGGTGCCCGCGCGGCCGGTGGCCCCTGCCCCAGCCGTCGACGAGCGTGGCGACCAGCGCCAGCAGGACGACTGCCGCGAGCGCGAGCCACCATGACGTGTCCATACGACGACGTTACCGGCGCGAGATAATCGACGCGCGCCCTTACGCGATCCTCATACGCCCCCGGTCCAGCCGAACCGGTGACACCACAGGTGAGTTCGCCCACAACGGCCCCTGGCGGAGGAGCGACCGGCTCTTTTGCGCCTTACGCTCGACAAACCGCACGACCCCCGTCATGCCCTTTTTCCCGACTCCAGTTCCCAGCGCATCTGGGTTTCCGCCAACGGAGGTTTCTGCTTCATGAAGCTCACCGTCGTCGGCTGCTCGGGGTCGTTCCCGTCCGCGGAATCGGCCTGTTCGAGCTACCTCGTAGAGGCCGACGGCTTCCGGCTGCTCCTCGACATGGGCAACGGCGCCCTGGGCGAGTTGCAGCGTCACTGCGGTCTCTACGACCTCGACGCGATCTTCCTGAGCCATCTGCACGCCGACCACTGCATCGACATGTGCGCCTACTTCGTGGCGCGCTACTACCGCCACGACGGCGGCCCGTGCCCCCCGCTCCCGGTCTACGGCCCCGAGGGCACCGAGCACCGCCTGACCACGGCCTACGCCGACACCCCCACCGCCTCCTCGATGAGCGAGGTCTTCGACTTCCACACGGTCAAGCCGTCCACGTTCGACGTCGGCCCCTTCACGGTCCACACCGAGCGGGTCCGCCATCCCGTGGAGGCGTACGGCATCCGCGTCGAGCATGCCGGGAAGTCCCTGACGTACTCGGGCGACACCGGTGTCACCCCGGTGCTGGAGGACCTGGCCCGGGACACCGACCTGTTCCTGTGCGAGGCCGCCTTCACGCACGGCAAGGAGAACATCCCGGACCTGCACCTCAACGGCCGCGAGGCCGGCGAGACCGCGGCCCGGGCCGGCGCCCGCCGCCTGGTCCTCACCCACATCCCGCCGTGGACCGACCCCGCCGTCAACCTCGCCGACGCCCGCGAGGTCTTCGACGGCCCGGTGGATCTCGCGGCACCGCGGGCGACGTACGAGATCTGACGCACGTACGGAGTTCAGGACCGTACGACGAGAAGGCCCCCGCCGTGGCGGGGGCCTTCGTCATGTGTGCTGCGGACTCACGCCTTCGTGAGGTCCTCGACCTCCTCCTCGGGCTCGCGGCCCGGGGTGGGGAGGTTGTACTTGAGGATGGCGAAGCGGAAGACGAAGTAGTAGATCGCTCCGAACACCAGGCCGATCGGGATGATCAGCCAGGGCTTGGTCGCCAGGTTCCAGTTCAGGGCGTAGTCGATGAACCCGGCGGAGAAGTTGAAGCCGTCGTGGACTCCGAGGCCCCAGGTGACCGCCATGGACACGGCGGTCAGCACCGCGTGGATGACGTAGAGGAGCGGGGCGATGAACATGAAGGAGAACTCGATCGGCTCGGTCACGCCGGTCACGAAGGACGTCAGCGCGAGCGAGAGCATCATGCCCGTGACGGCCTTGCGGCGCTCCGGGCGGGCGGTGTGCGCCATGGCCAGTGCGGCGGCGGGCAGACCGAACATCATGATCGGGAAGAAGCCGGACATGAACATTCCGGCGGTGGGGTCACCGTGCAGGAAGCGGTTGTAGTCACCGGTGAAGACCTGGCCCGCGGAGTCCTTGAACTCGCCGAGCTGGAACCACGCCACCGTGTTCACGAACTGGTGCATGCCGATCGGGATGAGCGCGCGGTTGATGCCACCGAACAGGGCGGCACCGAACGCGCCCAGGCCGGTCATCCACTCGCCGAAGTTCGTGATCGCGTCGCCGATCGGCTCCCAGACGAGCCCGAAGAAGACGCCGACCGCCGTGCCGACGAAGGCCATGATGATCGGGACGAGCCGGCGGCCGTTGAAGAAGCCGAGCCAGTCCACGAGCTTCTTGCGGTGGTACCGCTGCCACAGGACCGCCGACAGCAGGCCCATGACGATGCCGCCGAGGACACCGGGGTTGTTGTAGGTCGCGGCTATGTCCGCACCCTTGGTGATCTTGGCGTCGGTCACCGGGAAGGACTCCAGGACCTTGCTGTACACCAGAAAGCCCACCAGCGCCGCGAGGGCGGTCGAACCGTCGGACTTCTTCGCGAAGCCGATGGCGACGCCCACGCAGAAGAGCAAGGGAAGGCTGCCCGTGATGGCGCCGCCGGCGTTCGCGAAGACCGAGGCGACCTTGTCCCAGCCGAGGCCGTCGGTCCCGAAGACGTCCGGCTGACCGAGCCGGACCATCAGGCCGGCCGCCGGCAGCACGGCGATCGGGAGCTGGAGACTGCGGCCGACCTTCTGCAGACCCTGGAACAGACCGGATCCCCACTTCTTTGTGGGGGCCGCCGTCGCGGTGGCGGTTGTCATACGTCCTCCATCGGTGGTGGTCTACACCACTCAGTGGTGTAGACCTGTTGTACACGATGGGGGCGATATAAGGAACCCGTCAATTCCGCAACCGGAGCGCTACGTGCCGTGCACCGCCCGGTGACATGCTGCTCAGGCCTTGGTGACATCCTCCACTTCGTCCTCCGCTTCCCTGCCCGGCGTCCTCAGGTCGAACCGCGTGATGGCGAACCGGAAGATCACGTAGTACACCGCCGCGAAGCACAGGCCGATCGGAATGATCGCCCAAGGCCGGGTCGCCAGCTTCCAGTTGATGACGTAGTCGATCAGCCCCGCCGAGAAACTGAACCCGTCGTGCACCCCCAGCCCCCAGGTCACCGCCATCGACACCCCCGTCAGCACCGCGTGCACCGCGTACAGCAGCGGCGCGATGAAGAGGAACGAGTACTCGAGCGGCTCGGTGATGCCGGTCACGAACGACGTCAGCGCCACCGACAGCATCAGACCGCCGATCTCCTTGCGCCGGTGCGGCTTGGCACAGTGCGTCATGGCGAGCGCGGCGGCCGGCAGCGCGAACATCATGATCGGGAAGAACCCCGACGTGAACTGACCCGCGTGCGGATCACCCGCCAGGAACATGTTGATGTCACCGTGCACCGTCTTCCCGTCGGGTGTGGTGTAACTGCCGAACTGGAACCAGATGGGCACGTTCAGGAACTGGTGCAGCCCGACCACCAGCAACGCCCGGTTCGCGAGCCCGAACACCCCCGCACCCCACGCCCCCGCGTCCCGCAGCCAGTGGCTGAAGCTCTCCAGACCGCTGCCGATCGGCGGCCAGACCCACAGGCACAGCGCGGCGAACACGATGGCCACGAACGACATGATGATCGGCACCAGCCGCCGCCCGTTGAAGAACCCCAGCCAGTCCACCAGCCGCGTCCGGTGGTACCGGGCCCAGAAGAAGGCGGACAGCAGCCCCAGCGCGATCCCCCCGAAGACCCCCGGATTCTGGAACGTGAACGTCGACACCGTCCCGTCGCGCACCTGGCACCCGATCTCGGGCAACGTCTTCGAGCCCCCGGGACAGTCCTCCGGGAACTGGTGCAGCACCCCGTAGTAGACGAGGAAGCCCGCCACCGCCGCCAGCGCCGTCGAACCGTCCGCCTTCTTCGCCATGCCGATCGCGACCCCGACGCAGAACAGCAGCGGCAGCCCGACCGACCCGTCCAGCAGCGCGCCGCCCGCCCCCTTCATCACCTTGGAGGCCGCCGTCCAGTCCAGCCCCTGGTCGCCGAACACGTCGGGCTGGCCCAGCCGGTTGAGGATCCCCGCCGCCGGCAGCACCGCGATCGGCAGCTGAAGACTGCGGCCCATCTTCTGGAGCCCCTGGAACAGCACATGCCACCGCTCCCGCGCGGGACCGGCCGTACTGTCGGCGCTCTCGGCACTCATGGGCGCGTCCTCCCGGCCGCTCGGCTGTACCGCGGGGTCGTCGCGAGGGTTTGTCGACCGGCCGCCAGCTGGTGTAGACCAGTCGGCAGACGGTTCCGCCGCGGTGCTCGCCATCATTCGGCACCCGCGGTACGGCCGCTCGCAAAGATGGGCCAACTGTGGGTTACTGCGACAAAGCGGTTCGGATCAGGGAGAAGGAACATGGCCAGCAAGGCTGAGAAGATCGTCGCCGGCCTCGGCGGAATCGAGAACATCGAGGAGATCGAAGGCTGCATCACCCGGCTGCGCACCGAGGTGAACGACCCCGGCCTCGTCGACGACGCCGCCCTGAAGGCCGCCGGCGCCCACGGCGTCGTCAAGATGGGCACCGCCATCCAGGTCGTCATCGGCACCGACGCCGACCCGATCGCCGCGGAGATCGAAGACATGATGTGAGCCCACGCGCTCACCCGGCCTCACCGGCAAGGGGCTCCTCCCTCCTGGGCGGAGCCCCTTGCGCCGCTCCCGATAGGCTCGTCGCCATGTCTCGAATCGACGGCCGCACCCCCGAACAACTCCGCCCGGTCACCATCGAACGCGGCTGGAGCAAGCACGCCGAGGGCTCCGTCCTCGTCTCCTTCGGCGACACCAAGGTCTTCTGCACCGCCTCCGTCACCGAAGGCGTCCCCCGCTGGCGCAAGGGCAGCGGCGAGGGCTGGGTCACCGCGGAGTACTCCATGCTCCCCCGCGCCACCAACACCCGCGGCGACCGCGAGTCCGTCAAGGGCAAGATCGGCGGCCGCACCCACGAGATCTCCCGCCTCATCGGCCGCTCCCTGCGCGCCGTCATCGACTACAAGGCCCTCGGCGAGAACACCGTCGTCCTCGACTGCGACGTCCTCCAGGCCGACGGCGGCACCCGCACCGCCGCCATCACCGGCGCCTACGTGGCCCTCGCCGACGCCGTCACCTGGGCGAAGGAACGCAAGCTCGTCAAGGCCGGCCGCCAGCCCCTGACCGGCACCGTCTCGGCCGTCTCGGTCGGCATCGTGGGCGGCGTGCCGCTCCTCGACCTCTGCTACGAAGAAGACGTCAGGGCCGAGACCGACATGAACGTCGTCTGCACCGGCGACGGCCGCTTCGTCGAGGTCCAGGGCACCGCCGAGGCCGAACCCTTCGCCCGCGACGAACTCAACGCCCTGCTCGACCTCGCGGTCGCCGGCTGCACCGACCTCGCCACGATCCAGCAGGCCGCGCTCGAAGAGACCCTCAAGAAGTAGAAGAGCCCCTCAAGAAGTAAAGGGAAGGGAAAAAGCAGAGGTACGGCAGGGCAACCCCGGCGGCCGACCCAGCGTCCCTATGGGTACGGGCGCACGGTACGAACAACCGTGCGCCCGGCCAGCCGTACAACGGGGAGGGAACACCACCATGGCCGCCAGCCGACGCCGAGGACGCCGTCGCGTCACCGCCATCGCCGCCGTAGCCGCGACCACCGCACTCACCGCCGCCCTGCTGGCCGGCTGCGACTCGGTCGACACGGCAATGGACTGCGTCCGCACCGCCGACTCCATCGCCGACAGCGTCACCGCCCTCCAGCAGGCCGTGGAGAACGCCGCGAACGACCCCACCCGGACCGACGCCTCCCTCGACTCGATCCAGCAGAACCTGAAGAAGATCGGCGACAAGACCGACGACGCCGACGTCAACAAGGCCGTCGACCACCTTCAGCAGGCCGTGGACAACGTCCGCACGGCCGTCAGGAACGGCGACTCCACCCCCGACGTCACCCCGGTCACCGACGCGGCCGGCGAACTGACGAAGGTCTGCACGCCGTAAGCGGAAGGCGCGGCGGTTGCCATACTCACTGTCATGACGACCCGCCTGATCCTCGCCACCCGCAACGCCGGCAAAATCACCGAACTCCGCGCCATCCTCGCCGAGGCGGGCCTGCCCCACGACCTGGTCGGCGCCGAGGAGTACCCCGACATCCCCGACGTCAAGGAAACCGGCGTCACCTTCGCCGAGAACGCCCTCCTCAAGGCCCACGCCCTCGCCCAGGCCACCGGCCTCCCGGCGGTCGCCGACGACTCCGGCCTCTGCGTGGACGTCCTCAACGGCGCCCCGGGCATCTTCTCCGCCCGCTGGGCAGGCAGCCACGGCGACGACAAGGCCAACCTGGACCTGTTGCTGGCCCAGCTCTCGGACATCGCCGACGAGCACCGGGGCGCCCACTTCGCCTGCGCGGCGGCCCTCGCCCTGCCTGACGGCACGGAGCGCGTGGTCGAGGGCCAACTGCGGGGCGTGCTCCGCCACACCCCGTCCGGCACCAACGGCTTCGGCTACGACCCGATCCTCCAGCCGGAGGGGGAGGTGCGGACCTGCGCCGAGCTGAGCCCCGAGGAGAAGAACACGATCAGCCACCGGGGGAAGGCGTTCCGGGCGCTGGTGCCGGTGGTGCGGGAGCTGTTGGGCTGAGGAATGGAGGAGCGCGGCGCCCCCTGGGGAGCCGCGCCCTGCAAGTGGGGCCGACGAGACTCGAACTCGCACTGTCCACTACCTAAAAGTGGTGCCTCCTGCCAGTTGGGCTACGGCCCCGCGTACACCTTACTGGTACTCGGCGAGCGATTGCCGATTGCCTGCCCTGCACCAGGTACTGGTGATCGCGTGGCAGTTGGGGCACAGCAACCGCAAGTTCTGCTGTCGGTCGTCGCTCCAGTTCCCGTTAATGTGGTCGATCTCCAGTGTCATGGGCTTCCCGAGCCATTCCGGACCCACACCGCACTCGGCGCACACGTCCGGTACGCCGACCTTCCGAAGGGCTCGGCGTAACAGCGCGGTCCTGGTGCCGCGCGTGCCGTCGTGCTTGACCAGGATGTCCTTCGGACGCCTGGCCTTGTCTGGCCGAGCCTTTCCCCGTTGATGCGCCTACCCCAGGAAATGCGCGGTCGACAGTCCCTCTTCGGTGATCCACTGCCGCAGCAGCGCACGCTGTGTGCCGGTGTCCGGCCGCCGCAACAGGCGCAGCGTCCCTGCGATGGAAACCGACTCGGCCACAGCCGTGCGCAACTCTTCGGCCCCGGGCCGTCGCTGTCCGCCTGCACGTTCGCAGCTCGTACGGAGTAACGAACCGTTTATCGGACAGTCACGCCCGGAAGCCGGAAAAGGGAAAACGGCTCACGCCGGGTCATCCCGGTGTGAGCCGTCAGTGGCGGAATGGGTTGCTCAGATGCCCAGATCCTTGATGATCTTGGCCACGTGGCCGGTGGCGCGGACGTTGTAGAGGGCGCGTTCCACCTTGCCCTCCTCGTCGACGATGACCGTGGAGCGGATGACGCCCAGGTAGGTCCTGCCGTAGTTCATCTTCTCGCCGAAGGCGCCGTAGGCGTCCAGGACCTTCTTGTCGGGGTCGGCGAGGAGTGTGACCTTGAGGTTCTCCTTCTCGCGGAACTTGCCGAGTTTCTCCGGGGCGTCGGGGGAGATGCCGAGGACGTCGTAGCCGGCGTCGGCCAGGAGGGAGAGGTTGTCCGTGAAGTCGCAGGCCTGCTTCGTGCAGCCCGGGGTGAGGGCGGCGGGGTAGAAGTAGACGATGACCTTGCGGCCCTTGTGGGCGGAGAGGGACACCTCGTTGCCGTCGGCGTCGGGGAGGGTGAAGTCGGGGGCTACGTCCCCGGGCTGGAGTCGCTCGCTCATCGGTCTAGCGTAACGGGGGGTCCTGGCATGGCGGCGGTGGCGAGAACTGACAGACTGTCCAGAACAGGCAGTACGGCAGACTTCGGAGGGCCTACGGTGGCGGAGACGTCGGACACCAGAACCCCGGCGCAGATCGAGGCGGACATCAAGCGCCGCCGCGAGGTGCTGGCCGAGACGCTGGACGAGATCGGGGTGCGGGTGCATCCGAAGACCATCGTCGGCGATGCGAAGGCCAAGGTCGCGGCCAACGTCGATCACACGCTCGGGAGGGCCTACGTCCAGGTCAACCGGGTCGTGAGCGATGTGAAGGCCCAGTTCGTGGACGAAGAGGGCGCGCCGCGGCTGGAGCGGGTGGTGCCGGTCGCGCTCGTCGCCGTGGGCGTGGTCGGGCTGCTGGTCTTCAGCGGTACCCGGCGGCGCAAGAGCTGACCAGAGGCAGGTAGGTTCAAAGGCGTGAGCGCCAAGAGAGACGAGCAGAGCAGCCAGCACGACAAGCTGCCGATCCGGATGCTGCACGACCGGGTCCTGGTCAAGCAGGACACCGGGGAGGGCGAGCGACGGTCGGGCGGGGGCATCCTGATTCCCGCCACGGCGGCCGTCGGGCGCCGGCTGGCCTGGGCCGAGGTGGTCGCGGTCGGGCAGAACGTGCGGACGGTGGAGCCCGGGGACCGGGTGCTGTACGACCCGGAGGACCGTGCCGAGGTCGAGGTGCGGGGCGTGGCGTACGTGCTGATGCGGGAGCGCGATCTGCACGCGGTGGCCGCCGACCGCTTCGAGGGCTCGGAGGACTCGACCGGCCTGTATCTCTGATTCAGAGGCTTGGAGGGGCCTGGTGACTGTGGTCACCGGGCCCCTTTGCTGTTTCTTTGCTACCTTCGAAGGAGCCAGCCCGACGAGACGCGCCGTACCGGGACCGTGAAGGCAAAGACGACGCACCCCGTGTTCGGTGAATCGTCTCGGAGGTGTCTGTCATGGCCTGGGTCCTGCTTGCCGTCGCCGGTCTGCTGGAGGTCGGCTGGTCCGTCGGCATGAAGTACACGGACGGGTTCACCCGGCCCGTGCCCAGTCTGCTCACCGGCGGCGGGATCGTCGCCAGCATGCTGCTGCTGTCGTACGCCGCCCGGACCCTGCCCATCGGTACCGCCTACGGCGTGTGGGTGGGGATCGGGGCGGCCGGGGCGGCGGTGTTCGGGATGGTGGTGCTGGGGGAGCCGGCCACCGCCGCCCGGATCTTCTTCGTGTGCCTGCTGCTGGTCGCCGTGGTGGGGCTCAAGGCGACCAGCGGTCACTGAATGAACCCGAATCCGTTTCCGTCGCCCGCTGTCGTGCCGGCGGTGGTGCCGGCGTCGGTGCCCGCGGTGGTCGTACCGGTATTGGTGCCGCCGTCGGTGCCCGCCGTGGTCGTACCGGTATCGGTACCGCCGGTCGTCGTCCCCGCGTCGGTGCCTGAGGTCGTCGTCCCGGACGTGGTGGCGCCGTTGGTGGTGGAGCCGTCCGTCGTGCCGCCGTCGGTGGTGCCGGCGGTGGTGGTGCCGTCCGTGCCGCCGTTGCCGGTGCCGCCGTCCGTGGTGCCGCCGTTGTTCTGGCCCTGGTCGGTGGTGCCGCCGTTGTCCTGGCCGCCGGTGCCCGGGGTGGCCGGGTTCAGGGTGGCCGGGGCCTGGGTCTCCGCGCCGGCCTGGAGGTCCAGGTTGAAGTCGGAGGCCGTGGTGCCCTTCAGGGCGGCCTTGGTGTACTGCGCCCAGATCTCGGTCGGGGCCCCGCCGCCGTTGATGCGGGCGAGGCCGAGCGCGCCGTACAGCGACTTGTGGGCGGCCGTGACCGGATCCTGGCCCATCACGGAGACGACGGTGGCGAGGTCGGGGGTGTAGCCCGCGAACCAGGCGGCGGTGTCCTCCTCGGCGGTGCCGGTCTTGCCGGCGGCCGGGCGGCCCGCGGCCTGGGCGGCGGTGGCGGTGCCGTTGTCGACCACGCTCTGCAGGATGGAGGTGGTGGTGTCGGCGGCCTGCCGGCTGACGGCCTGCTTGGTCGTCGACTCCGGCAGCCTGATGTCCTCCGTGCCGTCCCTGGTGATCTTGTCGACCATCGTGTACGTGCCGTGCCTGCCGTGGTTGGCGAGCGTGGCGTACGCCTCGGCCATGTCCAGGACGCTGGCGGTGGCGGTGCCCAGCGCGATGGACGGGTACGGCTGGAGGTCCTTGGTGTCGGCGGGGATGCCCAGGCCGACGGCGGTCTGCTTGACCTTGGACGGGCCGACGTCGACGGCCATCTGCGCGTACACCGAGTTCACGGAGAGGTCGGTGGCCTTGCGGACGGTGATCTGGCCGTACGACTTCTCGTCCTCGTTCTCCGGCGCGTAGGCGCCGCCGGACCAGCCCTGGACGGTGCGCTTGTTGGTGCCGTCGTAGTAGGTGTTCGGGGTGATGGTCTGGCCGGACTGGGTGGTGGAGCCGTTGTCGACGGCGGAGGCGAAGACGAAGGGCTTGAAGGTGGAGCCGACCTGGAAGTCGCCGCGGGTCGCGCCGTTGGTGTACTGCTTCACGTAGTCGATGCCGCCGTACATGGCGACGACCTTGCCGGTCTTCGGGTCGACGGAGGCGCCGCCGGCCCGCACGTAGTTGTCGACCTTGTTCTTCTTGTCCAGCTGGGAGATCAGCTTGTCGTCGACTGCCTTCACGAAGGCGTTCTGCCGGGACTTCTGCAGCGTGGTGGTGATGCGGTAGCCGCCGGCCTCCAGGGAGTCCGAGTCGACGATCTTGTTCTTGATCAGGTAGTCGTTGACGGCGTTGACGATGTAGCCGCGCTGCCCGGACATGCCGGTGGAGACGGTCTGCTCCTTGGGCATCGGGAACTTCATGCCGGCCCGCTTGGACTCGCTGAGCCAGCCCTTCTTGACCATGCCGTCGAGGACGTAGTTCCAGCGGGCGACGGCCGCGGCCTTGTTCTCGGGGTGGGCGACGACGTCGTACTCGCTCGGCGCGTTGACGAGCGCGGCGAGGTAGGCGGCGCGGGCCGGGTCGAGGTCGGTGGCGTCCTTGCCGTAGTAGGCCTGGGCGGCGGCCTGGATGCCGTAGGCGTTGCGGCCGAAGTAGCTGGTGTTGAGGTAGCCCTCCAGGATCTCGTCCTTGGACTCGCTGCGGTCCAGCTTGATCGCGACGAACACCTCCTTCACCTTGCGGGTGACGGTCTGCTCCTGCGCGAGGTAGTAGTTCTTCACGTACTGCTGGGTGATCGTCGAGCCGGACTGGGTGCCCTTGCCGGTCGCGGTGTTCCAGGCGGCGCGCAGCATCGCCTTGGGGTCGACGGCGGACTCGGTGTAGAAGTCGCGGTCCTCGGCGGCGAGCACGGCGTGCTGGGCGTCCGCGGAGACTTGGGCGAGGGTCACGTTCTCCCGGTTGACCTCGCCGTCGCGGGCGAGCTGGGAGCCGTCGGCGTACAGGTACACGTTGGACTGCTTGGTGGCGAACGCGTTGGCCGCCGGGATCTTGACCATCGAGTAGCCGAGGAAGAACAGGCCGATCAGCAGCAGTGTCCCGAGCACGAAGGTGCCGAGCACCATCCGCCAGGTCGGGATGATCCGCCGCCACCCGGTCCGTTTGGGCCGCTTCATCTTCTTCTCGCCCCCGTTCGTGCGCACGTCGGCCGCGGGCGGTTCCGCCCCGGGCGCCGTGGGCGCGATGGGAGCGGTGGGCGCCGTGACCGGGGTGACCGCCGTGGGCGGTTCTGCCTTCGGCACCCTGACGGCCGCGAGCTGCCGTGTCTGCGTGTCCTGCCTGTCGTGCGCGTCCCGCGCGTCCTGCGTGTCCTGCGTGTCCTGTCTGCTCTCGGCCGCCGCGGGCGGCCGTGCCCTCGGCACCGTGACCGCCGTGAGCTGACGCGTCTGCGTGTCCTGCGGGTCCTGCCTGTCCTCGGCCGCCGCGGGCGGCTCCGGCTGCTTCGCCTCGGCCCCCGGCTGCGGTGGGGTCTTCTTCTCCTCGGCCGCAGTCGGCGGCTCCGTCGGGCCTCCGCCGCCCTGGTTCGGCTGTTGCGGCTGCGGCTCGTCGCTCATGTCGTGCACGGACTCCTGTTTCGCGTCGTACGTTCGTTCCCGTACGACCTCGTACGCTTCTGCGCCCCCTGTTGAAGACTCTCGCACCGTGCGTTCCGTTCCCGGATTCCGGCACGCTTCGGTCACGGAAATTGCGTGGCCTGCGATGTCGTCGGCGCAGTAGGCTCCTGCGCTTCGGTGTCGGACGGTCCGGGAGGTCGGTTGGCGTGGGCGCTGGACGGTTGTACACGGCCGTCGCGGCGGGGGGTTTCCGACGGTACGCGACGTATCGGGCGGCCACCGCGGCCGGGGTGTTCACCAATACGGCCTTCGGGATCATCCTCGTCTACACGTACTTGGCGCTGTGGCACGAGAAACCGCACCTCGGAGGCTATGACCAGGCACAGGCGGTGACCTATGTGTGGCTTGGGCAGTGCCTTTACGCGACCCTCGCGATCCAGGGCGGGGGCATGGAAAAAGACCTGATGGAGCGTATCCGTACGGGTGCGATCGCGATCGACCTGTACCGTCCGGCCGATCTGCAACTGTGGTGGCTGGCGACCGATCTGGGTCGCTCGCTGTTCCAGTTGCTGGGACGGGGCGTGGTCCCCTTCCTGGTCGGCACGGTGTTGTTCCCGATGGCGCTGCCCGCGGACGCCGGCACCTGGGCCGCGTTCCTGGTCGCGCTGCTCCTCGCGATGCTCGTCAGCTTCGGCATCCGCTACCTGGTCGCGCTGAGCGCGTTCTGGCTGATGGACGGGATGGGTGTCAACCAGGTCATGATGATCACGGGCGTGTTCTTCTCGGGCATGACCCTGCCGCTGAACGTCTTCCCGGGCGCCCTCGGCGAGGTGGCGCGCGCCCTGCCCTGGGCGGCGCAGATCCAGATGCCGGCGGACGTGCTGATGGGGGAGACCAGCGTGGCGGGGGCGTTGGCCTTCCAGGCCGCGTGGGCGGTGGCGTTGCTGGCGGCGGGGCGGCTGCTCCAGTCGGCGGCGACGCGGCGGGTGGTGGTGCAGGGTGGGTGAGCGTGCCCTGGCGGGGCTGCGGGCGTACCGGCTGATCGCCGGGATGTGGATCCGTTCCACGATGACCTACCGCACGTCCTTCGCCCTCACGATGGCCGGGAACCTGCTGGTGACCGGGCTGGACTTCGCCACGATCCTGCTGATGTTCTCGCGGGTCGACTCGCTCGGCGGCTGGTCGCTGCCCGAGGTCTGCTTCCTGTACGGCCTGTCGGCGACCGCGTTCGGCGTCGCCGACCTGGTGCTGGGTTCGATGGACGTGCTGGGCACCCGGATCCGCGACGGCTCCTTCGACACGCTGCTGGTCCGGCCGGCCCCGGTGCTCGCGCAGATAGGCGCGGACCACTTCGCGCTGCGCCGCCTGGGCCGGATCACCCAGGGCGCGGTGGTGCTCGGCTGGGCGCTGGTCTCCGCGGGCATCGCCTGGACGCCTGCGAAGGTGCTGCTGATGCCGCTGATGCTGGCCGCCGGCGCGGCGATCTTCTGCGCGCTGTTCGTGGCGGGCGCGGCCTTCCAGTTCCTGGCGCAGGACGCGGCGGAGGTGCAGAACGCGTTCACGTACGGCGGTACGACGCTGCTCCAGTACCCGCCGACGGTGTTCGGGAAGGACTTCGTGCGCGGGGTGACGTTCATGCTGCCGCTGGCCTTCGTCAACTGGGTGCCGGCCGCGTATGTGCTGGGGCGGCCGTATCCGCTGCGGCTGCCGGCGTGGACGGTGTGGTCGCCGCCGCTGGTGGCGGCGGTGTGCTGCGTGCTGGCGGGCCTGGCCTGGCGGGCGGGCCTCAGGTCGTATCGAAGTACGGGCAGCTGATCCGATGACCGGAGTGAGGAGTGCTGATCAGATGTCGGACATGTCCGGCGAATTCGACGGGGCCGACGGGACTGACGGGACCGGCGAGGCGTTCATCGAGGTCGACGGGGTGGAGAAGGTCTTCGAGGTCCGCAAGAAGGCCGGGTTCCTGAAACGGGAGCGCCGGCAGGTGCGGGCGGTCGACTCGCTCTCCTTCACGGTGGCGCGCGGCGAGATGGTCGGTTACATCGGCCCGAACGGCGCCGGGAAGTCGACCACGATCAAGATGCTGACGGGCATCCTGACCCCGAGCGGCGGCCGGCTCCGGGTGGCCGGCATCGACCCGTCCCGCGAGCGCACCCGCCTGGCCCACCGCATCGGCGTGGTCTTCGGCCAGCGCACGACCCTATGGTGGGACCTCCCGCTCATCGACTCCTACCGCCTGATGCACCGCATGTACCGCATCCCGGACGCCCGTTACGCCGAGAACCTGGACCGCCTGGTCGAACTCCTGTCCCTGGAAAGCCTCTTGGACGTCCCGGTACGGCAACTCTCCCTCGGCCAGCGGATGCGCGGCGACATCGTGGCGGCGCTGCTGCACGACCCGGACGTGCTGTACCTGGACGAGCCGACGATCGGCCTGGACGTGATCTCGAAGGCCAGGGTCCGCGACTTCCTCCGCGAACTGAACGCCGAACGCGGCACCACGGTCCTGCTCACCACCCACGACCTCCAGGACATCGAGCAGTTGTGCTCCCGTGTGATGGTGATCGACCACGGGCGGCTGGTGTACGACGGTCCGCTGGCCGGCCTGCACGAGGTGGGGGAGAGCGAACGGACCCTGGTCGTGGACCTGGAGCGGGAGTTGCCGCCGATCGACGCGGGCGGCGCGGCGCGGGTGGTGAAGGTGGAGGGCCCTCGGCAGTGGCTGGCGTTCCCGGCGTCGGAGTCGGCGGCGCCGCTGGTGGCGCGGATAGCGGCGGAGTACCCCCTGCTGGACCTGTCGGTCCGGGAGCCGGACATCGAGACGGTGATCGCGGCGATGTATGCCGAGCAGACGACGGCATAGTCCGCGGCGCCGGGAACTCGTACGCTGCACTCTATGACCGACGATGCTCCGGAGCTGCGCGCCGCCGACGCCGATCGTGAACGAGTCGCCGAGATCCTCAGGGACGCCCTCGCGGAGGGGCGGCTCGACATGGCGGAGTTCGAGGAGCGGCTGGAGGCGACGTACCAGGCCCGTACGTACGGCGAGCTGGCGCCGATCACGAAGGATCTGCCCGTGGCGGGCACGTCGCCGGCCGTGTCGCTCACCAAGCCTCCTGTGGACGACGGCAGTTGGCGAAGCCGGATCGTCGGTGGCGAAGGCACGTCGACGTGGGCGGTGGCCGTGATGTCCGGGTTCCAGCGCAAGGGGCGCTGGACGGTGCCCAAGAGGTTCGCCTGCTTCGCGTTCATGGGGGGCGGCGAGATCGACCTGCGCGAGGCGAACTTCGCGGACGGCGAGGTCGAGCTCAACTGCGTCGCGATCATGGGCGGGGTGGAGGTGATCGTGCCGCCGGGGGTCGAGGTGGTGGTACGGGGCATCGCCGTCATGGGCGGCTTCGACCACCACGAGGAGGGCACACCGCCCGACCCGGGCGCCCCGAAGGTGATCGTGACCGGCCTCGCCTTCTGGGGCGGGGTGGACGTGAAACACAAGATCACGAAGGCGGAACAGCAACGTCTGAAGGAGGAACGCCGCCAGGAGAAGCTGGACCGCAGGTCAACCCGCCACGAACTGCACGCCGCCCGCCACGAATGGCACCAGCAGCGCAGAGAGCACCGCGAAGAACGCCGCGAGGAACGGGAACGCCGGCGACACGGGGACTACTGACCGGGCAGTGGGACAGCCCACCCAGGGGCGCGGGGAACTGAGAGTGACGGGGTCTTTCCGGCGTCGTGGGGGCAGCCCGCCCAGGGGCGCGGGGCTGTGTCGATGTGCGGCTCCGCCGCGTGGGCGCGACCAGCCCCTACCGGCTCGCAGGTACTCACTGGCCGGTTCGGCACCGCAGGCATCCGCCGCGGTGGGTGGGGGAGAGTGACGGGGTCTTTCGGACGTCGTGGGGGCAGCCCACCCAGGGGCGCGGGGCTGTGTCGATGTGCGGCTCCGCCGCGTGGGCGCGATCAACCCCCACCGGCCCGCAGGGATCCACCGGCCGGTTCGGCGCCGCCGGATTCCGCCGTCGTGGTTGATCGCCGTCGCGGCGGGATGGGGGGAGCGGCGGGGTAGAGGGGAACGGCGGGGGCCAGGGGAGTGACGGGGTCTTTCGGGCGTCGTGGGGGCGGCCCGCCCAGGGGCGCGGGGCTGTGTCGATGTGCGGCTCCGCCGCGTGGGCGCGGCCAGCCCCCACCGGCCCGCAGGGATCCACCGGCCGGTTCGGCGCCGTCGGCATCCGCCGTCGCGGCGGTGAGTTTTTTGGGCTGGGCGATGGGGGAACTCTTGGTTCGGTTCGGGAGTAGGGCAGGTAGGGACAATGGGTGGGGGAGCACCGTGAGGGTGGTGCCGGGTTCGAACGGGTGGAGCAGATGGAGGAACGTACGGAAGCGGCGGTGGCGGCAGCCGCCCCGTCCTACAAGTCCATGAACGCGTTCACGCCCGCCGACGAGGAGCGCCAGCGCGGCGTCCGGCGCATGAAGCGCACGGCGACCGGCCTGCTGCTGGTCGTCGCGGTGGTGTACGCCCTGGCCAAGTGGGCGTCCGGCGCCGGCGCCGGGGCATGGGCGGACTACGTGGCCGCGGCCGCCGAGGCCGGCATGGTCGGCGCGCTCGCCGACTGGTTCGCGGTGACCGCCCTGTTCCGCCACCCCCTCGGCCTGCCCATCCCGCACACCGCGATCATCCCCACGAAGAAGGACCAGCTGGGCGTCTCCCTCGGCGAGTTCGTCGGCGAGAACTTCCTCTCCCAGGACGTCGTACGGCAACGGCTGCGCGCCGTAGGCATCGGCAGCCGGCTCGGCGCCTGGCTCGCGGAGCCGAAGAACGCCGACCGGGTCACCGCCGAGCTCGCGACAGCGCTCCGCGGCGCGCTCACCGTGCTGCGGGACTCCGACGTCCAGGCGGTGGTCGGCGAGGCGATCACCCGCCGGGCCGACGCCCAGGAGATCGCCCCCGGCATCGGCAAGATGCTGGAGCGGGTCGTCGCCGACGGCGGCCACAACCGCGTCGTGGACCTCGTCGTCACCCGGGCGCACGACTGGCTGGTGCTGCACGCGGACTCCGTGATGGACGCCGTGCAGGGCGGGGCGCCCGGCTGGACCCCCCGGTTCGTGGACCGCAAGGTCGGCGAGCGCGTCTACAAGGAGCTGCTGCGCTTCTGCGCCGAGATGCGGGACATGCCCTCCCACCCGGCCCGCGGCGCCCTGGACCGCTTCCTCACGGACTTCGCGAACGACCTCCAGTCCGACACCGACACCCGCGCCCGCGTCGAGCGGCTCAAGGGCGACGTGCTGGGCCGCGGCGAGGTGCAGGACCTGATCGCGTCCGCCTGGACGGCCGTACGGTCCATGATCGTCTCGGCGGCCGAGGACGAACGCAGCGAGCTGCGGCTGCGCGTCCGCGCCTCGCTGATCTCCCTGGGCGCCCGGATGGCCACCGAACCCAAGGTCCAGGACAAGGTGGACAGCTGGGTCGAGGGCGCGGCCGTGCACGTCGTGACGACGTACCGCAAGGAGATCACGTCCCTGATCACCGACACGGTGGCCGGCTGGGACGCCGAGCACACCACCCGGAAGATCGAGGCGCACATCGGCCGCGACCTGCAGTTCATCCGGATCAATGGCACGGTGGTGGGGTCGCTGGCCGGAGTACTGATCTTCACGGTGTCCCGGGCACTGGGCGGGTAACCCGCCCGGAGATGGGCACTCGGCCGCGGGTTTCGGTGGTTCCGCCGGTCGAGGAGGCGCGATGGGTACGGCTACGGGTGTGGGCGCGGGCGGTGCGGGCGGGATCGACGGCGGCCGCACGATCACCACCCGGATCCCGGCCCGCCTGGACCGGCTGCCCTGGTCCCGCTGGCACTGGACGATCGTCATCGGCCTCGGCACGGTCTGGATCCTGGACGGCCTGGAGGTCACGGTCGTCGGCAACATCGCCAGCCGCCTCTCCGAACCGGGCAGCGGTCTCGCGATCTCCTCCTCCCAGGTCACCGGCACGGCCGCCGCGCTCTACGTGGCCGGCGCCTGCACCGGCGCCCTGTTCTGGGGTCGCCTGACCGACCGCCACGGCCGCAGGAAACTCTTCATGATCACCCTGGCGGTGTACCTGGCCGCCACCGCCCTGACCTCGATCTCCTTCGCCCCCTGGTGGTTCTTCACCTTCCGCTTCCTGACCGGCTTCGGCATCGGCGGCGAGTACGCGGCGATCAACTCGGCGATCGACGAGCTGATCCCGGCGTACCACCGCGGCCGCGTCGACCTGATCATCAACGGCAGCTTCTGGGTGGGCGCGGTCGGCGGCTCGCTGCTCTCCATCGTCGCGCTGAACACGGACTTCCTGGCCAAGGACGTGGGCTGGCGCCTGACCTTCGCGCTGGGCGTCGTCCTCGGCCTGGTCATCCTGCTGGTACGGCGCAACGTCCCGGAGAGCCCGCGCTGGCTGCTGATCCACGGCCGGGAGGAGGAGGCGGAGAAGATCGTCACGTCCATCGAACGGCAGGTGGAGGACGAGACGGGTACCCCGCTCCCCGAACCGGCCGGCGAGCTGGTGATCCACCAGCGGCCGAGCGTCACCTTCGCCGAGATCGCCCGCACGGTCTTCCACGACTACCGGCGCCGCGCCGTCCTCGGCTTCTCCCTCTTCATCGGCCAGGCGTTCCTCTACAACGCGATCACCTTCGGCTTCGGCGCGATCCTCACGACGTTCTTCGACGTGCCGACGGGCCACACCGGGTACTACTTCGTGGTCATCGCGGTGGGCAACTTCCTGGGCCCCCTGCTGCTGGGCAAGCTGTTCGACACGGTCGGCCGACGGGTGATGATCTCGTCGACGTACCTCCTGTCGGGCCTGCTCCTGTTCCTCACGGCATGGCTGTTCGGCCAGGGCGTGCTGACGGCGGGAACGCTGACGGCGTGCTGGTGCGCGGTCCTCTTCTTCGCGTCGGCGGGCGCGTCCAGCGCGTACCTGACCGTCTCCGAGATCTTCCCGATGGAGACGAGGGCGATGTCCATCGCCTTCTTCTACGCGCTGGGCACGGCGGCCGGCGGCATCAGCGGGCCGCTCCTGTTCGCCGACCTGACGGGGACGGGCAAGGTGTCCGACACGGTGCTGGCCTTCCAGATCGGCGCCGGACTGATGTGCGCGGCGGGGCTGGTGGCGGCGGCGCTGGCGGTGAAGGCGGAGCGCCGCTCCCTGGAGGACATCGCCCGCCCGCTGACGGCCGCCGCCCCGCCGGACACCCCCTAGGGGCTGCGGGAAAGCCCCTTCGGGCAAGGGCGCCGCTACTGACCGCCGCGCGCCCGCCTGCGCAGCAACAGCAGCCCGCCGGCCAGCGCGGTGATCCCCGCCCCCGCGCTCCACCCGACGATGTCACCGGTCCCGGTGGCGGCGAGGTCGCCGCCCCCGCCCATGGCCGACGGGGCGGAGGAGGCCGAGGCCGAGGCGGAGGCCGACGCGGAAGCGGATGCCGACGCCGAGGCGGACGCTCCAGGACTCGGCGAGGACGACGCCGTACTGCCCGCCGCCTTCGCCCGGTCCCGCGTGAACGTCAGGGTCCCGAAGCCCAGTTGGTCGTACCCTCCGCTGTTCGGGCCGTAGTCCCCGCCGCCGCCCTCCGGCGCCGCCTTGGCCGCGATCCGCGTGACATACGTCGCCGGCATGGCCCGCCGCTTCGTGTAGTGGTTGGCGATCATCGCCCAGATGGGACGGGTCATCGACGGATCGACGGCCGCCGCGGCCGTCACCGTCTCACTCCCCGACCATCCCCCGACCGCTCCCTTGCGCCGGGTGCTCGCGGTGAACGGCACCTGCCCGCCCAGGCTCCACTTGGCGACGTACTGCGCGCCCTTGAGGAACCGGCTGTCGTCGTACCCGTACAGGTCGATCCCCTGGTTCCAGGCCATCTCGCAGAACGTGCCCATCAGCCCGACGCCGAGCAGCGCGTGCCCCTGGTCGCGCCCCGCCTCCAGCCACTCGCCCAGCGCGCCGTCCTTCTCGTCGTACACCACGGGAATCGCGTTCCTGACCGACCCGAGCCCGGCGCCGTGCTTGAAGTAGTCGACCGCGCGGGCGACCTGGGCACGGTCGTCGCAGAAGATGCCGGTGGCGAGGACGCAGGCCATGTTGGCGAGGTCCCAGTTGGTCCAGTAGTTGGAGACGACGGCGTCGTTGTGCCGGACCAGGAAGTCGTCGCTGACCGCGCCGAACAGCTTGCTGAGCATCTCCTGGAAGCGGGCGAGCTCGAAGTCCCCGTGGCCGCGGACGAGTTCGGCGGCGTTGGCGAACTGGTAGCCGTACAGTCCGGCGGCCAGGAACCGGTCGGCGGAGCCGTTGACCGCGGTGAGGGTGGCCGACCAGGCGTTGAGGACGGCGACGGCGGTGTCGGCGTACACGCTCTCGCCGGTCACGTGGTACCGCAGGGCGTTCTGGTACGCGGCGTGGATGTCGTTGTAGAGGAGCGAGTAGTTCTCCGGGGTGCCCGAGCCCCGGTACACCACGGCCTGCGGCCGCGCCTGCCAGCCGCTCTGCGCATGCCGGTTGGCGGTGAGCTTCGCGAACCCGGCCGTGTAGGGCGCGGCGCCCGCCTTCACCTTGGCGGCCATGCGGTCGAGGTCGGTACGGGTGTGCAGCAGGCCGGGGTGGGCGAAGGCGGCGGCCCCGGCGGCGGCTGCGGGGCCGCTGCCCACGGCGATCCCGGCGGCAGCGGCCCCCGCCGCCGCGCCCGAGGCCTTCAACATGCTCCGGCGGCTGATCTGTCGAGTCATGTGCATGCCCCGGGAGACGAACGGGCCCACCCCGCGATAACAGAAAGCCGCGAAATCGCTCAGGCGCCCGTCGTCGACCCCGGCCGCACGATCATCAGCACCGTCACGACGGCCCACAGCAGGTTGAACACCCCGGTGAACATGGCCAGTTGAACGGTGGCCTGCCGGGTACGTCCGTCGGCGGCGCCCTCCACCAGCGCGCTCTGCCGGGGCAGCACCAGCGCGGCGAGGACGAGGGCGGCGACTGCGGTGAGCGCGATCGACGTGATCAGCCAGGCGCTGCCCAGCACATGCATGTTGCTCGCCGTGGCGAACCCGAACACCGGGACGACGACGCCGACGACGGCGTACACCCGGCAGATCCGGTGCAGCAGCTGAACGGTCTCGGCGGCCCGGACGTCGTCCGGTGCCTCGATGGCGCGCCGGGCGGCCGGCGGGAACATGCTGGCGGCGACGGCGACGGGACCGATCGCGACGATCGCCGCGAGGACATGGACGGCGAGGAGGAACTTGGTCACGGCGACGACCGTAGGCGGCCGGATGATCGCGCAGAAGCGGCGATACTGCCACCCTTCGACGGATTCTCGCCAGTCGGCGGAGGGAACTGCCCGGTAACCGGACCCGCGATTGGCGGCAACCCGTCGAACCGCTACGTTCCTGCCATGCACACCGTCGCCGTACTCGTCCTGGACCAGGTCATCCCGTCCGACTTCACCGTGCCGATCGACACCTTCGGCTGGGCCCGGCTGCCCGACGGCCGGGACGCCTACCGGGTGCGGGTGTGCGGGGCGGCGGCGGAGGTGACCGCGGCGGGCGGCGCGTTCACGGTCAGGGCGCCGTACGGGCTGGACGCGCTCGCCGAGGCGGACACGGTCATCGTGCCGGGCGTCGCGGATCCCGCCCTCGCCCTCCCGCCGGAGGTCGCAGGCGCCCTGCACGCGGCGGCGGCGAACGGCACGCGGATCGCGTCGGTCTGCGTCGGCGCGTTCGTCCTGGCGGCCACCGGCCTCCTCGACGGCCTGCGCGCCACCACGCACTGGGTCGCCGCCGACACCCTGGCCGCCCGGCACCCGGCGGTCGAGGTGGACCCGAACGTCCTGTACGTCGACAACGGCCAGTTCCTGACCTCGGCGGGCGCGGCCGCCGCCATGGACATGTGCCTGCACATGGTCCGCAAGGACTACGGCTCGGCGGTCGCCGCGCACACCGCCCGGATGTCGGTCATGCCGCTGGAACGGGAGGGCGGCCAGGCCCAGTTCATCGTCCACGACCAGCCGCCGGCCCCGGCCGGCGCCACCCTGGAGCCGCTCCTGGCCTGGCTGGAGGACAACTGCGACCGGGACCTGACCCTGGACGAGGTCGCGGCGCAGGCCGGCATGAGCACCCGTACCCTCAACCGCCGCTTCCGCGACCAGACCGGCACGACCCCGCTCCAGTGGCTGCACCGGGCCCGGGTACGCAGGGCCCAGCACCTCCTGGAGACCACCGCCCACCCCGTCGAACGCATCGCGACCCAGTCGGGCTTCGGCTCCCCGACGGCCTTCCGGGAACGCTTCAGAAGAGTCGTCGGCACCAGCCCCCAGGCCTACCGCCGGGCCTTCCGCACCTCGGACGCCTGAGCGGGTCCGGCGAAGTCCGCTGCGGTTCGGCAGCGCCCAGAAGGGGCGCTGGGGGTACCCCCGGCCGAAGGCTGGGGGAGGAACTGCGCGACCAGCCACGACGGAGCCGCGGTCGACAGACGGCATAGCGCGGCAATTCCAGCGGAGCGCCTGGTGATGCTTCCGCACCCCGGACGCTCCGCCGGATCGGACCCGGTTCTGCCGCCGGTGTCGGTGTGGGGTGGGAAGATGCCGGAACGGCCGGTGAGGAGTGAGGGGCGGGCGCGTGGGGCGGGAAGAACGAGGCGTGGTCGCGCGGGGAGCGCGGCTGGCCGAGGCGGCCCGGAACGTGGTCGGTGACCATGACGGTGCCGTCGGGGCGGTACGGGCGGCGCTCACGCCGATCCACGAAGCGGCGGTACGGCGGGAGCTCGACGCCATCCCGGTCGCGCGGCTCCAGGACGTCACCGAGGGCCGGCTGCGGCTGGGCGGCGTCGAGCAGAGCGGACTGCGGACGGTGGGCGCCGTGCTCGAAGCGGGCGCGTACCGGCTGCTTCAGATACCCGGTGTCGGGCGGCGCACCGTCGACCAGATGCTCGCCGCGGCCCGCAGACTCTCCGAGGCCGTGCACGAGACCGTGGCCGTCCATATCGACGTGGACCGGCCGGAGCCGAGCACCACCGCGCTCGTCAGGGCCCTGCATGTGCTGGTGGAGGCGGGGCCCCAGGCGCGGCGCGCCGTCGACCGGGCCGCTGCCCTGTCGCAACGGCTGGAACCGCTGCTGGCCGACGCCGGGCCCGCCGCCGGGCGGTTCCGGATGCTGCTGGCCGGCCGGGAGCGGAAGGCCCGCGCGCTGGCGGCGGTGGCCGAGCTCCGTCCGCTGGTGGACGAGGCGGACCGGGGGCGGCTGCCCGAACAGTTCGCCCAGGCCTCGGTGGACCTGCTCCGGGGGCCGTCGTCCGACCTCGCCGCCTGGGCGGACTTCGAACTCCGCTCCGCCGAGTACTACAGCCTGCTCGCCGAGATCTCCGGCGCCGCGCCCGACGCGGCCGCCGCCGAGGGCTTCCTGCCGGACGACATCGCCGAGCGGGTCCGGGCCCAGCACCTCGACGACTCGCACCGGCGGGTCTCCCTGCGCGGCTACCAGGCGTTCGGCGCGCGGTTCGCCCTCGCGCAGCGCAAGGTGATCCTCGGCGACGAGATGGGCCTGGGGAAGACCATCCAGGCGATCGCCGTGCTGGCCCACCTGGCCGCCGAGGGGCAGAGCCACTTCATGGTGGTGTGCCCGGCGAGCGTCCTCGTGAACTGGACGCGGGAGATCGAGGCCCGCAGCGCCCTGCGCGTGCTGCTGCTGCACGGCCCCGACCGGCGTGACGCGTTCGCCGACTGGAAGGGGCGGGGCGGGGTCGGGGTGACCACGTTCGACGCCCTGCGCGGGTTTCCCGCACCGGGTGGCGGCGAGGTCGGACTGTTCGTGGTCGACGAGGCGCACTCGGTGAAGAACCCGAGCGCCAAGCGGTCCCAGGCGGTCGCCCGGTGGGCGGAGCGCTGCGAGCGCACCCTCTTCATGACCGGCACCCCGATGGAGAACCGGGTCGCGGAGTTCCGCAACCTGGTCGGGATGCTCGACCACGGGGTCGCGGAGTCCCTGGACGACGGGGACGCCCTGGCCGGATCGGTCGCCTTCCGCAAGGCCGTCGCCCCCGTCTACCTGCGGCGCAACCAGCAGGACGTGCTGACGGAGCTCCCCAGCCTCCAGCACACCGACGAGTGGGAGCAGCTGAGCGCGTCGGACGAGGAGGCGTACCGCGACGCCGTCCGCGCCGGCAACTTCATGGCGATGCGCAGGGCCGCGTACCTGCGCCCGGAGAAGTCGGCCAAACTGGAGCGGCTCCGGGAGATCGTCGAGGAGGCCGGCGAGAACGGGCAGAAGACGGTCGTCTTCTCCAACTTCAAGGACGTCCTGCGTGTGGTCGAGGAGGCACTCGCCGACGGCACCACGGTCTTCGGCCCGCTCACCGGCGCCGTCCCGGCCGCACGCCGGCAGCAGCTCGTCGACGACTTCGCCGCCGCCCCGGGCGCCGCGGTGCTCCTGGCGCAGATCCAGGCGGCGGGCGTCGGCCTCAACATGCAGGCCGCCTCCGTCGTCGTCATCTGCGAACCCCAGATCAAGCCGACCATCGAACACCAGGCCGTGGCCCGGGCCCACCGCATGGGCCAGGTCAGACCGGTCCGGGTGCACCGCCTGCTCGCCACCGGAGGAGTGGACGAACGCCTGGTGCGGATGCTGGAGCGGAAGACCCGCCTGTTCGACGCCTACGCCCGCCGCAGCGCGGTGGCCGAAGCGACCCCGGACGCGGTCGACGTGTCGGACACCGAACTGGCCCGCCGGATCGTCGAGGAGGAACAGGCGCGTCTGGGCATGACGGTCAGGGACCACATCGAGAGTGCGGGCGCCTGACGAACGGAGGGGCCAGCGTGGTGCGCCGGGGTCGTCACCGCCGAGCCCTGAGCCCAGCCCTCCTCAGGCCCGCCGGTCCGCGACGGCCCAGGACGCCAGTGCCACCGCGCCCGCCACCCCGAACACGGACGGCCAGGCGCCGACCTTCTTGGCCAGCGGATGCGACCCGGCGAACGCGGCGACATAGGCGACCGACAGCGCCCCGGCGGCCTTGCCGCCCGCCTGCTGCCGCCACTGCTGCGCGGCGGCGACGCCGGCGACGGCCAGCACAGCTCCGCCCAGCGGCCGCTTCTTCGTCCACCGGGCCACGCCGTAACCTCCGACGAGCCCGCTCGCGGCGATCACCGAACTGGGAACCCTGGCCATGCCTGTCTCCTTCTGCTTCTGCCGCTTCCGCCTGGATTCCCGAGAGTAACCGGCGGCTCGCGACCGGCCCCCACCCACCCGCACCCGACCCCGAACTACGGCCGCCACTTCGCGCTGAGCGCGATCGCACGCAGCTGCTTCATGGTCAGCGCCGGGGCCTTGCGGGTCGCGGCGGTCTGCTGGGAGCCGGAGTTGAAGGCGCTGATCACGACGCGGAAACCGTCGGTGCGCATCGTGTCGACGGTCCACATGACGACCCCGGCGCCCCCCTTCTCCCCGGGCCCCTGCCGCTCGGCGACCTTCGTCCCGTCGGGCAGGGTCTCGGACCCGCTGCCGAACAGGTCACCGGCCACATCGGACATGTCCGGCTGCACGTTGACCTGGACGAGACTCCTGCCCTTGCCGTCGTCGACGACGACGTAGCTGAACTGGGTGTCGTCATCGGCCCCGTGCGCCACGACCTTCAGCCCCTTCGGGATCAGCGAGGTGAGGGTCTGCCGGACGGCCTTTCCGTCCCCCTGCGCGCTGGGCGGTTCCTGGGTCTGCCGCGGATCCTCCGGAATGGCGTCGATCACCCCGCGCCAGTCCTTCGCGGCCGCGAGCGTCCTCAACTGCGCTGCGGACAGCGGAGGTTGCTCCCGGCTGATCGGGGCGTCCTTCTCGGCGGCGGCGTTCCACTCGCTGATCGAGACGTGATGCCCGTCCGGGGTGACGAGGTTCGCGGTCCAGAGCTTGGTGTCCACCCGCCGGTCCGGATACTCGTACCCCTTGACGACCGTGACCACGGACGCGTCCGGCAGATGGCTGGTGGTGCAACTGTCGTACGGTGTGTAGACCTTGTCCGGGCACCGGAGGGTCTGCTGGGCGTCGTACCCGCCCGGCAGCACCCGGTTCACCGAGATACTGATGGCGGCGGCGCCGTGCCCGTCGTCGTACACGAGCTGCGCGTACGGCGCCACGAGCGGCTGCTCCGGGTCGACGCCCCGCCCCTGTGCCTTGCTGAACTTCCCCTTGGGCAGCAGCCTTTCCAGCGTGCGGACCATCTGGTCCCCGGTGACCGGCGCGGGCGACGCGCTGGCCGTCGGCTTCGGTGTGCCGGCCACGGAGGCGGGGGAGCGGTCGGCGGACCCGCCGTCCGCCGCCACCACCAGGGCGCCCCCCACCCCCGCCAGCGCGACGCCCGCCACGCCGCCCAGCACGGTGGCGCGGCGCCGCAGCCGCAGCCGCCGTCCCCGGGCCGTACCGGCGGCGGCGAGCGCGCCCCGGTCGGCGTCGAAGGTGCCGCCGGCGTCGTGCAGGGCGGAGGAGAGCCGCTGTTCGAAGGGAGCGAGGGGATCGCTGTCGCTGTGCTGCCGCTCGACGGGCATGACGAACCACCGTTTCCAGTTTCCACAGGGTTGAGGTCAGGGGCGGGCGTATTCGGCGAGGTCCTCGCCCAGCAGCTCGCGCAGCCGGGCGAGGGCCCGCACACACCGCGTACGGACGGCGGCCGAGCTCACGTTGAGCGCGTCCGCGGTCTCGTGTATCGACCGGTCCTCCCAGTACCGCAGGACGACCACGGCCCGGTCCTTGGCGGGCAGCCGGGCGAGCGCGTCGAGGAGGGTCAGCCGCAGCGAGGGATCGTTGCCGGCCTGGTCGGCGCCGGTGTCGGCCAGTTCGGGGAACGAGTCCCTGGCCCGCTCTCTGCTGCTGAACCGCCGCCGGTGGGCGAGGAAGGTCCGGGTGAGGACCGTCTGCGCGTACCCGGCGGGGTTCTCGACGCGGGAGACCCGGCCCCAGCGGACGTAGATCCGCCCGAGGGCCTCCTGCACCAGGTCCTCGGCGAGGTGGGTGTCCCCGGCGGTGAGCAGACAGGCGGACCGGTACAGATGCCCGGCCCGCGCCGCGGCGAACTCGGCGTAGTCCTCCCCAGCGCGCTGACTCATCCGCGTGTTCCCCCGTCCCCGGCGCTCTGCCGCTCACCTCATTGATGCGGTGGGCCGGGAAAATGTTTCAAAGGTTTCTCAGGGCAGGCTCACCGGAGGGAGTCGAGCCAGCCGAGGAGACGGGCGCCTTCGCGGTTCATGATCTCCGGGTCGCGCAGCGCGTTGGCCATGAGCGACATGCCCTGGTAGCCGGAGACGAGGGTGAGGGCCAGGTCGTCCGGGTCCTGCGGGCCGTCCGGGCCGGTCGGCCTCATCTCACGGAACTGGCGTGCGGCCCAGTCGAGCAGCCGCCGGATCACCGCGCCCGCCTCGGCGTCGAGGGTCCCTTCGGTGCGCTTGCCGAGCTCTGCGGCCAGGGTGCCGGTGGGGCAGCCGTACCGGGCGGCGATGTCGCGCTGCCCGACCCACGCCTCGACCAGCGCCTTGAGCCGCTCGCGCGGGTCGGGCAACAGGTCGAGCCGGCCGGTGAGTTCGTCGAGGTGCGCGGTGTGCTCGGACAGGGCGGCCTGGACCAGCTCGTCCTTGGTCTTGAAGTAGTAGTAGACGTTGCCGACGGGGACGTCGGCCTCCCGTGCGATGTCGGCGAGGGTGGTGCGCTCGACGCCCTGCTCGTGCAGCACCCGGGCGGCCGCCGCCATCAGCCGCTGCCGCTTCTGCGTCGCCTGCCCCCGCCGATCCACTGAGTTGGTCACCCAACTAACTATAGACAACCCGGGGTTCGGTCGTGCTAGCGTCTGCCCATCGAGTAAGTCAGTCAACTAACTAACAGGGGGATCGATGATGATCACAGTGACGGGCGCGACCGGCAACATCGGCCGGACGCTGGTGGACCTGCTGGCCGAGGCGGGCGAGGACGTGACGGCGGTGTCCCGGCAACCCCGGCAGGCGTCCGGCGGGCGGCCCGGTGTCCGATGGGCCGAGGGCCATGTCGGTGACGCGGCGAGCATGCGGGCACCCCTGGCCGGCGCCCGTGCCCTGTTCGTCGTCCTGGGCGGCGAACTCAACGCCCGGGGCGAGAACCCGGAGCTCCTGCTGCGAGCGGCCGCGGACGCCGGCGTCGAACGGGTCGTCCTGGTGTCCTCCCAGGTCAGCGCCACCCGTCCGGAGGCACCCTCACATGCCCGCCTGCGCGAGTACGAGGCGGCGGTACGCGCATCGGGCCTCGGCTTCACGATCCTGCGCCCCGGCGGCTTCGCCTCCAACGCCTTCGCGTGGGCCGACACGATCCGCACCAAGCGCACGGTCTTCGCCCCGTTCGCCGACGTGGCCCTCCCGGTCGTCGACCCGGCGGACATCGCGGCGGTGGCGGCGGAGGCGCTCCGCGGGGACGGCCACGGGGGCCGGGTGTACGAGCTGACGGGCCCGGAACCGATCAGCCCGCGCCGGCAGACGGCGGTCATCTCCTCGGTGCTGGGCGAGGAGGTGACGTTCGTGGAACTCTCCCGTGAGGAGGCCCACGCGGCCATGTCCCGCTTCATGCCGGAAGAGGCGGTCACGGGCACGCTGGACGTCCTGGGCGCACCGCTCCCCACGGAGCTGGGGGTCAGCCCTGACGTGGAGGCGGTGCTGGGGCGGCCGGCGGCCGGGTTCGGGGGGTGGGTGGGGCGCAACCTGCGGGCGTTCCGATAGCCGGTGTCTCGGCAGCTGGTGTCTCGATAGCCGGTGTCTCGGTGGCCGGCGTGCCGGTAGCGGTCGTGCCGGTATCGGCCGTACCGGTATCGGCCGTACCGGTAGTGGTCGTGCCGGTATCGGCCGTACCGGTAGTGGTCGTGCCGGTAGTGGTCGTACCGGTCACAACGCGGCCCGTACCGCCTCGACGAGCGTGGACGCCCGCGTGTCCTCCGCCCCCTCGACGATGCTGTTCATGACGTAGGCGAAGGCGATGCCGTGCTCGGGGTCGGCGAAGCCCAGCGATCCGCCGCGGCCGGGGTGGCCGAAGGCGCGGGGGCCGGTCAGGGGGTTCATGTCGACCGGCAGCATGTACCCGGAGGCGTACCGGACCGGGAACATGATGACCTTGTCCACCCCGGCGGCCTGCTCCGCGGTCGCCGACGCGAGCGTCTCCGGGCTGAACAGCCGTACCCCGTCCACCTCCCCGATCAGCGCGGCGTACATCCGCGCGAGGCCGCGCGCGGTGCCGATCCCGTTGGAGGCGGGCAGCTCCGCGGCCTGCACCTCGGCCGAGTTGAAGTCGATCTCGGCGGGATCGGTGACGGTGAACGCCCGGTTGCTCAACGACCGCGGATCCTGCAGCGCGGCGACGAACTCCCGCGCCTCCGGCGGCACGAACTCCAGCGGTACGGTGCTCAGGTCGACCTCCGGCTTCGGATACACCATCCGGCTGACCCGCCCGCGCTCGGCCGCCGGCAGCCCGATGAAGAAGTCGAGGCCCAGTGGTCCGGCGACCTCCTCGGCGAAGAACCGGCCGGGCGTACGCCCGGAGACGCGCCGTACGACCTCGCCCACCAGCCACCCGAAGGTCCGCCCGTGATACCCGTGCGCGGTCCCCGGCTCCCACTGCGGCCGCTGTACGGCGAGGGCGTCGACCATCGGCTGCCAGCGCAACGCCTCGCCCACCGGTACCGGCGGCTCGACGCTCACCACCCCGGCCCGGTGCGACAGCAGCCACCGCACCGGGATCTCCGCCTTCCCCTCCGCCCCGAACTCGGGCCAGTAGGCGGTCACCGGCGCATCGAGGTCCAACTCCCCCCGCTGGGCGAGCAGATGCGCCACGGTGGCGGTGGCGCCCTTGGTCGCCGAGTACACGAGCTGCAAGGTGTCCCGTTCCCACTCCCGCCCGGTGCTCGGATCGGCCACCCCGCCCCACAGATCCACCACGGGCCGCCCGTCCCGGTACACGCAGACGGCGGCCCCGACATCCCCCCGCTCCGCGAAGTTGGCGCGGAACGCCTCCCGCACGCCTTCGAACCCGTCGGCCACTTCCCCGTGAATGGTCGTCATCCCCTCATCCTGCAAGAGAGTTGGCGCAGCGCGTGCCGAAAAGGATCGTCAATTACAAGTTGACGATCCTGGATCGTCAACTTAAAGTTGACGCATGAGCCCACTCGACATCAGCCTCGCGGACCTGATCGCCCGTCTCGACGAGGAGCTCCCGGAAGCAAGCGAACTGGCCCGCATCAGCGAGGCCCGACTGCGCGCCCAGACCCTGTCCGACCTCGGTGACCAGCTCATCGACCACTACGTCAGCAAGGCCAAGCAGACCGGCGCGTCGTGGACCGAGATCGGCGACGCCATCGGGGTGTCCAAGCAGGCCGCCCAGCAACGCCACGCGCCCGCCGCGTTCGAGCGGTTCACCAACCTGAACCGGCACAGCATCGTGCTGGCCCAGGAGGCCGCCCGCACCTACAAGCACGACTCCATCGGCACCGAACACCTCCTGCTCGGCCTGCTCGGCGAACCACGGGGCCTGGCGTACGAGGTGCTGGTGGCCAAGGCCGGCTCGGAGCAACGCGTCCGCGACGCGATCCGGGAAGCACTGCCGCCGGCCGGCGAGAAGGCACTGCGCGGCCACATCCCGTTCCGGGAAGAGACCAAGGAGGCCATCGGCCAGACCCGCCGCGCGGCCGCCGACCTCGGCCACGACTGGGTCGGTACGGAACACACGCTGCTGGGCCTGATCCGCACCGCACAGAGCCCGGCCGCCCAGATCCTCCGCACCCTCGGCTTCACGTCGGAGGAACTGCACGAGACGGTCCGGACCGAGATCACCGAGCGGCTCGCCGCGCGCGGCGACCGGTGACAAGACAAATGGTGCCCAGGAGGCCGGAACCTCCTGGGCACCACATGAACGTGCGTCGGCGCGCGGCCGGTGTGCGGCCGGCGGACCGTCAGCCGTCCGTGGCCGTGACCGCCGATGCGTACACGAGGGCGACCCGGTGGTTGTACTGGATGGTGTACATCGCCTTGGCACCGGTGACGACCGTCCCGCTGGACGGGAAGAAGTCGTCCGTGAGGGACGGCGCCGCGGTGGCCACATAGGCCTGACCGGCCGGGACGGAGTACATGCTCAGCGGGGCCTGCTTCGAGGGCGACAGGCCCGCGGGGTACTCGGCGGCGTCCGGGTAGCTGGAGCCGTACACCGCCACCGGCGAGGTGTCGGCCGCTGCGATCACCTGCACCCCGTGGGCGGGCGCGGTGTTGCACCCGTGCGGGTTGTAGAACCAAACCTCCGAGCCGCTGTACCAGATGGCGGTCCAGTCCCCGTCCTGTCCGGCGACCACGAACTGCTGTCCCGCCGCCGCCGTGCTGCCCCAGTCGTTGATCCGGTCGGTACCGGCCGCGCCGGGGTGCAGCGCCTGGTCGCCGAAGAGGGGAGCGGAGTCACTGGGCCCGGTGCGCAGGTACACGAAGTTCGACGCCTGCTGCGTCTCGGTGCACGCGGTGGTGGCGCCGGTCGGGTCGTCGGACGGGCAGATCTGGACGGTCTGCAGGTTGTCGGCGAAACGAGGCGCGATGGTGACCACCGAGCCGACGGGGCCGACGCCGTGCCGCCCGGTGTTCACCCCGAGCAGGCTCATGAAGTGGTTCCAGTCCCAGGAGGGGCCCGGGTCCCAGTGCATGCCGGAGACGAGGGACGAGTTCGGCCCGGCGACGTTGTCGTGGCCGATGATGTGCTCACGGTCCAGCGGTATGTCGAAGCGCGCCGCGAGGTACTTCACCAGCTCGGCCGTGGCCTCGTACTGCGCCTCGGTGTACCAGGTGGCACCGTGCGCGGCGTAGCCCTCGTGCTCGATGCCGATCGAGTGCATGTTGGTGGAGTAGTTGCCCGCGTGGAAGGCGAGATCCTTGGTGGGCACCATCTGCGTGACCGCGCCGTCGGAGGACCGCATGACGTAGTGCGCGGCGGCGCCGCCCGGCTGCTCGAAGCTGGTGATGGCGGAGTCGTACGAGCCCTCGGTGTCGTGGATGACGATGCTGTCGATCCGGATGCCGTTGGCGGGGCGGTTGGACACCTGCCCGTTGGACGGCGACGCCGGCACGAAGGTGCAGGCGACGGTGGCCGGGCACTCGACGCTGGTGTCCGCCGCGGATTTCAGATCCAGCGAGGCCAACTGCTTGGTGGCCGGGGCGACATCGCCGTCAGCCGCCAGCTTCATGTGCTCACCGTCGGTCGTGGTGCGGTGGGCGCCCTTCTTCACCGTGGCGAAGACCCGGTCGGCGAAGGCCGAAGCGCCCTGCCGCTCGGTGGCCTGGCTGTAACGGGCCACGGCCGCGTACCAGTTGCCGGGATCCGACGACACGGAACCGGTCACGGCCTTCTGGTACGACGCGAGCAGCGCCGCGCCACCGCGGATGTTGGCCGCCGGGTCGGTACGCAACTCCCCGGCCGACAGCCCGGTCAGCTTCGCGGCGGCCTGGACGGTGTGCAGGGCCGGCGCGTCCGCCAGCTTCGCCACATCCCCACGCCCCGCCGCGCCCGCGTCGCCACCGGCCATCATCGCCGGGGTGACGTCCGTGAGATGCATCGGCCCGTACCCGCCGTCGGTGCTGTGCTGCCCGGCATGCGTGTCCCAGGCCGACTCCTGGTACGCCACCGCCATCAGCAACTGACGCGGGACGTGGTACGCGTCGGCGGCGGCCGTGAAGTCCTGCTGCAGCGTGCCGGTCACCGCACCCGCGGCCGCACCGTCGGCCAACGCCGGCACCGGCACCGCCGCGCCGCCCGCAACGGCGAGCGCGGCAACGGCGGTCAGCACGGCCGGACGACGACGCTTCGAGGCGTCTGTGCGTCTGGAATTGCTTGAACTCATGAAAAAGTCCCCGAACCTCGGAGGATCAAATGGCGGAATGGAGGATGCATACGACGGGGCATCGGTTCATCGGCCGAGCCGGTATGCGCAGGCCTCCGCGACCTACGCGGGGCTCCGTCCGTCGACGCCTGGCAGTGGATGATCCCCCTCTGTCTCAAGTTGAGTCAACTTCAGTTGTTCAAAGGGAACTTGAGCAAGAGACAAGCAACCCGGGAAGAACGGGTTCGCCGACGCCCTCTTCGACCTCGCCGACACGAGCACCACCGTGCGCAACCTGATCCGACGGGCCTGGACCACCCACCACTGCGACGAACGCCCGAACCGACGCCCATGACCGCATGCCTGTCCGCCCGACTTCTCGGCCCCCGGACCTGGCAGTTGCGGGGTTCGCACCCCGGCGACCCGCGCCGTTCCGCTGAGCGGACCAGTACGGGCCTTCACGGGACCGCGCGAGCAATCTGGTCGGGCGTTCGCCCGGACGGTCCGGACGGCGGTGTTGAGGGAGACGCGGAAATGAACGGAATGAAAGGTTTATCCGGATCACGCGGTCCGGGCGGGCTGAGGCGCGTGGCACGGTGGACGGTGCCCGCGTTCGTCGCGGCGCTGGCCGGGCTGTTCCTGGCGGTGCCGGCGCACGCGGACGACCCGGGTGCCAACTGCCTCGCGACGGCCACCGGTTCGCTCACGACGTCGTCGAACCCGGTGACGTACGGGCAGAACACGACGGTGTCATGGGGGGTGAACTGCGTGTCTCCCACGCCGGAGGACATCGTGGAGATCTTCGGGCCCGGATTCAACCCGGCCACCGACGAGTTGAACCTCGGCGGGTCGCGGCCGGTGTTCATCACCGACACCTCCACCGCGTCGTGGACCGAGGTCCTGATCGACGCGAGTTCAGACACCGGCGCGAGCCGTGTCCTCGCGACCCTGACGGTCCCGGTGACGGGGGTGACCTACGTGCCGGGCGTGGTCGGGCAAAAGACGGCCGTGGCGCAGAACGTGCTGCGCGCCGCAGGGTACGTGCCGGTGATCGGCGGCACCACGCCGGACTGCCCCGGCGGTGAGGTGTTCGAAACCATCCCGGACGGCGGCACCGCGTTGCCGCTGGGCAGCACCGTGGACCTGATCGTGACCGTGGGACCGACCCACAACTGTCCCTGATCCGGGCCGGGTTGCCCGACGCGGCAATTCGGAAGGCGGGGAGAGGCGGGGGGAGATCCACGACTCCCCCGGCCTCTCCCCGCCTTCTGGCGCCTTCCAGCGCCTTCCGCAGAGCCCCGCGATCGCCCCGAGCCGGCCACCGCCACCCTCACCCCCACCCTCACCGCCACCTGCGACGATCCTCCCCTGCGGATGCGCAAGCCCTCCCAACCCGGGCGTCTTCAACCACCGGAGGCCCGAGTTCCCACCGCCGGGTCCTGTCCACCCGGGTGACGACTGCCCGGCGTGAGACTCCCCGCATCCTTCCGGGCGGCTGGGGCACCTTGCAGCCAACAGTTCGGCACGTCGACCTCGATACCGGGCCCCACTCCAGAAGCAGTTCAAGCCCCCGGCAACCCAAGACCGGACACCTGTGCGTGGACCAGCCTCTGCCCGCTCCCGCACACCTGCAGCCTGAACGACTCCGGCCCCGGACACCCCGCAGAGTCGAAGGCGTCGACGACCTCCTCAACGCGCTCCCACAACCGCACAGGCCCGGCCTCCCGCACCTCCCACCCACCGTCGCGCGGCGTGAGCGACGCGGCAGAGCCATGGACGACGTCGACCAGGTGCACGACCTTCCCCACGGTGGTCATCTGAGCATGAGGCACCGCGCACTGGGCGAGGAAGCGCAGATGGAACCCCTCCGGGCTGGCAACCGTGATCCGCTCCGGCCCGTACCGCGCTGCCCTGGTTCTCTCCGGCAACCCCGCAGCCCAGTGGGCGGGGTTCCCGAAGGCCGGAGCGGCCTGCGCCCGGACCGACATGAAGGAGACCGTGCCCGGCAGCAGCGGCCCCTCCGCCCTACCGTCCTCGGCGACCGTGAGGAGGACGCGCGCATAGCCGTACAACCAGCCCGACAGAGTGAGCAGGATCTTCCCGCCAGGCCGGGTCTGTGCGACGAGCGCTTCCGGCACGGAACGAAAGGAGCAGGCGGCCACGATCCGATCGAAGCGAGCCTCGGGCCAGTAGCCGTACCGCCCGTCTGCCACGGCCAGGGTCGGCGTGTAGCCGCAGCCGTACAACGCATCCGCTGCCACCGCCAGCCGGTCGGGATCGACGTCGATGCTCGTGACGTCGGCGGACCCGAGGCGCTCGCAGGCGAGGGCGGTGGAGTAGCCGCTGCCTGTACCGATCTCCAACACCGTGTCTCCGTCGCTCAGTTCGGCATCGCCCCACATCCGCAGGACGAGTGACGGCAGGGTCGAGGAGGAGGTGGGCGCCCCACCGTGCCGCACCTCGGGCGCGTTCCAGTCCGGCTCCCGGTCGTCGAACTGGGTGATCAGCGTGGCATCGGAGTACGCGGCGGCCAGCCATCTGCCGTAGTCGAGCTCAGCAGTGACGGGCTCCCAGACCGCCAGCCCGTTCTCGTCTGTCTCGCCGGCCGCCAGATAGAAGCTTGGCACGAACCGATGCCGAGGCACCTCGTCCACAGCCGCCAACCAGCGCGGATCGTCCACCGACCCGTCCCGCGCGAGCCCCTTCGCCATCTTCCGCCGAAGCAGAACGGCATTGCTCTCAAGGGCGTTTGGTGTCGTCAAGGTTCTTCGATTCCCTCTCTGCTCAGGATCTCGGCGAACGCGTCGGCGATGGACGGGGCGTCCGGAAGCCAACCCCACTGCCCGTTCGGATTGCACTCGATCGCCCACCAGTCCTCCGGAGCCGTCCCGTCACCGGTGAGCGCGAAGTCGAAGCAACCGAAGACCAGCCCGAAAGAGGCCAAGTAGCCGTGCAGAGCGGCCCGAACGGACTCGGGCACGGCGACGGGGGTGTGGACGAGACGGTCCCAGTCACCCCGGCGCCAGTCCAGCGCACCGTCCGGCGTGGTGATCCGCTGGGCAAAGACCCGACGTCCGACCACGGTGACCCGCACATCCCCGCTCTTCGGAATCTCGGCCTGAAAAAGATGCGCGGTCACCGCGACCGAGTCGTCCAGGGCATCGGCCTCGATCCGCTGGGCCCAGATCGCCCCGGCGCGCCCGTCCTCCCCCTCCGGCAACCCGCGGAACGACTTGTAGACGACGTGCTCGTACTCGGCCGCGAACTTCCGAGCCTCCTCCACGTCATTGGTGACCAGGGTCGCCGGAACACGCAGACCGAGAGCGGCGAACCTCTGCAGCTGGGCGGGCTTGAAATCGGCGCGGGCCACGGCGGACGGATGGTTGACGTACAACGCACTGCGCAGACCGTGAAGCACACCCCCGAGCCCATGACGTGCCTCGGCGGCGGCGAACTCGCCAGATTGACGGGGCAACTGCCGAAAGCGCGCGGTGTACGGGGTCGGCCGGCGACAGTAGACGGCCGTCACGGCCTCCACATCCACCTCCCGGCTCGCGGTACGCAACCGCCCACCCCACGTCGAGCCGCCTCCCTGCTCGAGCCGAAAACCGAAAACAAGGTCCGGCCCGACATCCCCTGGATCAACGCGTACGACGGCCGCGCCGCGCTCGTTCAGAGCCTCGATGACCCGGTCCGCGGTGACGTCCTCCAACGCGGTGAGCGCCAGAACAACGGACTCCACGACTTCACCCCTCAGTCCGACTCGTAGTCGGTCGTGTTGTCGTCGTGCGTCTGAGGCTGGGGCTGCTGCCCGTCCCCACCACCGGAGACCGAGGCCGTACCCGTCGTCTTCGACGTCCCGTGCTTCCCCATCTCGACCACCTGCCCGGTGGCGTCCGTGTACACGGCGGTCTGCGAGGCGGCATCCAGCACCACGGACACGTACGACGAAGCCGCGACCGGCAGCCGATCGGTCACCAACCGCATGGCCCATGGCGCCTGAACGGCCGTAGTCGTCATGTGATTGCTCACCATTCCTTTCGAGGTTCTTCGCGGCGGAGGATCAGACTTCCGAGCGTGCGGCCAGTCGTGACCGCCCCCTCTTGACCAGGGCCGTGATCGAACGCGGCGCGCACAGATCGCCCTCGTAGCGGGGCGGAACCAGCCAGTAGGTGCCCGGGGGCTGCTGCCGGTCGAGCCGTGGCACGCCGAGATAGGTGCCATACCCCAGACACGTGGCGATGTCGTCGTACGCCCAGACCAGACCGGCGTGCCCCTGAATCAGGGCGTAGTACGTGCCACCCGCCACGCGGCGGTCGTAGATGATCGAGCCGCCGAGGAGGAGGCCGAGGCAGACGGCGACCTGGTCCGGGTCGTTCGAATCCACGGCTGCGTGTACCTCGTCCGACGCCATCCGCACCGCTGCGAACCGATCGCCGAGCGGTAACAGGGCGACGCCGTGAACCGCCCACTCGTGCCAGGCCTGCGCAGGCGTCGGGTGGGTTCGTGCGAGCCATTCTGAGATCGCTCTGTCCAGGGCCTCTTGTGTGTCCACGACCTGCCTCCTGTCCTGGGAACAACACAAAGCGTCCAGTAACCGAGCGTCATATTCGAGGACTTGAAGAGGTCGCCGAAAGGACTCCAAGGGGGCCTCTATGACTCCTTGAGGGGGAGGCCATGCGTGAACAGGACTCTGTGTGGAAGAGTTGGAGAAGCCGTAGCAGGAGGTGCTCCAGTGCCCAGGCCCACCGGCAACGTCCGGCTCAAGGCCGCCCGCGTAGCCGCGGGCTTCAACTCCCAGCAGCATTTGGCCGATGCGCTCACCCAGCACGCCAAGGAGATGGGCGTTCGAGGGTTGTCGATCGGTGTACGACAGGTTCGCCGCTGGGAGTCGGACAATCCGCCCTGGCCGCAGCCGGACTGTCAACGCGTTCTTGTGCACATGCTCGGCCAGAGCATGGAGGCGTTGGGGTTCACGCCCCCGTGGGGTACAGACGGGCCACAGCCCGCAGAGCACGCACGGCGGCCCCCGACCACCGGCGGCCGGACAATGTTGGGAGGCCGGACATCGCTGCCTCGCAAAGTCGCGGTGGCGCCTCAACCTTCCTCCGCCGGCACCGATTTCATGGCGGTGACCCGTGCCCACCGCCGGCTCTACTGGTCGGTCGCACCGGCCGAGCTGCACCCGGCCGTTGTCGCGCACGCGACGCTGGGATGCGCCCTGTTGCCGGAGACGGCGGATTCGACACGTCGTGAGATCGCCGCGGCGATGGCGGAGACCTACCTCCTGGCAGGTCGTATCGAATTCTTCGATCTCCGCGAGCCGACTACGGCCAACGACACCCTCCTGTTGGCCCTACAGGCAGCGGGGGAGGCGAACGACGCGCTGCTCGGATCGGCGATCATCGCCCACATGGCGTTCGTCCCGGGATGGGTGGCGGATCGCGACGGAGCGCTTGAGCGAATGACTGCCGCGCGCACCTACGCACGACGTACCCTCGCTTCCGCCGAGTTCCTGGCCTGGCTGGACGCGGTGGAAGCCGAGTGCGAGACGAGGTCGGGCAACAGCCGTACCGCGCTGCACCTGCTCGGCCACGCCGAGGACGTCCTGACGGCGGGCAACGAACACCCTTCGCCGGAATGGCTGGACTGGTTCTCCCCGGCCCGTCTGGCGGCCTTCAAGGGCAATACCCAGATGATCGCGGGCCATCTTCCGCAAGCCCGTGAAAGTCTGCTGCATGCGCTGACCGCGATGACACCGGCCGAGGACAAGCAACGCTCGGTGGTCTACGCCGACCTGGCAGCCGTTGAGGCGGCGTCCGGAAACCCGGAGCAGGCGTGCGGGTACGCGGACAAGGCCCTCGACCAGCTGGCGCTCACCTGGTACGCGACCGGCATGGACCGGGTACGAGAGGTACGCCGGACGCTCGCGCCCCACCAGGCCGAACGCTGCGTGCGTGACCTCGACGACCGCCTGTACGACTGGTCGACGACGCTCAGCGCACTCGGCCGTTGAACTGACTGATCCGATCCGGAAGTTCGAGCAGCCCCTCAACCCGGAAGGTCGGGAGTTCCCTGGCCGAGGGATCGCTCCACTGGATGGTGGCCCAAGGCCCGCGGCGCACGAGGGCGGTGAGCATGCCGGCCTGCCGGGCGGGACGGATGTCGTTGTCGCAGCGGTCCCCGACGTACAGGATCTCGCCGACATCGAACGGCACGGCGTCGGCGACCCGCTTGAAGAACTCAGGGTCGGGCTTGCTGGCCCCCCAGTCGTCCGACGTACCGATCAGATCGACGTCGTTAGAGAACAACTCCCGCAGAATCTCGCCCGCCCGAACAGTCTGGTTTCCGGCGATCCCGAGCCAGAGCCCGTCACTTTGCAGCGCCGCAAGCCCAGGCCTGACGTCCGCGTAGAGATCCTCTTCCCCGAACGACTCCGGCTGCCCAGCGGCTGCCCGTTCCTGCCGCTCCTCGTAGAGATCGAAGCCGGGCCGAAACTCCTGGAAGACGTCCCGGTAGTCCCGCCCCTGAGCGATCACGGCCCCGAACATCGCGTGGAAGGTGTGCCGGGATACACCTAGCCAGTCGGCCCAGGTCCCGTACTCCCGGGTCTCGTCTACCAGACACTCACCTACGTCGAAGACCACTGCGCGGATCACGGGAGCAGGTTGTCGGGAGGCTGGCAATGTCATTCGCTCTCGCCTGAAATCCGCCCCCTGACCTGCGCGTACGCAAACAGATCCTCGAAGTGAACGATCAGTCTCTCAACTGCCTCCTCTGGCACCCTCTCCTCCTCCGGACCTTGGGGCAGCTCATTCCTTGGCGATGGAAGTGATGACTCTGCGCCCGCGATCCAGTCGCGCAGCGGCTCCCGATCCATTTCCACATCCAGAGCGATGACGTCGTACATCAAGGTCGCTGCGGCAGCATTGACCGCAGAAGTCAGGGCGTTGACTTCTCGACCTGTGCGAACAGCACTCCTTTCCATGAGCCGGACGAGGGCAAGGGCGGTGGGTCGGTGGTCGATGATGTCGAGTCGAAGGGCAGAGTTGAGCATGTCTTGGTTGCCGCAGGCCACTGCGACGGGACGGTAGTCCGGACCGTCACGGAAGAGTTCGGCTGCCCACCAGAGCCGGGCGAACGTCTGCTTGTAGTGCGGGCCGATGAACCTGTCGCGAGCTACGCGCCCAGGCGATCCATCCGCCTTTGGTTCGGACAGATGCCGCCACACTACGTAGTCCGGCGCAACTCCAAGGGCTAGATATGTCCAGAACCCCTTCTCGGCCGCTTCCCGACGTGTGAGTCGAAGGGTCTCGTGCAGACGCGGCGCCAGCCATGCGTCCGCGGCTGTGGGGCGTTCGTTCCCGAATCTGCTCAGCGCGTGTTCGATCAGATCCCGAACTCGGTCCAGTCGCCTGCGCGCGTCGTCACCCGGCAGTCTCTCGGCAATCTTGTTAAGCGCGATGGAGGGGACGTCCTCGCGTCCCTCGAGCAGTCCTGTCGAGATGAACTCGGCAGCTTGTACATCGGAGATCAGAGCAAGCCGTTCCGGCAGATGCTCGGGACGGGAAGTCACGCGAGGGTCTCCTGGTCGATTCGTTCGATGTCACGGACAGTGGTGGCCAACGCCTTGGGAACCTCGGCACGACGTGCGGCGGCGTACTGGATCCGAGGTTGCAGATCAGTCCAACTCCCCTCACCGGTGCGCCGGAGATGCACCTCGCGGAGCGCATCCTCCGCCGCCCGCCCCGGGACGATGTCCGGAAGCATCTCTCGCAGCACCGCGCCTCGCCAGTCGGGCGGGAAGAGCGGCGTCCCGTCGTCCTCGACCTCCAGGTCGCCGATGGCAGTGTGGAACACAGCGGTCCATACATCGGCGCACATCTGGGCCAGCAGCATCTCCCCTACCACGCCCTCCACCTTCGAGCCCCGACCCTCCACCAGCGCTGCGAGGCCCTCGAAGTCTGAGTTGAGGCGAACAGTAGGCATGCGGCCCGAGGTGTCCACTATCCAGGGCGCGTCCCGGAAGCTACGCAACCACTCGGCACCGCGAGCGAAACTGACTGTGCTGACTTCCAGTTGGCGATCCCTGAGTGGGACGTCGGAAGTGAGGTCGACCACCCAGTCCTGATCGATGGAGCCGATGATCCGTCCTGGTGTTTCCTCGACTGTGGCCACCACGTGCACAGCCAGCGACGCGCGATCCAGATGGTCGTCCCGGTCGAGCTCGATCTCGCCAGTCCACTCTCTGTCACCATCCGCACCACACGTCAACGGGACGCAAGTACGCGTGTTCGTGGCCCCCTCCGTCAGAACGGCGACAACCGTGATGTCGGACCAATGCCCCTTCGTCTCGATCTCTCGGACCGGCACGGTCGCCGTAAGCGCGATCCGCGCGATCTGCCAGTCGTGGGGGGGGGGGCGGGCGGGCGGGGCGCGCGGCCGGCGGCCGGGGGCCGCCCCCCCTCCCGCCCCCCCGACGCCGGGTGGGCGAGAGCGCTGCTGGGGGTTCCGGCGGCACCGGAGGCGGGCGGTCCTGGCG